>VXOI01000101.1 GCA_009840175.1 Chloroflexota bacterium | reverse complement strand
CTCATCACTCCTCCCTGTCGAAACAAGCGTTTTCTGGGACAGGCTCTTTTGGGAAGCAAGCGCCCGGCCACGTCGGAGCGAGCAGTTCGTTGGCGTGGCCCGGTCCGGGCGGGATTGCCCCCTACCGGACATCACGACCAGGAGATTGAACATGGAAGATCAGGACGCGAAGGATGCGCGGATTGAGAGCATGGCTGATGCCGGGGAGTTGCGGGAGCTGGTGTTGCGAAGGTTCCTGCGGGAATTGGTGGAGCGGGAGGGCAAGCTGGAGGCGGCGGAAGCCCTGGGCGTCAACTACAAGACCCTGGCCCGGCACGAGAAGTCCGGGGAGTTGACGGCGCGCCTGGGCCAGGCGTTGGAACTGCTGCTGCTGTCCCGGGACGAGCGGACCGGGGATGGGGGCGACAATGAGGGCCAGGAACAGTACCGCCGGTTGGAGCGGCGGGTGGCGGCGTTGGAGGAAGTGGTGAAGGAACTGCGCCGGGAGTTGCGTTCCGGCGGCCGGGCCGGGGGAACTGCCGTCGCCAGCGGCGAGACCGCCAGCGTAGTCGGGAAGTCTGCCCCGGCCCCGGCGGGGGATGCGGACCTGACGGAGACCTATGCCGCTCCTCCGGTTGAGGGATTGGGCCTCAACGCACGGCCCAGGCCGACCCGGAGGAAGTACCCGGAGCTGGTGACCGTGGAACCGGCGAATGACGACACGGAGGTCTACGGCGACGCCTGGCCCCTGGTGCAGAAGTATCGCAAGCTGCGGGACGGCCATCCCCGGGTGGGCCGGGGTCTGGCCTGGCTCACCATGGAGGAGAAACTGCTCACCGTGGAACTGGCCCTCCTGGAGGAGCACGGTCTCACCCTGCCGCCGGCGGAGTATCCCGCCGTGGGCTTCGCACGCAGGAACCAGACCCGCTGGCGCTGGAAGGCCCTGGCCAACACCAGGAAGGCGTTGGCCCGGCGGTTCATCCTGCGCTGGCTGCGCCGGGCACTGGCAATGGGCCGGTGGCGGAAATAGGCCGCCTGCTCTGGGACGGCGCCGGGGCCGACCGCGCGGCGTGGTGGCTCACTTTACGTTAGAGATGATGGCGGCAAGCGCCGGGCAAGCGATCACCGGCGGTGCGGGCCAGGCGCTTGCTAAATCCGTTCCCTGGGGCAATCGCGCGGGCGATAATCGATGCAGTTTACGGTTTTTCCAGCCTTTCCCGACCGAAAGCTGGCGGGTCCGTCCCCGACCCGGACCGTTCGCCAGGGATCGAGCCTCGCTCTCCCTGACACGGCCTCAACGGAGACAAGCGCCACCCGCTGCGTGACGCGGATCACGGAGTCGAGCCCTGCTCCTCCGGCGTCTGTGTCGATGCGGGACATCAAACCGCGCTGGCGCCGTTTCGCAAAGCGGTGGTCAGCATCCCCAATGTCGTCCAGGAGGTGAAACGGAACCAACACGGCAGACTCTGACCTAAACCCCTCGGTCCAACTCTCACCGAGCGCACACGACACCGCGCTCACCCCTTACGCTGCGGCTGGGAACGGCTTCGCCTCCGGCCGCGTCCGCACGTCCCGGCGCCGTTGCTCAAAGTCAGCAGCGTCGCGGCGGTCCTGACCATCTCCGGTTGGACGCCGTTGCCAGCCTGGACCTCTTTCGCGGTAACGCCGCCGCCGTTGACGCCGCATTCCGTCACCGCGTAGCCCTCTCCATCCTCGCTCACGGCTACCGCCAAGTCTGCCCGGGCGCTAATTTCCACCACGTCCCGGCGTAGCCGCTCCTTCTCATTGCCGCCGCTGCCATTCCCGTCGGGACCGGCGGCGTTCTTCGTTGCGCCCTGCGCCTTGCCATAGCCCGTTCACGGCGTGGCCGCCCGGCGCAACCGCTCCCCCTTCCCCACCTGATTTTCCCTCCCCAATCGCGCCACCTTCCTGGGCGGCGTCGCTCCCGGGGAGACGTGCGTCTTCTGATGTCCCTGCGCCGGAATCTCATCCCAGCTGGGACACGCTGGCGCGAACCACTGCCGTCGCCACGGCGTCGGCGGCCACCACAACCCTGTCAACCATAACCACGACAACGGAGGAACGTCCATGACCGAACCGTAACCGTCCAAGCCATCGCCGGCGCCTCCGTGCCGGGCGGTGGAAGCCATTGCCCAAGGGGCCGCCGGAGCGGCTCCTGAACCACATCACAACCGAATACATACCTGCATCCCAGCGGGGTCGGCCCTGAACCGAAAGGACAGGGGCCGGCCCCGCTTTCTGCGTTTTGGAGGAAAAGACATGAAGGCCAACACCACGAGTACCGTCAGCTACAAAGTCGAACCCAGCGTCCAGACCCACGGCAAGGACAACGCCAGCAGCGCCAATCTCACCAGCGAAGCCGCCACCGGCCGGGCCGAGTCGCACCTGGCCGTGGCCGCCAGGGAGCGCGGCCTCAACCTCAACGAACTGGCCGCCCTCATGGGCGTCGGTCCCTCCCACCTGTCCCAGGTTGCCAGGGGCAGGAAGAACCTAACCCCCTACATGCGCGGCAAGATCGAGTCCGTCCTGGGCTGGGTCCCTCCCCAGGGCGTGGTCCACCGCCAGGGCGGCGTGATCCACGGTGGCGAGAGCACCTATCTCCGGGAGCGGGCCAGAGAACGAGGAATGACCCTGCGGCAGGTGGCGGACCGGACGGGCCTGACCTATGGGTACGTCGTCCAGGTCAGCCGGGGCCAGCGCAATCTCAGCCCGTCCGCCCAGTCCCGGATGGAAACGGTGCTGGAGGCTCCGGTGAAGGTGGAGACCGCCCAGCCTGCCGAAATTGACCCCAACGCCCTGTGGGAGCGCATGGACGCTCACGGGTGGTCGCAGAACGAGACGGCGCGGCGGGCCGGCATCAGCATCGGGATGCTCTCCCAGGTAATGAACGGCAAGCGCAAGCCGTCGGGGGACCTGCTGCGGCGGCGGCACGAGGCGCTGTTCGCGCCGTCGCCGGCGGAGTTGGTGGCCCCGGTGGAGTTGAAGGTGATGGCCTGGCAGAAGGGTGGACGCAACGGCGTGGTGATCAAGGGCGCCGGCGGGCCACGGTCTGTCGGCAGGCACGAAGGCGGGACCGTCCGAATCGGCGGGCGGGTGCCCTGGGGCGCCGAGGTGCAGTTCGCCTATACCACCGGCTACGATAGCCACGGCCGGGTGTCCGTGAACCACCTGGTGGACGAACGGGGCTGCTCCGCCATGTTGAAGCAACCGTCGCTGACTGGATAGTAACTTGGGCCGCTCCAGGATGAACGCAGCGGAAAACAACCGGCTAGAACAAGGAGATGACCGATGCCAGCATCTCCACGGTTTTGGAATCGGTCAGCCGGGCGATGGTCCGCCGGAATACCTCCTCGTTCAACGTGGTCAGCCGATCTGGGCGCACCCGGCTGCTGCGCCGGCGCAATTGCCCGGATTGCAGATTCCCCGGCATTATGGCCACTTCTCGGGCGTGGGCAGCCCGGCCGCTGGTTATTTCGCACACTATCCAATCGCGTTCCGCCCCATCACGCACGTCAGCCACCACCAGTACAGGCCAGATCTTGGCTTGCTGCAAGTTGGTGAAGGGAAAGGGAGCCAGTACGACGTCGCCCACCATACGACGTCGCCCACCATTGGCTAATTCCCGCCTTCCCTGATGTCCGGCAACGACGCCAGCCAGGCCTGATATTCCAGGTCGTCATCAGAATCGTCGTAGCGGCTGAACATGGCCTCCAGTCCCAGCATCGTCCATTCGCGCTTATCCCGGTCGCCGAACACTATCAGTTGTCCGTCTTCCCAATAGGCCATGTCGTCCACCACGTCCATGGTCTTCACGCTGACCGCGCACACCCGACGCAGCAGGTCTATCACCTGTTCCTTGTGGTCGGCAAAGCGGTAGGCGTTGAACCGCTCGGCGATGGTGGGGTCCCGGGGCTTACGCTCCTTGTACTGATCCAGCACCCACTCCAGGGCCGAGCGGCTGCCCAGTTGGTACTCCCACGCCTCCGGCGGAACGCCCTCAAGCGTGGTCTTGTCGTCCAGCACGATGGCGCCTTCCTTCCTGTCGGCGAGGGGCAGGCATTGGGTGTCGCCGGTGAAGTGGAAATCGGCGGGCTTGTCCGTAGCCAGGACATAGAAGGCTTTGCCGTTCACGCAGAAGTTGATCATCTTGTTGGACTTCTGCAATTCTGGCCCAAACATTTCGTAGTGGTTCAAGGTGAGCACGTCGTTCATGGTGTAGTCGGCGAAGTGCTGCTTGATAACGAACGGGCGATACAGCGATTGGATGCGATTGGCCTCGCTGTAAACTATCCGTCGCCCACGCTGAAATTCGTTGCGCAGGTCACGACTCCATTTGATGACCGGATCATACGAATTGTCGGCAGCGTCTAATGATTCGTTGTAGGTGTCCGCGAAGAAAAGAGCTTTGTTGCGCAGGTTGGGTATCTCAAAGTCATACACCCAATCATCGCGGTTCGACTTCACGGCGTTGGTGAACAGGCCAAACACCGCCTGCTTATCGGCGACCGTCTTCGCAAACTTGGTCTCGCGGTTCGCCAATACCAACAGCGTCTCAAAGTCGCTGTTGGACTGGTTCAGCCATTCATTCCGCTTGTCCGGCGTAATGCCCTCAAAGTCGACACCGTCCATGATGGCATCTCCCAGGTAGGCCAGCTTGTCCTTCGCCGGTTCCGCGTCTTCCCGCCGGGCTGCCCCGCGCCGGCGGGACACCAGTTGCGCGGGGGATGACTACCGGGTGCAGGAATCGCGGCGGAACGCGACGGTGAGCATCATCGGGCTGTTCGCCTCACAAGCCGACCCGGCGCCGGAGCATTCTCCTGGTCCGGTCGCTCTTGAACGGCGGGAAGAAGAACCCCATGAACCGCCCCAGCAATCCCTGTTCGAATACGGACTTGGGATTCGAAAACGCCTGGTAGCCGATGAAGCCGCCCTTGTACCGGCCCATTCCACTGTGCCCCACGCCGCCGAATCCCATGGTCTCGGACCCGGCGTGCAGGATCAGGTCGTTGACCGTCACCCCGCCGCTGGAAGTGCTGCCGATGATCTTGTCTATAGCGCGGCGGTTTCTTCCGAAGACGTAGAGCGCAAGCGGCTTCTCCCTCCCATTGACGAACGCTATCGCGTCATCCAGGGCCGCGTAGGTGTACACCGACAGTATCGGGCCAAAGGCCTCGTTCCGGGACACCTTCAGGTGGTCCGCGGGGTTGACGACCAGGGTCAGGGGCAGCTTCCTGGTGGCGGGGTCCGGGACTTCCTCGTTGGCCGGTTTGGAGCGGACGACCCGGCAGCCGTGGGCCTCGGCCTCGGCGATGTATCCCACCAGCCGGTCGTAGGCGGCCTGATGTATGACGGAGGTGAACTCGCCGTTGTCCAGGATGGAAGGGTAGGCCTCCCGGTCGGCCCGGACCACCGCTTCGATGAACGCTTCCAGGTGTCTTTCGGGCAGCAGCGCGTAATCCCCCGCAACGCACACCTGCCCCGCGTTCATCTGACGCACCCGGGCGATTTTCATGCCCGCCTCGGCGACGTTGGCGTCGTCCAGGATGACGCACGGGGATTTTCCGCCCAGTTCAAGAATCACCGGGGTGAGGTTCTCGGCGGCGGCGGAGAGAATCCTCTTCCCGACCTCGGTGCCTCCCGTGAAGAGCAGCTTGTCCCAGGGCAGGGCGGCAAAGGCCCGCGACACCTCCAGGCCGCCGGTGGCCACGGCCATCTCCTCTGCCTTGAAGCGCGCGGAAACCAGGGACTTGATCAGCTCGGCGGCGTGGGGAGCGTTCTCGGAAATTCGGAGCATCACGCTGTTGCCGGCGGCAATGGCGTCGATGGCGGGGTCGAAGGCCAGACCCACCGGCGCGTTGAACGGGGACATGACGCCGACGACGCCCAGGGGTTCGTGCAGAATGTAGGTGCGCTGGCCGGTGAGGCCAAGCAGTCCCGACGGGGTCCTCTCCTTCTTCATCCACTGCTTCAGGCGCGCCTTCGCGTGCCTGGCGTGGGAGAGCTGCGGGTAGATGTCCGCCAGAAACGTCATGTCCGGGTTCCGGCTCCCGAAGTCCTTTTCCAGCGCTGCGGAAATCTCTCTCTCGTTGTCCCGGCACAGCCGCTCTATCCGGCTCAGGCGGTCGAGTCTCTCCTCGTAGGATGGAGCGTTGGATGGCGAGGAGTTGGCCTTCTGGAGCTGGAATATCCGGTTCAGCTCTTCTATTTCCCTGGCCGGTTCGTATGACATCCGTTTCTCCTGCTCCAGCTTGTTATCAATCCACCGCAAGGATGAATGCGTCGGGGTTGTGAAAGGGTAAGGAATCGCCCCCTGCTTTGGGGATAATGGTTTCCGATACGGCAAAACCACCCGAAACGAGGAGCGCCGGTTAGATGCTACCACCGGAGCGCCTTGAGCGCGTCCAAATCGCTTTCTTCGCGCGGTTTGCGGCGGGGTTGAACTTGCCTGGATGGAACCCTGTACCGCCACCTCAGGCTGTGTTCCGTGCCGCAGAGCAAAGCAAGGTGCCGGCGGCAATGCCGCGGGCACCTTGTGGCGCTTCGCTGTTTCAGAGTCTCCCGCCTAGTCGTCGTCCACGATGGTCATGGTTCCCACCGCGTCCGGCACCAGGAAGTTGCCGGGCAGGAACGCCTCCACCGCGAAGTACTCGTCCGGCTCGTCCTCCGCGTCCTGCTCCAGCCACACCTCCCCCGTCAGCACGGTCACTCCCGGCGCGAACGCCAGCTCGCCCTCCGCAGACTGGTAGTCGGATCTATGCGCCCGGTCGTCCGTCCGGTCATAGGCCGGCGCGGTGTACCAGCGGACCGTGATCTCCTCGGTGGACGCCGCCGACAGCCGCACCGTGAACGTCAGGACGCCGCCCTCCGTCGCCGAGGCGTCCTCCACGGTCACGCTTATCTCCGGCGCGTCGTCGTTGTCGGCCACGGTTACGGTTGCCGCAGACTGGGACGACGACACCGTGTAGCCGCTGCCCGCGTTCACCGTGGCCGTGACCGAGCCGTCGGCCTCGTCGGTAGAGTCGTCGGTGGTTGCGACGGTGAAGGCAACGCTGCCCGAGGTGGGTATCGTCACCGTCCGCTGGCCCGTGGTGGCCCCGTAGTCCCCGCTCTGGGTGACCGTGACCTTCACGTCCAGGCTGGCCGCCGGCGCCGGGCTGGCGCTGACCGTGAAGCTGGCGCTCCCGCCCTCGGTGATCCCGCCGCCGCCGGTGACGCTGATCTCCGGCGTGGGCGCGTCGTCGTTGTCGGCGACGCTGACCGTGGCCGCAGACTGGGACGAGGACACCGTGTAGCCGCTGCCCGCGTCCACCGTGGCGGTGACCGAGCCGTCGGCTTCGTCGGTAGAGTCGTCGGTGGTGGCGACGGTGAAGGCAACGCTGCCCGTGGTGGGTATCGTCACCGTGCGCTGGCCCGTGGTGGCCCCGTAGTCGCCGCTCTGGGTGACCGTGACCTTCACGTCCAGGTTGGCCGCCGGCGCCGGGCTGGCGCTGACGGTGAAGCTGGCGCTCCCGCCCTCGGTGATCCCGCTGCCGCCCGAAATGCTGATCTCCGGCTGGGGCGCGTCGTCGTTGTCGGCCACGGTTACGGTTGCCGCAGACTGGGACGACGACACCGTGTAGCCGCTGCCCGCGTCCACCGTGGCCGTAACCGACCCGTCGGCCTCGTCGGCCTGGTCGTCGGTGGTGGCGACGGTGAAGGCGACGCTGCCCGTGGTGGGTACGGTCACCGTGCGCTGGCCCGTGGTGGCCCCGTAG
>VXOI01000011.1 GCA_009840175.1 Chloroflexota bacterium | reverse complement strand
ACCCGCTTCAAATTCGACGTCGATACCGAGCTTGCGGACTTCTCCGCTTAGAAAGTTCCTTCCCCCAGCGGAGGAGGGTTAGGGTGGGGGAGAATTGCAATAGCCGAAACAACCTGAACTTTAAGGAGACACTGAGGACGCTTCCTATGGTTGCCAGCACATTTTCAACGCTGCAAGACAATTCAGCCCATGGCGAAGACAATCTGCTGACCCGCGACCTGGGCAACGGCGATTTCCTGGACGTGGTCATGGACGGTGTAACCGGCCACGGCGGGGCCGAGGCCAGCCGCGAACTCGCCGAAGCGCTGGCCGAGAGCAACGCGGACACCATCGAAGAGATCGCTGCCACTGTCAACGACGTCAACAACGAGTTCTTTGGCGTTGGGGGTGGTCGCTTCTTGCTCACCACCGTCTCCGTGGCTCTCTACCGCGGGGGGCGGCTGCACGTGGCCGCCGCGGGTGACAGCCCCATCATCCACGTAACGCCCGACTCCCACGACCGTCTCTGCGGGCGGCTTGGCGGTTTCCTGCACGTCGGCGTTGCCCGCGCCGTCGGCGCAGCCGGAACCCTCGGCGAGATGGTTCGCCGCGACATCAACATCGAGCCCGGCGCGCGTATCGTACTGGCCACCGATGGCGTCACCGACAACATGGATGCCGCGGAACTGGCCGAAATAGTCCGCAGCGCGGCCACCCCCGAAGAAGCCACTGGCCGCATCGAGGAAATCATCGCGGGAAGGCTGGTCGAGGGCCGGGTGCCCGAAAAGCTCGGCGTCCGTTTCCGCTACGACGACCGCACAGCCATCGTCCGGTTCTTCGACTAAAACGGGCGCCCTGAAGGGCTGGTTGAGCGCGGGGAGCCTAATTGCTACAATCTAGCGCAGCATTGGGGCCGGTTTGCCGCATCCGGGCGTCCGGCGGATTTCTGTCGCATCGCTTGCCGCGCGGGAACACTCGCCGGCGCAAAGGAGCCACTAAGTGGGCAAAGTCAAGGTAGCCATCATCGGCGTAGGTAACTGCGCCTCCTCTCTGGTTCAGGGCCTTTACAAGTACGTAGAGACGCCCGAGAACGAGACAGTCTCCGGAGTAATGCACAACCGGATTGGCGACTACCGTATCGAGGACATCGAGGTCGTCGCTGCTTTTGACATTGACGAGAACAAGGTCGGCAAGGATCTGTCTGAAGCCGTTTTCACCCAGCCGAACAACACAATAAAGTTCGCAGACGTTCCCCACACCGGCGTCAAGGTGGAGCGGGGAATGACCCACGACGGCATCGGCCGTTACGTCTCCCACCTCGTCAGGAAATCCAACCACTCCACCTCCGACATCACCGGCATCCTCCGGGACCGTGAGGTGGACGTGGTCATCAACTACCTCCCCGTGGGCAGCGAGCAGGCCACCAAGTGGTACGTCGAGCAGATACTCAACGCCCGCTGCGCCATGGTCAACTGCATCCCCGTGTTCCTCGCCCGCGAAGAATACTGGCGCAACCGCTTCGAAGAGCGCGGCGTCCCCATCATCGGCGACGACATCAAGTCCCAGCTCGGCGCTACCATCACCCACCGCGTGCTCACCCGCCTGTTTGAAGACCGCGGCGTCAAGCTGGAGAACACCTACCAGTTGAACTTCGGCGGCAACACCGATTTCCTGAATATGCTGGAGCGGGAACGCCTCACCTCCAAGAAGATTTCCAAGACCGGCGCCGTAACCTCCCAGTTGGATGAAGAAATAGACCCCGACAGCATCCACGTCGGCCCCAGTGACCACGTCCCTTGGCTGAAAGACCGCAAATGGTGCTACATCCGCATGGAAGGGCAGATTTTCGGCGGCGCTCCCATCAGCCTCGAGGCCAAGCTGGAAGTCTGGGACAGCCCCAACTCCGCCGGAGTCGTCGTTGACGCCGTCCGCTGCGCCAAGCTGGCCATGGACCGGGGCCTTGCCGGGGCGGTCGAGGGTCCCAGCGCCTACTTCATGAAGTCGCCCCCTGTGCAGTACACTGACGACACCGCACGGGATATGACCGACGCTTTCATAGCGGGGGAAGAGTAGACGCAACGGCGGAAAGCGGCGTTTTCAGCCCTTCGGTAAGCTCAGGAGGCTGCCGTTGAAGATTGCGATGGTGTCGCCCTACGATTTCACCTGGCCCGGCGGCGTAACCATCCATGTGTCGCAGTTGGCCCGGGAGTTGGAGCGGTCGGGGCACGAAGTTCAGGTGCTCGCCCCCCATTCCCCGTCACGCGAGTGTCAGGACGGCGACTTGCTCGTGCCTCTGGGCCGCTCCGTTCCCCTGCCCAGCAACGGTTCCATCGCCCGCGTCTCCCTCTCCGTATGGTTGGCCCGCCGGATACGAGCGCTCCTCCAGCGCGAGCAGTACGATGTCATCCACCTGCACGAGCCTATGGCCCCCATCCTGCCCCTTACCGTCCTGGAATACTCCAACACCGTTAACGTCGGCACCTTTCACGCCTGCCGCAACCGCCAGCACCTTTACAGGATGAGCCGCCCGGTCATCAAGCGCTGGCGCAGTCGGCTCCACGGCAGCATCGCGGTTTCCCCGGCGGCCATGCGTTATGTCAGCGAGGCCTTCCCGGGTGAATACGAAATCATCCCCAACGGCATAGACGTGGACCACTTCTCTCAGAGAGCAGTGCCGTGGCCCCAATACCAGGACGGCAAGACCAACCTGATTTTCGTGGGGCGGCTGGAAAAGCGTAAGGGACTTCGATACCTGCTGGAAGCCTACGGAAGGCTGAAGTGGGATATGCCGGACCTCCGCCTCATAGTGGTGGGGCCGGGCACGCCCGACAAGGACTCCTACCATGTGCTCAGCTCTCAGAACTTGCAGGACGTGGAATTTGTCGGTCGCGTTCCCTATGAGGACCTCCCTCGATACTATGCCTCCGCCGATATTTTCTGCTCTCCGGCTACCGGGGGCGAGAGCTTCGGCATTGTCCTTCTCGAAGCCATGGCTGCGGGCAAGCCTATTGTGGCTTCAGGCATAGAGGGATACCAGGGCGTCATGCAGCACGGACGACAGGGATCGCTCTTCCAGAACAAGAGCGTCGAATCCCTGGCCTTGGAACTGCAAACTCTGATTCTGGACCCTGACCTGCGCCGGAAAATGGGTGGGCAAGGCAGAGCCACTGCCGAGCAATACCGTTGGCAGGTCGTCGCCCGGCGCGTGGAACAATACTACCAGTCCTGCATACAGGTGGCTCATGGCATTGCCGGTCAGAGAACAGCTTAGAGGGGCCGTCCGAAGCTACTTCGAAGAGCCGGGCGCCCGGCTTTTCCAGGCCGTGGGACTCACTCCCAATGCCATCACCCTGCTGGGTTTCGCCGTCTGCGTGGTTTCCGCTTACCTGGTGGCATCGGGCTGGCTGCTCTGGGGCGGCGTCGCCTTCCTGGTCGGCAGCATCCTCGACCTGATGGACGGCGCGTTAGCCCGCCTCACCGGCCGGGAAACCCCCTTCGGCGCGTTGTTGGACTCAGTATTCGACCGCCTGGGCGAGGCCGCTTTATTCGTGGGCCTGGGCATTTACGCCCTGCGAGCCGACCACAGCGATGAATACCGCGCCTTCTTCATAACCGCCTTGCTGCTGGCCCTCATCTTCTCCCAGGGAGTCAGCTACCTCCGGGCGCGGGGCGAAGGTTTGGGCGTATTCACTCGCGCCGGCCTCATGACCCGCACCGAGCGCGTGATACTGCTGGGCATCGGCCTGCTCCTCGGCTGGATACCCTGGCTCCTGTTCGGCATCCTCGTCCTCATGGCAGCCGTGTCTTGCTTCACCCTCTTCCAGCGAATGTTCACCATCCGAAATATGCTGGACGAAAGCAGCTAGCCGGCGGTCTTCTTCTCCAACGAGTCACGACCTGTCCCAGCAATGTTCCGCCTCATGCGGACAGAGTGAATGCAGGCGGGTTTCACTCCACCTGTCTGGTTCCCTTTCCTGAGTGTTGCCCATTGTAAAGCCTTGTAGCATCTCGGACCGTTTCCTCAGCGGTCATCAGGGTAGATATGCTTCGCCAGCCCGTGTAAACTGGCCGCAGCATCTTCCCGCCTCAGAGGAGTTCGCCCGATGGCGACCGCCCAGCAGACTCTGATACCGGCCCAGGACAAATCGCGTCTGAAACGTGAATTTCGCAAGCACCTGAAGACAGATGTCACCTTGCGCTTCTTCACCCAGCGCCCTTCCCCTATTGCCATCCCTGGCCGCGATTGCCGCTACTGCCCCCAGGTGCAGCAGTTGCTTGAGGAGATGACGGCCCTCTCGCCGAAACTTACGCTGGAAACTGTGGATTTCTTTGCGGAGCAGGAAAAAGCCCGGACGGATGGCGTCTCCCGAGTTCCGGCGGTTTTGCTGGGGATGGAATCCGGCGGCAGGGTGCGGTTCTACGGCCTGCCGCTCGGCTACGAGTTGCCGGTGTTCATAGACAGCGTCAAGGCGGTCTCGCGGGGGGTAACGCGGCTGTCGGTCAACTCCCGCAAGCAGTTGCGCCGGGTCAATCGGCCCGTGCATATTCAGGTATTCGTAACCCCCGGCAGCGAGGTTTCCGCCGGCATGGCACTGCTGGCCCACGCCATGGCCGTGGAAAGCAGGCACATCGTCGCCGACGTCATCGAAGCGGAGGAGTTCCCGGACCTGGTGCGCCGCTACGGCGTCCGCCAGGTTCCGCTGACCATCATCAACGAGTTCTCCACCGTTTCGGGCATGGTCGGCGAGGAGGAATTTGTGGAAAAAGTGCTGCAGGCTGGCGTTCAGCAGCCGCAGGAGTCTTGACCACGATGGCGTAACTCTCTGCGCCGATGGTCATCTATACCAACAGAGGAGTGCTGATTGTGCCCAACGAGCTTAGAGGCGACATGAACGGTCAGGGACTGAGAGTAGGCATAGCAGTTGCCCGGTTTAACGAAATCATCACCAAGCAGTTGCTGGAAGGCGCACTGGAGACGCTGACCCGCTGCGGGGTGCGCGACTCCGACATCACCGTCGCCTGGGTTCCCGGCTCCTTCGAGTTGCCGGTGGTTGCCCACGCCTTCGCCAAGAGCGGACGCTGCGATGCCGTTATCTGCCTGGGTGCAATCATTCGCGGCGAAACCACTCACTACGACATGGTGGCCGGTCAGGCGCAGGGCGGCGCCGGGTCGGTCGGCATGGACACGGGAGTCCCCACCATATTCGGGGTGCTTACCACCGAGAATATGGAACAGGCCCTCAACCGGGCCGGCGGCAAGTCCGGCAACATGGGCGCAAATGCCGCCCTGGCCGCAGTCGAGACCGCGTCGGTAATCGCGGCAGTGACCACGGCCTGAAATATATCCCCTCTCCCAGAAGGAGAGGGTTAGGGTGAGGGCAGCAAATGACGCAAATCGGCGTTACCATCCCCAACAACTGGGGCGTTGCGGACCCGCAGCAGGTGCTTGAGCTGGGGCCGGAAGCGGAGCAGATGGGCTATGACTCCCTCTGGGTTATGGACCACCTGTTCAACACCGGCTATATCCGCGAGCGCCTGGAAGACCGGCCGTATTACCATCCCATGGCCATGTTGTCATATATGTCTGCCACCACCAGCCGGGTGACGCTGGGAACATCAGTGCTGGTGCTGCCCTACCACAACCCGGTGGAGCTGGCTAAATACGCCGCTACGCTGGACCAGATGTCCGGTGGTCGCGTCACCCTGGGCGTCGGCGTCGGCGCAATGACCGAGGAGTTTGAGGCTCTGGGAATCCCCATGTCGCAGCGCGGCTCGCTGACCAACGAGTGCATCAACCTGATGCGGGAGCTTTGGGCCAGCGCCAAGCCGGAGTACCACAGCCGCAACTGGGACTTCTCCGACCTGTACTTCTCTCCCAAGCCGGCGCAGGCCAGCATACCCTTATGGGTTGGCGGCTCCTCTCCCGGCGCGCTCCGGCGCACGGCCCGCCTGGGCGACGGCTGGCACCCCACCGGCCTGTCCCCGGAAGACTTCGCCATCGGACGCGCGGAAATACATTCACTGGCACGGGCAGCGGGGCGCAATCCCGATGACATCGCCATGTCCACCCGTGTCGAGGTGGAAGTCCACGGCGGCCCTTCCAGCCAGCGCGCGGCCAGTCGCGCCAGGCTTCCCGGCGACGACATGGGGGCCCTCAGCGCCGGCCTGGAAGCATTCAGCGAGGCAGGAGTGCAGCATTTCATTCTCGCCCTGAACTCCGGCGACATCCCCGCGATTCGTAGCGTCATGGCGAAGATAGCCGACGAGGTAATCCCAGCCTTCCAGTAAAGAAGTTCCCTCTCCCGTGGGGAGAGGGATAGGGTGGGAGTGGAAATCGCAACACCATCACTTCTCCGGCGGGTTCTCGCGCAGAAACTCCTCCAGTTCCCGGTGCCCCGATTCCAGCCGCTCCAGCCTCTCCGGATCTTGCGAAGCTGCTCCGTAGTGAGCGTCCTGAAACTCGTCCACGATTTGCGCCACCGGGTCGGCGGGCAGTACCCCGGAAAGACCCCGCTGATGCTCTCTCGGGGTTTCCCATCTTTCCTTGGGACGTCCGGCACGGCTGGCGAACTCCAGCAGGGCGTGGTAGTAATCGCGAGGCGACCGGGGTCTCGCTCTGGACTGCCTTCGCCGCCCCCTGCGCAACCCGGAAAACAATCCCCCAAACGCATCGCCCAGATCGTCCCCGACACGTTCCAAGCTGAATAGCGACTCACGGCTTTCCACGACCTCGCTATCCCGTCCTCGGCGGCGACGGGAGCGGAACAGTGCGTAGACAATCCATGTGGCGGCGGCCATGCCAATCGCTGCGGCTCCCCACTTCAGCACCGTGAACCATCCGCCGCCGCCGGGTTCCGTCTCAGTCTCGCGAAGGGTTTGGTGGAACTCATCCAGGCGGCGCTGTGCCTCAATGAGACCGTCCAGGTTGCCGCCGCCCATCAGGTCGGAGAACCAGTTGCCTACACTCACCAGCGCGCCGGCCAACAGCCCGATAAGCAGCAGCACAGGCTCCAGCATCCAGTAGCCCGCGGCGCCGATAGCGCTGGCAACTGCTCGCGTTACGTCGTCCAGACCACCTAGGCCGACTCCGCTGATCAACAGCCCCAGGACCAACACGGCTCCGGCGCTGGCGGCAATGGGCCAAAGCCACTGAGTCGGCATGTCACGCTCTTCGCCTGTTTCAGACGAGAACCGGGCCAGCGCCATACCCGGCAGTCCCACGGCAAAGTAGCCAACCACCAGAAAGCCGCTGACTATTCTCCCGGTGGTTGCAGCGTCAATCACCGCCGCTGCCAGCATCACAACCAAGCCGGCCTGGAAGGAGGACCGCACGATGTCGAGAGTTACCTCTTCTCTCGACAGCCCTATTCCTCGCCACCAAACCACCAGCAGGAACATGACCGAGCCGACGAACAACCCCACCCCCTTCAATCCGCCATACAACAATGGATAGAAGGGCGATACCGTTTCCCCGGCATTCCAGGCAGTGAGCACGAGCAGCGAAGGAACACCCAGTGCCAATCCGACCAGTCCACGCATCACCGGCGTAATCCGCAGACTCAGTATCCAGGAAGAGAGAGCGTATGCCCACACCAAGGATAGAAGCACAAGCCAAAAGGGCATCTTCAACTGCCCGAACTTGGCCAGGTGAGCAAAGACGGCGATGATCAGATACAGTGCGCAGCCCTCAAGGAAAAGAGTGACTGCGGTAATTACCCTAGCTCTCCAGGACAGCGCCATCCAACGCCTCGCTGATGCCGAATTCCATATCGTCCCCGTAGTCACTATCGGACTCAGGCAGACTGTCTAGCAGGTGTCCCATGCCAGTCACAGGAATGTCGCCAATGCGTTCAGGAGGTTGTCCGTCGCCGGCATATAGGACCAATATGCGCGATCCCCGTTCCCCTATGGCCTGCAATTGCTCCGGAATCGAAGGGGTGATGGCACCGGTGACAAACAGCACAGTCGCCCCCGGAGGAAGCTGCTCACACTCGGCTCGGAACACGTCGGGCAGCATCGCCACTACATAGGGAGCGGCCATAGCCAGCGCTTCCAGTATCATGGGCAGTTGCGAGGTTGAGGCCCCGGTCGGAACACTGAGCCATTTGCCGGAATAAGACGCCACCGCGTTGGAAATCATCCCATAGCTGTACCCCAGACGGTCGGCCAGGACAGCGGCGGACGCAGCAGCAGTCACCGCCCGTTCGAACAGCCGACGGTTGGTGCCTTGCCAGACAAAATCGCTGGAAGAACCGTTCAGGGCAATCAGCATATTCAGTGATACCGCCGGCTCATAGACTCTGGTCTGCAATTCGCCAGCCCTCGCCGTCGCCTTCCAGTCAATATGCTTCAGCGGGTCGCTGGTGCGGTAGTCCCTGTGTCCTCGGACGCGGTTGGTGTCGTGATACAGCGGCAGCTTCCCGCGCACCAGGCCGAACGGATGCTGCGGTGGGGTCAGAAGTTCCTCGATGTCAACGACACGAGGATAGACCAGAATGTTCTCCACGTCCGTGCGGCGAGTCTCGGAAGAAGCAAAGCCGAAAATATCGCCGCTTCGCATCCGCACCGGGCCGATACGATGATAACCCCGCCGGTTGCAGCGCATGGCAAACTTCCAGGTGGCCCGCTGGTAGGGCAGGAGGGAGGTCGTGATACTGTGGTGGCGATTGGTTTCCAGGGTCGCCCCGCGAACCACCGCGCCAGCCAACTCCAGCCCCTCGGGGAATGGGTCCTGAGACTCAACCCAGATGAGGGGCAGAGGCTTGTCGTTGTTGAGCGCAACCGTGTAGTCAATGGTGTCACCGATAAAGGCGCGGCGTCGGCTCAACTCCCTGTTGTACGTGACCTTTCGGAAGCCATATCGCTCCCATACCCTGGCAGCCAGCCAAACTATGGCAACCAGGGAACCGACCACCAGCAGCAGCCCGCTGCTGACCAGCAGACCAATGAGAACGAGGAGGCCGCTTACCAGCGGCCAAAGTTCGTGGCGCATAACCTATACAGGAGCAGGCGTCCGGCCCCTAGACCGGGACCTCCACCTTGGAAAGCAGTTCCAGGACCACGTCCTCGGCGGTTCGGCCCCTCAGCCGGGCTTGCGGTGTCAGAATAGTGCGGTGGGAAAGGGCGTAGGGGGCGATGACCTTCACGTCGTCGGGCGTGACATAGCTGCGTCCGCGGATGGCGGCGAACGCCTGCGAGCAACGGTACAAGCCGAGGGAGGCTCTCGGGCTGGCTCCCAATTCCACATCATCATGGGCACGGGTCGCCTGAACCAGCCGGACGACGTAATTGGTCAGCACGGAATCAACGTATATCTCCTTAACCCGCTGCTGGCCCTCGACTATGTCATCGCCGCTGGCCACTGCCTCCATATCGTCCATAGGGTTGGCGGAGTTGAAGCGGGCCAGCATCAGCCCTTCGTCAGTTTCGTCGGGATAACCCAGGCGCAGGCGCAGCATGAAGCGGTCCAGTTGCGCTTCGGGCAGGGGAAATGTTCCTTCCAGCTCAATGGGGTTCTGGGTCGCAATAAGCATGAATGGAACAGGAAGGGGCATGGTGCGGTCATCAACGGTGACCTGGCCTTCAGCCATGGCTTCCAGCAAGGCCGATTGAGTTCGGGGCGTGGCCCGGTTGATTTCGTCCGCCAGGATAACCTGGGCCAATATGGGGCCCGGCCGGAACTCGAACTCGCTGGACTTCTGATTGTAGTAATGTACGCCCGTTATGTCGGAAGGCATCAGATCGGGAGTGCACTGTATGCGTCGGAAGCTGCAACGCAACGACTCCGCCAGGCTACGGGCCAGTGTGGTCTTTCCTATACCCGGCACATCTTCTACCAGAACGTGCCCTCCGCTCAAGACCGCTGCCAGAGCAAGTTCGATAACCGCATCCTTACCTACCAGCACTCGCCCGATATTGGACTTCACGGCGGCTGCTATCTCCGCCACCTTGGCGGCATCCCCACCGGAGGTGATGGACGGGTCGGTCGCGCCATCGCGAGTTTGTCGAAGTGTCTGGGCCATCGGTTCCACGCCCCTGCCCGGACTAATGCGCCGCGCCTTCCTGTTGGATAAATTCCTCGGCTTCCCGCAAGTCTTTGAAGGAGTCTATGCTGGTCCAGAAGGAGCGAGTACGGTATGCGGCTATGCGCCCACTTCGGGCCAAACCGGGAAAGGTCTCCACTTCGTGGTCTCCCAAGTCTGGGAACTCAGAGAACACACCTCTATCGAAGACATACACTCCGCCATTGATCCAGTGAGGAAGTTCCACCTTCTCTCTGAACCCGATTACGCCGCCCGCATCGTTCATATCCACAATTCCGTAGGGGCTGACCATCGGGACGGCCAACAAGGTAACCGCAGGACCGTTTCTGCGGGCCAAGCTGTCGCGGTGGTACTCGACGATTTCAGACAGTGGCTGGCGGGTGATAATATCGCCGTTGGTGACCACCAAGGGTTCGTCTCCGGCAGGGGCCAAAGGATAGCCTTGCTTGATTGCGCCGCCCCTTCCCAGCGGAGAGTCTTCAACGCTGTACTCAACGCTTACGCCGAACCCTGAACCGTCCCCAAAGTAGTCGCGGATGGCTTCCCAGCGGTATCCGGCCAGGAAAACGACACCTTCAACCCCGCCCTCCCTGAGCCACTCAATCTGACGCTCCAAGATGGGCTTCCCGCAAACCGGGGCCATGGGTTTGGGGATGGTGTCGGTCAGCGGGCGAAGCCGCTCACCCTTCCCTCCCGCCAGAATCAAGGCATACATAGGCCCTTCCCCAAAACGGAATGGCTTTGCGATGCCCTAATATACCTGTGGCGAGTCGGCAGGGTCAAACACCCGCAGACAGTTCGGGTGTATGATGGAAGTGGCAATGAGGAACGAAGTGAAGCTGACAACTCCGGTAGCGGGGTTCGTCAGGAAAGCGGTGCGCAGCCCGGCAGCGCCGTCGGGAAAGCGCCGCGATGTTCTAATCGGCAGAATCTGCAACAGACCGGGAGTGAAACATGGACTACGAAATCCTTCACAAGCCATCTTACGCCCTTGCGCGGGTCAGGCTGAACCAGCGGGAGCAGCTTCAGGCTGAGACCGGCGCCATGGTGAGTATGTCGGACAGCATCAAGATGGACACCAGCACACGCGGCGGCATTTTCGGCGGGCTGCGGCGTTCGGTCCTGGGCGGCGAGAGTTTCTTCGTCAACACCTTCACCGCCGAGCAGGCAGGCGAGGTCACCGTTGCGCCCGCGCTGCCAGGCGACATCGAGGCGCTGGAACTGCAAGGCGAGACATTGCTGGTGCAGTCCGGTTCCTTCCTCGCCGCGACCATGAACATCGAAGTGGACTCGCAATGGGGCGGGGCGCGTTCCTTCTTTTCCAAGGAAGGGCTTTTCCTGCTGCGTTGCTCGGGCAGGGGTCTGCTGTTCGTTTCCTCATACGGGGCAATCCACCGCATTGACCTGGCACGGGGCGAGCGGTACACCGTGGACAACGGCCACATGGTCGCTTTTGACGAGTCGGTCAGGTACGAAGTGGGCCGCTCCGGGGGCTGGAAGACCACCCTGCTGGGAGGAGAGGGCTTGGTGTGCAAGCTGGAAGGCCCCGGCCGTTTCTATATGCAGACAAGGAGCGAAGACGCCTTCCTGAGCTGGCTGGCGCCGAAGGTGAGCAACAAATAGCGACGAGGCCCATGTTGGTGAAACAGCTACCCGCCCTACGATGGCGGGTAGTTTTCTTTCCACCAGCGGGCGATGTCCAGGCGGCTAGCGAACCAGACCCCTTCTTTCTCGGAGGCGTACTTCAGGAACTGGTCCAGGCCAGCGGCCCGGCCAGGCTTGCCAATGATGCGACAGTGCAGGCCCACCGACATCATCCTGGGGTGGGTGGCTCCCTCTTCATAAAGCGTATCGAAGGATGCCTTGGCCACCTGGAAGAAATGTTCCGGGGTCAGCAGGTCGCCCCGCCAGTACTTGTAGTCATTGACCTCCAGCGAGTAGGGAACCACCAGCCAGGGTTTGCCATGCACCTGGGTGTAGTATGGCAGGTCGTCGTTGTAGGAATTGCAGTCGTACTCGAATCCGCCTTCCTCCACCACCAGTTCCCGCGTGTTGACGCTGGGGCCGTAGCGGGTATACCAGCCCAGGGGACGCTGACCGCAGATGCGGGTTATGGACTCGACGGCTTGCTTGATGGCCTCACGCTCAGAGTTGCGGTCCATCTTGTAGTACTCTTCCCAGCGGTTGCCATGACCCATAACTTCGTGGCCCCGGCGGATGGCCTCCGGCCCTACTTCCGGGTTGCGCTCCAAGGCCAGCGCGCAGGCGTAGAAGGTTCCTTTGACGTTGTTGCGGTCGAGTATGTCCATGATGCGCCAGACACCGACTCGACTGCCGTACTCGAAGAACGACTCGTTGGCGAGGTCGCGTTCCCCCGGACCGAGAGGCGAGGGAGACTCGCCAGAGGTTTCGCCGCTGGGGTCACCGTCCAGAATGGAGTATTCGGAGCCTTCCTCGTAGTTAACAACCACCGAGACAGCTATTCTGGCTCCGCCGGGCCATCTCACCTGCGGAAGATTGGCCCCGTAGCCCACAAAGTCCCGTTCCTGCATTGCGCCCTCCTTGCCGATGTCCCGTTCCGCGCGCCGCGCTTACGGATGGCAATACGCTACATTCACCAAGCAATAATAACTCAAAGCGGGAAAGGAGGAAGGGGCAAGGCCGAAGGAAAATGTGGCTGCCCCGCCTGGGCTCGAACCAGGGATTCCAGCTCCAAAGGCTGGCGTGCTACCACTACACCACGGGGCATTGAAAGTTTCTGTTTTTTATTGTGCTTCCCCATACGGTGGACGTCAAGGGCTGGGAGCAGAGCAGGGCCTCTGGAAAAGGCCCGGAGACTAGAGGAAAAATTGTTGGCAAGGGGTGCTATAATTCCGTTTACCAACCAGCTATCGGGGAGGGATGCGTGCGAATTGCCCTGTTGCACATTGCGCCTGTGACCGGGGACGTCGAGCATAACCGGCGGCTGGTCGAGCGCGGCGTGACTGCGGCTGCCAAGGCCGGGGCCGACTGGGCGGTTACGCCTGAACTGTGCATCCCCGGCTATCTTTTCCTCAAGACCCTCGGCACTGGCTGGATACAGCCTCAACCCGATGGTTGGATGACCTATTTCTGCGACCTCGTCAAAAAGCTCGGAGTCACCGTGTTCCTGTCGCACCCGGAACTGGACCCGGCATCGGGACGGATGTACAACACGGTGTTTGTCATCAGCCCGGACGGTGAGATTGTTGGGCGGCATCGCAAGATCAAGGCGCTGGGCGGAGCGGAAGCGTGGTCCACCGCCGGGTGGAAGATAGCTCCCTTTGACTGCGACGGCGTCAAGGCCGGAGTGCTGATATGCGCCGATGCCTACAAGAACGATGTGGCCGAAGTGCTGGTAAGCAAGGGCGCGCAGGTGCTGATTTCGCCCGTGTCCTGGGGGCCTGGCGGCTGCGGCCCGGACGGCGAATGGGAGGCCCGCACCGTCCAGACCGGCCTGCCCATCATGGTCTGCAACCGGACTGGCACCGAGCCGGACGAGCTTGACTATCGAGGAGCCGAAAGCGTAGTGGCCAAGGACGGACGGCGGTTACTGGAAGCGACATCCGACAGGTCGGTCGTCCTCTCCTTCGATTGGGACATGGAAACGATGACGCCGTTGTCCGACGACTTCCAGCGGACGTACCTGTAGCCAGGCCGACGACAATCAGAGCGGATTGTATGGCCGCACGTCTATGCGCTCCTTACGTTTCCGACCGCGCATCCAGGAAGCGCCGCAGTATCAGAACTGCGGCGGCTTCGTCCACAGCCCCCCGGTCGCGCGACGGCTGCAACCCCGCGTCGCGCAGCAGGCCCTCGGCCTCCACGCTGGTGAACGCCTCATCAACAACGTGAACCGGAAGGGTGGTCTCTCTTCGCAGTGCGCGCACAAAGCCACGCACCTGCTTCGTCTGCGAGGATTCTTCGCCCCCATCCAGGTATGGGATGCCGACGACGATGACGTCGGACTGTCGCTGTCTCGCGGCATCCAGAACCGCCCGAATGTCCTGCGCCAACCGGGTCCGTTGGAGCACTCCGGCGGGTAAGGCCGTCCCCACTTCGGCCACGCCGGAAGCAAGGCCGATGCGCCGTTCACCAACGTCGAGGGCCAGCAATCTCATGCAGCTTATGCCACTGGATTCCCATGAAAGCGAGAATGGCGGGTTTGATTGGCGGAAATGACTTGCTGACGTCTAGGACAGAGCCGTGCGCACCAGCCCGGCAACGGCGGCAAGGGCATCGTCCAGCTTCTCGGGCTGTCGGCCTCCGGCTTGCGCCATTTCGGGGCGCCCGCCGCCCCCGCCGCCCATCAGCTTGGCGGCGTCGCGCGCGATGTTGCCGGCATTCAGGCCACGTTCCACCAGGTCGGACGTCACCATCGTAACCAGAATGGGACTGCCATCGGTCAATCCGCCCAGGGTTACCACACAGCTTGACAGTTTGTCACGCAGGAAGTCGCCCATCTCGCGCATGGCGTCGGCGCTGTTGGCCGAGGTGCGCCCGGCCACGACACGGACGCCATCAACGTCTGATACTCTTTGCAACAGTCCCTCCGCTTCAGCGCGGAGCAGGGAACGCTCCATGCCCGACAGCCGACGCCGCAGGTCGTCGGTCTCCTGCATATAGCTGTCGAGGCGAGATTCCAGGTCAGCCACCGGCGTCTGCAAGCGGCGCGACAGCCCCTCCAGCAGGGCCGACTGCTCCACGAACAGGGCTTCGGCGGCGCGGCCTGTGATGGCCTCAATGCGGCGCATACCGCCGCCGATGCTCGACTCGCCCAGCACCAGCAGCGTTCCCACCTGGCCGGTGGCGGCGACGTGCGTTCCGCCGCACACTTCAAAACTGAACGGCTCCGAGGCGTCCTCGGCCATCTTGACCACCCGGACCACGTCGCCGTAGCGGTCGCCGAAGAAGGCCAGAGCGCCCTGGCGCACGGCATCCGCGTAGGAGGTCTCCTGCGCCGAGACCAGCAGGTTGGCGCGCACCTTCTCGTTGGACAGCGACTGCACCGCCAGCAGTTCTTCGGGCGAAAGACGTCCGACGTGGCTGAAGTCGAAGCGCAGCCGTTCCGGCGCCACCAGCGATCCGGCCTGCCGGACATGGGGGCCCAGCGTGGCCCGCAATGCGGCGTGCAGGATGTGGGTGCCGCTATGGTTGCGCGACGAGTCCAGCCTCCGAGCGGCATCCACGGCGCAGGTCACCGGATCGCCGATGGCGATGTGCCCTTCCTCAACCACGCCTTTCTGCACGATGAGGCCGGCCACCGGCGATTGAGTATCCTCGACGCGAAACAGCCCGTTGGGGCCGCGAATATACCCGTGATCGCCCAACTGCCCGCCGCCCTCGGCATAGAAGGGCGTGCGGCTGATTACCACCTCCACCTGCTGTCCCTGCGTGGCGTGGCCCGACGATGCGCCGTCCACCAGCAGGGCGGCCACCATCGACTCCTGATTGATGCTGCCATGGCCGGTGAATTCGGTGCGTCCCGCTCCCAGGTTCTCGTAAGCGGTCAGCATTTCCATGCTGCCCTCGAACTGCTGACCGGAGCGCGACTGCTCCCGCTGGCGCTCCATCTCCCGCTCGAACCCGTCCAGGTCCACGTCGAAGTCGTGCTCGCGGGCGATCTCGGCGGTCAGCTCCGGGGGGAAGCCGTAGGTGTCGTATAGGACGAAAGTGTCGCGGCCCGACACAATCTTTTCCGATGTACCGTTAGTCGCGGCGGACTGAACGGCAATCATATCCAGCAGAATCTCGTTGCCTCGCCCGAATGCCTCGGCAAATCGTTCCTCTTCCAGGTTGACTACGCGCAGGATGAACTCCCGGTTCTGGGACAACTCGCCATAAACGGACTGGAAGCGGGGAATGACTTCCTCCACCACTTCGCAGAGGAACGGGCCGGTCAGACCCAGCCGGCGCCCATAGCGTATGGCGCGGCGGATGACGCGCCGCAGCACGTAGCCGCGGCCTTCGTTGCCTGGCACCACGCCGTCGCCGATGAGGAAGGAGGCGGCGCGGGCGTGTTCGGCAACTACGCGCATGGCGAAGTCGGTATCGGCGTCCGCGCCGTATTCGCGCCCGGTCAGAGCCGAAACCCTGGCGATGATGGACGTGAACAGGTCGGTCTCGTAGATGTTGTTCTTGTCCTGTAGGATGACCGCCGCGCGCTCCAGGCCCATGCCGGTGTCCACGCTGGGGGCGGGCAGGGGTGTGCGGTTGCGCTCCGGGTCCTGGTAGAACTGCATGAAAACCAGGTTC
This sequence comes from Chloroflexota bacterium, assembly GCA_009840175.1. Taxonomy (GTDB): domain Bacteria; phylum Chloroflexota; class Dehalococcoidia; order Lucifugimonadales; family UBA3495; genus VXOI01. The sequence continues at coordinate 35,112 of VXOI01000011.1, read as the reverse complement.
CAAAGCTCGACGAATCGCTCGCAGTCGCAGTTGGGGTGGCATCCTGGAACTTCGCTGGGCGGAGCGCCGTCGCGTTCCTCGCGCAGCAGAGCGGTGAGGACGTCCACCTCCACCATGCGCCCGTCGTGGCAGCCCTTCTCGACGCCGCCGTCATAGTGGATTTCCGAGCAGGGGCCGGTTGGCCCTTCGGTGCCAGCGGGCCCCCACCAGTTATCCTTGTCGCCGTAGCGGTAGATGCGCTCCACCGGAACGCCTATCTGGTCGTGCCAGATGTCAAAGGCCTCATCATCATCCAGGTGTATGGTCACATAGAGGCGGTCGGGAGAGAGGCCAAAAAGCTGGGTAACCAGTTCCCAGGCGAAGCTGACGGCCCCATCCTTGAAGTAGTCGCCGATGCTGAAGTTGCCCAGCATCTCGAAGAAGGTCAGGTGCTTGTGGTCGCCCACCTCGTCAATGTCGGTGGTGCGGAAGCTCTTCTGGCTGCTGGTGAGTCTGCGCGATGGCGGGGTCTGCTCGCCCATAAAGAAGGGCTTGAACGGCACCATGCCGGCGCTGGTGAAGAGCAGCGTGGGGTCGCCGGCGGGAATGAGGGAAGCAGAGGGCATGTGCTGATGCCCTTTCTTCTCGAAGAATCGTACGAAAGAATCCCTGATCTGGTCTCCGTTCATTCCCTCTAGACTCTCTCAACTCAACTGCACCGGCATCTTTAAGCTGTAGGTTGCAGCGATGCGGATTCTACCGGGGCAAGAGGCGATCCAGGCAGGCAGGAAATTTACCAAATCCCGTACCGTCACCAAAGTCGCCGCAGTCCGGATTGACTGGAATTTTATTTTATGCGGCTGGGCTGGTCAACGACCGGGCCAACGCTTCTAGTATTCGCGCACCATTGTCAGCCTTGAATTCCGGGCAGCATCGGCATAAAATTCAGGTTCAATCCGATGGAATACTGCTGACGTAATACAGGCAGCGAAGTCGGCCGGAAGCCCCAAGTCTACGGCAACGAGCCGGGAGACAAAGGCAACTTAGGAGGTGCAATGAATTCCAGCATCATCGGCAAGATTGACAAGGCGAGGAAATACGCCGAGGAAAAAGAACGGGTCAGCATCAACAGTTTTTCGGCGACCTTCCAGGGCAACCACAACAGCTACGACGTAACATTCAACGCCGGGGCCTGGGACTGTGAGTGCCACTTCTTCGCCACCCGAGCCGTGTGCAGCCACACCATGGCCCTGCAAAGGATGCTGGACGACGTGCTGGCCAAAGTTTCCGAGCACTCCGAGGCGGCTGAGGCAAAGTAAGCGCGCCCAATTTCCTTATACTTCAGCTCTGGGCCGCGATTGCCGTCGCGGCCCTTTTCTTTTCCGATTAGGAAGACGGATTACTTGCGTCATTGCGTCTGCTACACTTTGCCCTGATATTATGTCACCTCTAAAACCCACCGTCAGCATTCGACATTGGATGGGGGCAGCATGAAAATTGTGGCAGTGTTATATCCGGGCGGAGCGGCAGCTGCGGAGACGCCAGAACTGCTGGGGTGCGCCGAAAACGCCCTCGGTCTTAGGGAATGGCTGGAAGGCACCGGGCATGAGCTGGTGGCACTGACCGACGCTGGAGCCGGGCTGGACAGCCACCTGCCAACCGCCGACGCGCTAATCGCCACCCCCTTCTGGCCGGCATACATCAGCCGCGAGCGCATCGAGGCGTCTCCCAACCTCAAGCTGTTGCTCACCGCCGGAGTAGGCTCAGACCACTTCGACCTGGCGGCAGCCGCTGAACGGGGCATCACCGTCGCGGAAATCACCGGAAGCAACGTGGTCAGCGTAGCGGAACACGTGGTGATGCAAATTCTGACGTTGGTACGCAACTATATGCCGGCCTACCAGGAAGTTCTGAACGGCGGTTGGGACATAGGCAAGGTGGCGGCTCGCTCCCACGACCTGGAGGACAAAAGGGTGGGAATCGTAGGCTTCGGGCGCATCGGCCAGCGAGTGGCGACCCGGCTCAAACCCTTCGACGTGCAGATGAGATACTTCGACTACCGTCGGCTGTCTCATGCCGAAGAGACCGTTCTGGGCGCCCGCTACCAGGGCCTGCGGAACCTAGTTTCAGAGAGCGACGTGGTCAGCATCAACATCCCGCTGACTCCGGCGACGCAAGGGTTGTTCGACCGCGAGCTGCTGTACAATATGAAGAAGGGCGCATACCTGGTGAACACGGCCCGGGGCCGCATCGTTGACACCGATGCTCTAGTGGAGGTAATGGAATCCGGGCATCTTGCGGGTTATGCCGGGGACGTATGGTATCCTCAGCCCGCTCCCGCCGACCATCCCTGGCGCAAAATGCCCAACCACGCCATGACGCCCCACGTGTCGGGAACCACCCTGGAGGCCCAGCGGCGCTACGCCAATGGCGTCCGAGAGTGCCTGACCGCATTCCTGGCTGGTGAGCCCATTGACCGTGACTACATCATCGTAGACGGCGGCCGGGTTTCCAGCCCCAGCTACAGCCCGGCCTACCAATAGCAAGAGTCAGAGGGTGAAGAGCGGGGGGATGGCCTTGCATCACGGCAGGGCCTGCGATAGCTGGGTCAAAACCGAGCGTGGGCTGTTGACCGTCAACACCACAATTCCTATGTCCCGGTTCCGGGACTCGGTCGCCACGTACCTGCGGTCCGCCTCGGCAACTTCCCTGCCGATGAGCAGGGCGTCATAGGACGACGAGGCTACCATGTCTATGGCAACTCCGTCGTTGGTGGTGCTGGCGACGATATAGCCTGCGCCTTCCAGGATGCGAGTGAGACCGTCAAGACTGGAAGCATCTCGCCCGAGAATGACGATGCGTCTATTGCTGCTCATCCGCCCGCCGCTTAAGACTTAGTGAACGGAGGAATCTTACCTGTCCAGGCCGCCCCGTGCAAAACTCGGAGCCAGAAAACACTTTCTTACTGGATGCCGTTGCGCCGCGGACAGCCAGAACCTATATTAAGGGCCATAGGTGAGCTACTGCGGCGTATTGGAAAGGTATCCCCAAAAGGTGTCAAAGGTATCACTGATGCAAGGGTATCCTACTGACGAATGGACTCGATACGGCGGCCTGCGAATGCACGTCCGCAACTGGGGCGGTGAGGGCCGACCCGTGGTCTTGCTGCACGGCTTGGCGTCCACCTGCCGCATCTGGGACTTCGTCGCTCCCATACTGGCGCGCGACTTCGCCGTAATCGCCGTTGACCAGCGGGGGCATGGTGATAGCGGCAAGCCGGAGCAAGGCTACGACTTCGCTAGCGTAGCGGGGGACGCTGCGGCACTGCTCGAAGGCCGGGGCATCCAGAGTCCGGTGCTGGTGGGCCACTCGTGGGGAGCCGACGTTGCGCTGGAACTGGCGGCGGCTCGGCCCGACCTGCTGCAAGGGATTGTGTTCGTGGACGGCGGCACTATAGATGCCTCAGCCCGCTACAACACGCTGGACGACGCCTTAGTACAGATGGCGCCTCCCGACTTCAGGGGGGTAACGCCGACGCAGTTCATGGAGCGCGTGCGCTCGGGCGGGCAGTGGGCCACGCTCATCGGGCAACACGGCCCACCTGCCGAGGGAATCATCCTAGCCAACTTCGAGACGCTGGACGACGGCACGCTGCGGGCCAAGCTCTCGAGGGACAACCACCTGCGAATCATCCGGGCGCTGTGGGAACATCACCCCCGCGAGCTTTACCCTCGCGTCTCCTGCCCGGTCCTGATGATGCCCGCCCGCCAGCGAGAGAACCCGGATGCTTACGAACGCACCCTCGCCCGTTCAGAATCCATCGCAGCAGCGGAGCGGCTGTTGCCCAACAGCAAGACGGTATGGCTGGAAGACAGCATCCACGACGTGCCGGTGCAACGCCCGGAACTGGTGGCGGAGACCATTCGGGAGAATATACTGGCCGGGTTCTTTGACTAACATACCAAACCCGATATTCCCGCTTCGTTGATAATGCCGGATTCTTCAGGTGAACAAGTATGACAACGGTGGATTACTCGGCGCTGGACGACATTAGCATTTCCATGAATGCCTTCTATCCTCGGAAGAACTGGTCACCCGCCCCGCTGGGAGCGAGCGACCACGCCGTAGCCGTTGCAGAGGAAATCTCCCTTTCCTGTCGCTTCTTTCCCGCAGCCGATACTGCCCCGAACATACTGTTCTTCTACGGCAACGGAGAGACGGCCAACGATTATAACGGCATTGCTCCGCTCTATACGCAGATTGAGGTCAACTTCTTCGTGGCCGACTACCGGGGGTATGGACGCAGCGGAGGCTGGCCTTCCTTCACCACGATGCTGGCGGACTCGGTGAAGGTTCTGGACTACCTGGAAGGGATGCTGAAGTCGGAAGGTTACCTGGGTGGGATTTTTGTTATGGGGCGCTCCATGGGCAGGCACGCTGCCTTCGAGCTGGCGGCCCATCACGGCGGGCGTCTGGGCGGCGTCATAATCGAAAGCGGGCGGCCCATCCTCGGCAACTTCGTTTATGGACTGCCTCCACAGGATGCCAAGGCCCTGGAGGCAGACTATTTGGCGAAGGTAAGCTCTATTGCCATCCCGTCTCTGGTTATCCATGGTGAGCAGGATACCCTCGCTCCCGTGGCCCAAGCGGTCCAGATGCACCACGCCTTCCAGTCGGAGGACAAGCGGCTGCTCACCATACCGGGCGCAGGCCACAACGATCTGCTGTATCGGGGCCTCAACGAATACTTGGCCGCCATCCGAGAGTTCACGGGCGCGTAACGGAGAGTAGCGATGCCCAGAGTTGTACGTGCGGGGCTGATCCAAGCCGGGCTCGGGCGAGATGCGCCGGAGGACATACAGGCCCTCCGCCGATTCATGCTGGACAAGCACGTCGCGCTAATCGAGGAAGCGGCCGGAAAGGGTGTCGAAGTTCTGTGCCTTCAAGAACTTTTCACCAGCCCCTACTTCCCTGCGGAACAGCACGATCGTTGGAGGCAGTTGGCAGAGCAGGTCCCCGACGGCCCAACAGTGCGACTGATGCAGGACATGGCACGGAAGCACCGGATGGTCATGGTCGTGCCAGTGTTCGAGGAGGAGATAACCGGCCTGTTTTACAACGCCGCCGCCGTCCTGGATTCGGACGGGTCGTATCTGGGCAAGTACCGCAAGAACCACCTTCCCCATGTCGCACCGGGTTTCTGGGAGAAGTTCTACTTCCGGCCCGGGAATCTGGGCTATCCGGTGTTCGACACCACCTGCGGCAAAGTGGGCGTTTACATCTGCTATGACCGCCACTTCCCGGAAGGCGCTCGCGCCCTCGGCCTGGCTGGGGCGGAGATAGTGTTCAATCCGTCGGCCACCGTCGCGGGCCTGTCGGAGTACTTGTGGGGACTGGAGCAGCCGGCCCACGCCGCGTCCAACGGCTACTTCATCGGCGCCATCAACCGGGTGGGCGTGGAGCAGCCGTGGGAGATAGGCGAGTTCTACGGCAGCAGCTACTTCTGCAATCCGAAAGGACAGATCATCGTTCAAGGCTCCCGCGACCGCGATGAAGTGGTCGTGGCGAATCTTGACCTCGACGAGATAGCCGAAGTCCGCACTACCTGGCAATTCTACCGCGACCGCCGCCCCGATACCTACGGGGAGTTGACCGCGCCATGACAACTTATCCCGAAATTCACCTTTCATCACCGATAGACCGGGAGGCCCTGCTGGCGCGCCTTGACCGGGTGCTGGACCCGGAGCTGGACGAGTCCGTTCTGTCGCTGGGGTTCGTCGAAAGCGTTGCCAGCGACATCGAGGGCAATGTCACGATCTGTCTGCGACTTCCTACCTTCTGGTGCGCCGCCAATTTCTCCTATCTGATGGCCTCGGACGTGCGACGCGAGTTGACCAGCCTCCAAGGTGTCCAGTCCGTGACCGTCAAGCTGGCCGAACATTTCGCCAGCCGTGAAGTGGAGGACGGCGCGGGACCAGGCAAGACTTTCGCAGAGGCCTTCCCAAACGGCGGGCCTGACACGCTGGAGGAAACCCGCCAGATTTTCCTGCGGAAAGGATACTTCTCGCGCCAAGAAAATCTGATGAGGGAACTGAAGCGCGCCGGATTCTCTTTCGAGCAGATGGCGGCGCTGCGGGTGGGCGACGTTGAGACCGCACAGGTTGATATACAGACAGCTTCCAGGTTCCTGGAACGCCGCGAGGAACTGGGTTTGGACTGCTCGGCGCAGTCCCGGCTCATCGTCGGGTTGAAGGGCGAGGCGATACCGGCGGAAGAACTGGAGACGTACTACATACGCGCTCGCACCACCCGCCTGGCCATGGAGGCCAACGGTTCTCTATGCTCGGCAATGCTCCAATCCCGAAACGCAAACTGGACTCCCGCGACAGCCTGACCAAGAGAAATCGCGCCATGAAGGGAGGAACGCGATGTACTCAGTAAACGGGGAAGACATTTTCGTGGTGGACGGTCACATGCACTTCTGGGACGCCGGGCCTGACAATCACCGCAACGACTACGGCAACGCATGGATCAAGTGCTTCTACGACTACCATTCCGCCCTGTCGCCCGCTGATTACGTCTGGGACTTCGACAAGTACTGCAACTACGGCGAGGAAGCTCTCATCAGCGACATGTTTCTGGAAGGCTACGTGGACGTGGCAGTGCTGAACTCCACCTACCTCTACGAGTTCTTCAAGACCGGCTTCAACACCCATCAGAAGAACAACGTGGTCAAGCAGAAGCATCCTGACCGCTTCGTTCTCTGCGGCTCCTACGACCCCCGAGAGGAAGAGGCCGGCCTGGACAGGTTCCGCGAGATGATGGCCGACTACCCGATAGGCGGCCTGAAGCTCTACACCGCCGAGTGGCGCGGCGAGTCCAAGGGCTGGAAGCTCAACGACCCGTGGTCCTACAAGTACCTGGAATTGGCCCAGGAAATGGGCATCAAAAACGTCCACGTTCACAAGGGGCCAACCATCTATCCTCTCAGCCGCGACGCCTTTGACGTTAACGACGTGGACTATGCGGCCACCGACTTCCCCGGCCTCAACTTCATCGTCGAGCACGTCGGGCTGCCCCGGCTGGACGATTTCTGCTGGATCGCCACCCAGGAACCCAACGTCTATGCCGGAACATCGGTGGCGATGGCCTTCATCAACTCCCGCCCCAAGTACTTCGCCGAGATAATGGCCAACCTGCTCTTCTGGCTGGGCGAGGATCGCATATTGTTCGGCAGCGACTACGCCATCTGGAGCCCCAAGTGGATCATAGACAAGTTCATGGGCTTCCAGCTTCCCGATGACATCCGCGAGGAGTTCGGCGTGGAACTCACCCCGGCCATCAAGCGCAAGATCATGGGCGAGAATGCCGCCCGGCTGTATGGCATCGACATCGACACCCATCGGGCCAAACTGGCCAACGACGATATAGCCGCTCGGCTGGCAGCGTCCGCCTGACGCCAGCTTCTATTTGAGGGAACTCATGGCGATTACCATAGACGAGACGCTGGACCTCCTCAGCTTTGCCGGGGCCGAGCTGGTAAATGGCAACGCCAATCACGGCCCCATGGCTTCGGAAGCGTTGTTCGCCCTCGGACGGGAAGACGCCGTGCTGCCGTGGGTGGATGAGTACAGAAAGCGTTTGATGTACCGTCCGTCGCCGTCGCTGCCCATACCGCCGGAAGAATGGCGAGAGTATCTGGGAGCGCGAGAGCGGATGGGCGATTGGATAGAACTGTTCGAGAACGAATTGTCCGAAGCTCCGTGGCAGGAGGTTGTGAGGCAATGGGTGCCTCGATTAGCTCCCGCGGTTATGGCTGCGGCCACCCACGGCCTCATCCGCACCGCCCATGCAGTCCGCAGCCTCTCCTCCGAGGAAACGCCTCAACGCAGGCACGAATTGGCCCGAGGCTTGGGCTATTGGGCCGCGCGTTACTACACTCTGCCGGGCCAGCCTTCAGCGGCGAATATAGGTCACACCCCCAAGACTGCTCTCAGCCATGTAGACCGACTGCACGGCCCGGACTTCGACGGTTCAGGGTCTATCACGGAGCAGATTAAGGGTATGGAAGAACACCCGGAGTTTGCTTCGGCAATTGACCTTGCGGACGCCAGCGGCGACCTGTCGCTTTTCATATCCAGCCTCACGGAGACTTTCGCCGGAATATATCTGGCCAGTCCCAAGAACCTGGTGGCCTTCGTTCACACGGTGACCGCCCCAAGCGCGCTGAGAATGCTGGCTCCGTATCTGGAGGAAGACGACTCCCGGCCGGCAGCGCGCTACGCTTGGCAAGCGTGCGCGGCGGTCTATTCCTGGTATTCCACGGTGCCAGCTCAGGACAATTCGGGACTGGCGAAGCCAATCGAGGACAAGGAAGAGCTTATAGACCGGGCAGTGGCTGCGGGTGGCGCGCACTCAATAAAGTTCACCGAGGCCTGCCTACGCGAGTACGCCCTGAATCCCAATCCGGTGTATCTGGCTGCGGCCCGAGACGCGGCCGAGCGAGTGGGGCCGGTGTAGACAAGGCAATCGTAATAGTCGCGTTATGCATACGTGCTACAATCCGCGCAACTTTCAGACCCGGAAATTTGGATTCTGGCCTGGTGGATGATGAACTTGCATAGTCATCGGGCGCGACTCCATGAAGTTGACGAGAACCTGGACGCCATCGAAGAGTGCTACCGTCACGGCTGGACCGACGGCCTGCCGGTGGTGCCGCCGACGCTGGAGCGGGTGGAGGCGATGCTGGAAGCGGTGTCGTTGCCGCCGGACCAGATTCTTGGCGAGGTTCCGGTGCGGCGAAGGGCGCTGACCGCCGAACACGCCGCCGCCAATGCGGTGATGGCTGGCTGCCTGCCGGAGTATTTTCCGGTTGTACTAGCGACTATGGACGCCATGTTCCGGCACGATCCCAACTGCATTCACGAAGCATCGGCGGCCACCAACTCGCCGGGCATCCTGATATTGGTCAACGGCCCCATCCGCAACGAAATCGAGCTTAACTGCACTGGCAACCTGTTCAGCCCCGGCCATCGGGCCAACGCCACCATCGGGCGCGCCATCCGGCTCATCCTGATTAACGTGTTCGAGCAGCGGCCCAACGTTCTCGACCGGGGATGCATGGGTTCCTTGACGAAGTTCGGCGTCTGTATCGGTGAGGACGAGGAACGCAGCCCGTGGGAGCCGTTCCACGTCTCCCGAGGATTCGACGCCAACCAGTCCACGGTCACTGTTGCGACCATCCAGGACCCCGAGATGCTGGGCAACCGCTATGGCGTCACCGCCGAGAGCCTGATGGACGCCACCGCCGACGCCATGTCCAGCCACGGGTTGGGCATCTACCTGAACGATGCTCCCTGGTTCTGGGTCGTGGGCCACTGGCACGCTGAAATGCTGGGCCGTCAAGGCTGGAGCCGCCGACAAATCCAGGAATACGTCTACGAGAAGGCCTGGCGCAGCCGGGCGCAGATGAAGCGGCTGGGCGCGGTCAATGGCGCGATAGCTGACGGCGACGAGGACACCCGCGTTCCCGCCGCCCCTTCGCCCGATGGCATCCTGGTGCTGAAGGCTGGCGGCGACAGCGGCATATACAGCGAACTGATGATGAACTACCACGGCTTGCCCGCCATCACCATCCCCATCCGCGACTCATGGGAGGAATTCCGTGTGCCGGAATCGGGCGACGAAGATCCCTACCCTCTCCCCGGACGCGGGGACTAACGCTATCAGCGAAGGGAGGCGCAAGTGACTACCGCAACGCCGCATAAAATCCAGTTGGTAGACCCCACCGGAGCCGACCCCGGGCCCAACCCGCTGACGCTGGCCGACCGCCCTGCGGACATCCGGGGCAAGCGGCTGGCTCTGCTGGACAACTCCAAGGCCAACTCGGACGTGATACTCAGGGCCATCAGCGAGATACTCAACGACGAGTTCGAGTTTTCCGAAGTCTTTTATGTCAAGAAGCACAGCGCGTCGCTTCCGCCCAAGCCGGAGGTGATGGCCGAACTGCACCGCCACGCGGATTTAATTGTCACCGGCATTGGCGATTGAGGGGGTTGCTCGTCGGGCAGTTTGCACGACGGAATTACCCTGGAGCGGCTGGGCTTCCCCACCGCCACCATCATCACCGATGTATTCGTCACGACAGCCAAAGCCTACACAAAGCTGATGGGCGTGCCGGGCTTCCCCTACATCGTATGTCCGCATCCCATCACCAACGTCGGGGCTGCCGGGCTGGATGAGCGCGTCCAATTTCTGGCACCGCAGGTCGCCAAACTGTTGCAGGAAGGGACATTAAACTGACTCAGCTAATCCCCTCTCCCTTGAGGGTGAGGGCTAGGGTTAGGGTGAGAATATCAGGTACACCCTTCACGAGAGAAACAAGGAGCGCACATGACCACCGAACGCGGAACCCGGCTGAACAACAGGGTCGCCATCGTAACCGGCGCCGGGGCCACCGGCAGCGGCGAATTTGTGGGCATCGGACAGGCCATCTCGATCCTGTTCGCCCGGCAGGGAGCGAAAGTGCTGCTCGTCGACAGGGAAGAACGCAACGCCGAGACCACCCTGGCGATGATCCGCGAGGAAGGCGGCGAGGCGTCCATCTTCGCCGGGGACGTCACCAGCAGCGAAGACACTCGCGAAATGGCTGAGGCCGCCAAGTCCCGCTACGGCAACGTCAGCGTGCTGATAAACAACGTCGGCATCAGCGGCCCCGGCTCGGTCACCGACGTGGATGAGGATTTCTGGGACACGGTGATGGACGTAAACCTGAAGAGCGTGATGCTTTGCAGCAAGCACGCCATCCCCCAGATGATTGAGGCGGGCGGCGGCTCCATTGTCAACCTGTCGTCTATCGTGGGCCTGCGGGCCGGCAGCGGGCGAGCCAGCCACCCCTATGCCGCGTCGAAAGGCGGGATCATCGGCCTGAGCAACTCCATGGCGGTGCACTACGGGCGCGATAACGTGCGGGTCAACTGCATTGCCCCCGGCCACGTTCACAGCCCGATGGTAGCCCGCCACACATCGCAGGAAATGCTGGACCTGCGCCGCCGCGCCGGGCCCCTGGGTGTGGAAGGAACGCCGTGGGACGTGGCCTACGCTGCCCTGTTTCTGGCTTCAGACGAGTCCCGCTGGGTCTCCGGCGTTACGTTGCCGGTGGACGCCGGGCTGCTGGCGGCCACGCCGCTGGCGATGTTCCCTCATTTGCGAGACCCCGAGTAGGCAACCATCAGCGCCTGTTCAAGAGCAGTAGGGGCGGGTTTCAAACCCGCCCCTGCGATTCCGTCCTCTATACCCTCTGCGGCTCTGCTTGCTACCCCTGGTGGTAGGGGCCGCGCAGCACCTGGCCGGGCAGCGCGCCGGTGTGCTCTCCGTTCTCCAGCAGCACCTCGCCGTTGACGATAACGTAGTCAATGCCGTTTGCGGGCTGCTTCACGTGCATCTCGCCGCCGGGGAACTCGTACATCGGCTCCCGGGGCTTCATGCCGATGGTGTCGGGGTCGAAGATCGTGATGTCGGCTGCCTTGCCAGCCTGGATGAAGCCGCGGTCGTGCAGGTCGTGCATCAGGGCCGTCTTGCCTGTCATCCGGTAGACGGCATCCTCCAGGGACATCACTCCCTCTTCCCGTACCCAGTGGCCCAGCAGATAGGTACTGTAAGTCGTCCGGTCGCCCTTGTCGGGGCGGGCGCCGCCGTCGGTGGTGCCGATGACGGTGTAGGGCGAACCTAGGATCTCCCGCTGGGCGTCCGGGTCGCTGTTGCGGTCAATAACCTGGAAGCTGGTGCGAAGGTCGTCGTCCAGCACCAGATCGAGGAAGGCGTCCATGATGCCCTTGCCCTGCTGCTGGGCAATCTGCTCGATGCTCATGCCGCTGTACTGGCGGTTGCGCTCCTCGTGGGCCATGTAGACCTGCACCAGGTCCCAGCGGCGGTTGAAGCTCATGGTGCGGGTGCCCCGGTTCATGCGATAGCGGTGCTCGCCTTCGGTCTCGACGCCCTCGACGCTCAGCGCCCTGCGGACTTCGGTGTCCGCGAAGGCCGCGATCCGCTCTTGAACCGGCATAGCCATCACCGAGTCCCAGGTGTTCATGCCCTGGAAGACGGTGGTGGGGCTGATCATGTCCTCGTCTTCCAGGCCGCCCAACCCGGCGCGCAGGTCGAAGATGGGGCCAGCGGTGGCCGACAGGCACGAAGCATAGGCCCTGGTGCCAGACTGGAACGCATCCTCCACCATCTGGAGATGCTCTTTCCATTCGTCGGGCTTGCTCAGTTCCTGAGCCAGCAGGTTGTAGATGGCCGGGCGCCCGGTGCGCCGGGAGAGTTCCTGGGCGATCCTGGCCGGCGTAGTGTAGCCGCCCGCCGCGCCGCCGCTGACCTGGAACACGCCGGTGCCCAGCTCGCCTAGAACGCTGCCCACTGCGTAGCGCTCCTCGTCGGAGGCCACTGACGAAGGGACTCTCACTCCGAAAATCTCCTCGCCCTGGTCTGCGAAGTTTCCGACACTGAAGCCCAAAGCCCCAGCGAGAATCCCCTTTCGGACCTCCGCCTGCATAGCCTGGATTTCCTCGGGGGTGGCCTCCCGTTCCTGGGCAGCCTCGCCCATCACGTAACGCCGCACGCCTGAGTGGCCGACGAATGCGCCGACATTGATGCCCCGGCGGCGTCCGATGGCATCCAGGTACTCCGGTATGGACTCCCACGCGAAGTCAACGCCAGCCTTCTGCGCCCCGAGGGGAATGCCTTCCATCTTGTCGAACATATCCAGGTACCATTCCCCGTCGCCGGGGCGGACCGGAGCAATAACCGCGCCGCACTGTCCCACGATGATGGAGGTATTGCCGTTGAGAGAGGTGGAGTTGACGATGGGGTCCCACATACACTGGGAATCGAAGTGGGTATGGTGGTCAATGAAACCGGGCGCGACCACGCGGCCCCCGGCGTCAATGACGCGGGTGGCGGTGTCGTTGAACCGGCCCACCCCGACAATCTTGCCGCCGCTCACCGCAACGTCGGCCTGGAAACGCGGCCCCCCTGAACCGTCAACCACTGTGCCGTTCTTGATAAGCAAGTCGAATGCCATCGCTCACCTTCCTTGTCAGTCCGAATTGCAGACTGAGTCGAAAGGAACACTACGATACATAGGTAGATATGTCAAATTACCATTCTCAAATAATCTTCCACATCATTTCACTATCCGCTAATGTCAAACTATAATGGCAAATGCTACGAAATTCGGATGAGGTAACAAAATGTCAACCGAGCAAACAACCGACTTGGCCGCCATAGTGAAGGAGTTGCAAAGCAGGATTCGTCATCTTGAGGACATCGAAGCGCTTCGCAATCTGAAGTCGGAATACGCCGCAGCCTGCGACGACAACTACGACCCGGACCGGCTGGCCGCACTATTCGTGGAGGACGCTACCTGGGAGAGCGAGGGCATGGGACTTCACGAGGGACGGGAGGCGATACGCGAGTTCTTTCGTGGCATATCCGGCCACTTCGTGTTCGCCCTGCATTACGGTCTGAACCCACAGATCGAAGTCACCGGCGACACCGCCCGCGCCAAGTGGTACCTGTTCATGCCCTGCACCGTGGGCGACACCGGCAAGGCGATGTGGCGGGCGGGTCTCGACGAAGAGGAATACGTCCGGGTCAACGGCAAGTGGATGTACAAGAGCAAGAAGTCGGCCCCGTTCTTCCACACGACCTTCGAGGAGGGCTGGGCAAAACAGCAGTTCGTCTAGGAGCCGCGCACAGACGCTTGGGGTGTCGTTCTGCCACCGTGCAGCGCCCCGGGCTCATCGGGATAGGCCAGTCCGGCAATGACGCCCAGCCCGGTCAGCAGCGACAGCGCAATCAGCCCCGTCTGTATCGAGCCGGTGAGTTGCGCCACCACGCCCACCAGCATGGGACCGACCGCGAAGCCAACGCCCATGAATGTCAGGATAAGACCGGTCAGCACCGCTACCTCGCGGGGCAGAACGCCGGGAAACTCGAAGGGCAGCACCTGTATGGCTGGCGTTGCTATCCAGACCAGCCCCAGCCCGGTGATGAACACCATCAGCAGAGGCGGCGCCTCGGACAGTGTTATGACCACGCCGAACACCGCGTTCAGCAGGGCAGGGACGACCAGCAGGACCTTCCTGCTATGCAGCTTGGTCAGCAGCCATCCGCCCAGGAATCCACCCGGTATCAGCCCGTAATACAGGAATCCCAGCAGCGGCCCGCCCAGGGTGAGGCTAATGTCGCGCTCATCCACCCACAGCGTTGGCAAAAAGGTGACTATCCCGGTCCAGGTGGATGACAGGAACAGCATCACCGCGGCAATCAGCCAGCCTTGCGGGAACTTTCGCAGCGCCAGCCACGGCGATTGGCCTTCCTCTTCGTCGGTTGGCGGCGGTGGCGGGGCGTGTTTCTCTCGCGCCACCAGCAGCCACGCCAGAATCTGCGCCGTGAAGAAGCCTCCCAGCACGGCATAGGCGATGCGCCAGCTTCCCAATCCCTCGATTACCCACGGGCTGAGGCTGACCGCCAGCGCAAGAATGACGCTGTGCTGAGACAGCCCCATAGACTGCACCAGCGCATACTGATGCGGGGCGCACCACTGGCGCAGCAGCAATGCCCGTGCGGGCGTGTTCACTGTGTGGAAGAGAATGAAGCAGAATCGCCCCAGCAGCAGCAGCCAGAACCCCGGAGCCAACGCCTGCACGAACAGGAACGGCGCGCCCAGCACCAGTGAAACCAGCGCCAGCGGCACGGGACGAAACCGCGAGAACCATGCGCCGAAGGGCAGCGACAGTCCGGCGGCGGTAATCCACCACACTCCCTGCAACAACCCGGCCTGCAACGGAGTAATGCTCAGGTCTTCCCGGATGAAGGGCAGGAACAGCCCGAAGGTGTAGGAAACGAGGATGACGCTGCTCTGCTGGGCGCGAAACAGCAGGATTACGGCCCAGCCACGCGGCGGCGTTGTCTGAACTTCATCGGCCATCACGAATTATTAAACGCCGAGAGCGCAAAGCTCGCCAAGAAAATAAATAAAAACTCGGCGCACTCGGCGTTTATTCCGTCCTCTACTCTTGCAGGAAGGACTTGATGATGGCGTAGCTTTCGTCCGGCATTTCCTCGGGTATGTAGTGGCCGCATGGGAGGGATTGGCCCCGGACGTTGGTGGCATACTCGCGCCATACGGCCAGCACGTCCTGCGTGCGCCCAACGTACCCGGTCTCGCTCCACAGCGCGAACATCGGAACGGTGACCTTGTTGTCGAAGTCCGCCTCGTCGTGGACCAGGTCAATGCTGGCCCCGGCGCGGTAGTCTTCGCAGGTGGCGTGGATGGTTCCGGGATTACTGAAGCACCGGGCGTACTCGTCCACCACTTCCGGCGGGAAGGCGGCTGTCGCCTCGGGATTGCGGGCGAAGGAGCGGCGCACGAAGTAGTCCGGGTCGGCCCCGATAACCCGCTCCGGGAAATCGTAGGGCTGGATCAGGAAGAACCAGTGGTAGGTATTGGTCGCCATTTCCTTGTTGACTATCTGGAACATTTTGTGCGTCGGGATGATGTCCAGCGTCATCAGCCTCTCGACTCGTTGCTGGTGATCCTTGGTCAACCGGTGCGACACCCGCGCTCCCCGGTCGTGCCCAACCAGCTTGAAGGTGTCGAAGCCAAGGTGAGACATCACATCCACCTGGTCCTGCGCCATTGCCCGCTTCGAGTAGTTGAGATGTTCGGCATCCCCCGGCACCTTGCTGCTGTCGCCGTAGCCCCGGAGGTCAGGAACGACCACCGTGAAGTCCTCTGCCAGCCTCGGCGCAATCTTGTGCCACATCATGTGCGACTGGGGGTAGCCGTGAAGCAGCAGCAATGGAGGGCCGTCGCCACCTTTCACCAAATTGATAGTCGCGCCGCCGCTGGTGTCTATTTGCAGTTGCTCAAATCCTTCGTACATCGTCCATCCTCTCGGTAGAAGTCCTTCCGGCCTATCGGCCTGACAGGGCAATCGCATTTGGAATCCCAAGCGCCTTTACTCCTGAATTTGCGGAGGCGAGGGACCCCAAAATTCTTTTTTTCGTGCCATTTTCTGCCATTCCGTGCCATTTCGCCCTTCGACAAGCTCAGGGGCCCCCGGTGCCGGGGGGATGACGAGGCGCGCCGGGTTGGGTCTGACAAGGCATACAGGAACTATTCTGGGGATGCGCTAACGGACTTGGCAAGGGGCAGGTGTCACTGGGTAATCCTAATGCGATTGCCTTGGTCGGCCTGAGACATACCGGCCCGTCGGCCTGAGACATACGTTATACTAACGCAAAGGCCCAGAGACGCAAAGAATTGGGGGTAAGGCCATGGCAAGCGCCAACGGAAAGACCCTGGTGATTCGCAACGGAACGCTTATTGACGGAACCGGCGACGCAGCATCGCAGAACGACGCGGTGGTTATCGAGGGCAACAGATTCTCCAGCGTCGGCGCGCTCCCGCCGGGCCTGAACCTGGAAGACACCGGCAAGTATGAAGTGATAGACGCCGAGGGCAAGTGGATAATGCCGGGCCTGATTGACGGCCACTGCCACCTGTCCTTTGGCTTCCCTGCCGTGTCGTCCATGAAGTACCCCAGCGGGCGCGGCACGACCAACCCAAGCTTCAGCGCTCTTCGTGCTGCCCGAAACGCCCAGACAGTCCTGCGCTCCGGCGTGACCAGCCTGTCCATCCCGGGCGGCACCTGGTTCATCGAGGTTGGCTTGCGCGACGCCATAAACGCCGGGCTGGTGGAAGGGCCGCGCATTTTCACGGCTGGGCGTTTCATCGTGACCTACGGCAGCATCGGAGATTACGAGCCGTCGTGGGTGGGCACGCCTGAGCACGTCCTGGGCGTGCTGGCCAACGACGTCAATGACATGATTACCGAAGTGCGGCGGCAGACCAAGCACGGCGTTGACTTTGTCAAGCTGGCCGACAGTACCTGGGGCGACAACCAGACGATGTCGAAGGAAGAAATCGCCGCAGTGGTCGAGGAAGCCCACCGCCGGAACGCCCGAGTCGCCATTCACTCGCGGGGCACCGGCTCCACCAAGGCCGCCGCTGAGGCCGGGGTTGACTGGATCATGCACGCCGACCTGGCTACTGAGGCCGAGCTGTACGCCGTCGCCGAGGCCGGGGTTCGCGTAATGCCCACCATGACTTTCCTGTTTGAGGCCATTTCCATCGGTATGGAAAAGGGCCGCAGCCAAGAGGAAATAGACCTCATACGACGCAACGCCGATAGCGCCGTGAAAATGCTGGAAACAGCCCGCAACTTCGGCGTCAAGGTGTTGGTCGGAACGGACAGCGGCAACTCTCCGGTGATGCCCTACGGTACCCTCCACGCCAACGAGGCCGAGGTGATGGTCAAGTACGGCGGCTACACTCCCATGGAGGCCATCGTGGCCAACACCCGCGAGAACGCCTACGCCGTGGGACTCGAAGGCGAGTTGGGCACCATAGAAACGGGCAAGCTGGCCGACCTGCTGATACTAGACGCCGACCCTCTTGCCGACATCCGCGTCCTGCAACGCGGCAAGCATCTGACCCACATCATCAAGGACGGCCGCCGCGTGAATCTGAACGAAGGCGACGAAGCATTGCTGGACTTGTGCTGACAGACTGAAGTCTTCGTAAGCGACGACTTGAGCAAAATTACTTCCCAGGAGGAGGACATGGTTGACCAACTGGCCCGCCCCAAAAACCAGGTGGAAGTGTACTGGTTTTCCGAGCAACCCCAGGGTTACGTCAGCGACGCCCAATTGGAGCAGTTCGACTCTGGAAGGTTGGGGTTCCCCAATACGTTCTTCGACCCGGACAAGGCCCATGTTCTTTACAACGAGTACCACGACCAGTATGCGCTGGCCGACGAAGTGGGATTCGACGGGATCATGACCAACGAACACCACGCGGCGTACTGGTGCGGAAAGCCCGCGGTGAACCTGGACGCCGCCGTTATCGCCAAGGTCACGAAGCAGGCCAAGATCGCCATTCTGGGCAACGTCATTGCCGTCAACGACCCCATACGAATGGCCGAAGAGATTGCCATGCTGGACTGCTACTCCGGCGGCAGAATCATCTCCGGCTTCGTTCGCGGCGGCGCTGTGGAGACCCTCCAGGCTGGCATTGACCCCACGGAAAACCGGGAACGCTTCGAGGAAGCCCACGACCTGATAGTGAAGTGCTGGACTGAGCCGGGCCCCTTCCGCTACGAGGGAAAGTACTACCAGTACCGGGCGGTCAATCCCTGGGTGTTGCCCATGCAGCGACCCCGGCCCGACATCTGGTTCCCCGGCACCGGAAGCCCCGAGAGCGTGGTATGGGCGGCGAAGCATGGCCACCCGTATATGAACCTGGGCGCAGTCATGGAAACGACCGAGTGGCTCAAGAACGTCTACATTGACACCGCCATTGAAGCCGGATACCACCCAGGCCCGGAGCATTTCGGCTACCTGCTCAAGGTGCTGGTGGCTGACACCGACGAGAAGGCCGACGAGATTGGCCGGAATTTCGTGTGGACCGAGGGACACCGCCAGCGCGGCCCCCGGGAACACGTGGACCCGCCCGGTTACCAGTCCCGCCAGGCTTTGCAGATCAAGCGCAGCCGCCCCACCGGGGTTTTCGCCGGCAACGCAGGCAACCCCCAGTCCTACGATCTTCAAAAGGACCACCGTACCATCATTGTCGGCACGCCGGACACGGTGATCGAGCAACTGACCTGGGTGGTGGAGAAACTCAACCCCGGCTACCTGTTGATATACGGCAACGAAGGCCCCATGACCCATGAGGACTGCATGAGGTCCATAGAGCTTCTGGGCAAGGAAGTAATTCCCGCCCTGAAAGAGATCCAGCTTCAACCTTACGAGTCCGCCTAGCAATACGGCGGCTTCCGATTGAGGACTAACCTTGTGGGCGAGACCGCCAAGTCGCATGACGGTCTCGCCTTTGCTTGTGGGCGCAATCCCAATAGCATCAGCAAAAACTGTTCGACAACTGCCCTCCGGGTGCAGGACTGCTTGGCATAGGACGGTTCACCTATGAAAATCACAAACGTCATCAGCGAAGTCTTCGAGTGGGAGCGGCCGGGCATCTGGAACGGCGGCCACTTCTACGGGCCGGGGCGGCTACATAAGGTTACAGTTACCACCGACGAGGGCATAACCGGCTATGGCTGGAACGGGGGAACCGCCGCCGAGCGGCCGCTGACGCTGTTTCCGCTTTATGTTGACTACTTCCGCCCCCTGCTCATCGGGCGCGACCCAACGGACACGCGGGGCATCGCCGTTGACCTGGGCGAGAAGCTGATCAAGATTCTCGGCCCTGCCGGTCTCAACACGCAGGTCCTGGCTGCCATCAACATCGCCTGCTGGGACATCAAGGGCAAGGCGATGGGGCAGTCAGTGCACAAGTTGCTGGGCGGCGCGCAGCAGCGCATCCGCACCTACATCGCAGGAGGCTACTACGCCGAGGGCAAGGGCTTGGAGGAACTAAAGGACGAAGTACGCTTCAACGTCGAGGAACTGCACGCCGGGGCGGTGAAAATCAAGATTGGCGACCCCAACGTGGGCGTAGCCGGTGACATGGAGCGGGTGGCCGCAGCCCGCGAGGCCATCGGTGACAATGCCTCGCTGCTGGTGGACGCCAACTGCTCTCTTGACTTGCCGACGGCGATGGAGTTCGCCCGCCTGCTGCCGGAGCATGACGTCTACTGGTTCGAGGAGCCGTTGCCCATCCATGACTACGAAGCGCACCGGCAACTGGCGGAAGCGTCCAGCGTGAAGATAGCCACCGGCGAGAACGGCTACCACCTGGCGCATTTCCGCACCCTGCTGGACCACAATGGCGCGTCCATACTCAACGTGGACGCGACCATCTGCCCCGGCTACGATGTGGCGATGGATGTGGTGAACCTCGCAGCAGAGAAGGGTGTGACCATAGCTCCCCACGGTTGCCAGGAACTGCAACTGCCGCTGGCTGCCGCCGTGCCTCACGGCGAGTTCTTGGAGTACTACCCAGCAGCCGTGGACCCCCTGCGCGACGAGATGTTCGAGCCGAAACTGCGCCCTGACCCCGACGGTTATGTCACCGTCCCCGACCGCCCCGGCATCGGCTACGAGCTGAACATGGACTTCCTGTCCCGCTACCGGGTGGAGTGAATACCCCGAAGCAGAGCCGTCTTTTCGACCCTACTGGCTCAGATACTCATAGCTGGCTTCCAGGTTGTCGAATACATCCGCGTGAGGCGGAATTTCCATGATTGCCGCGCCCGTATAGCCTTTGGCGGTCAGTATGTCGCGCATCTCGCGGCAGTCGAGGTCGCCGTCGTCCACCGTGGGGATGGCGTTGCCGTCGCGCATCTGCTTGAAATGGACTATCTTCAGCATATCCAGCGGCAGGGCTTCCAGGTCTCGCAGCGGTGTAGAGTCGGGGAAACGGCGGAGGTGGTTGGTGGGATCAGGGCAAAGGCCCAAGAATTGACGGTATTCAGTGGGCATCAGCTCTCGGACGGCCTCGACCAACATCGCCATGCTGCCGATTGGCTGCCCTGAGTTTTCCATCGAGAGTATCACCCCTTGCCGCGCCGCCTCCGTGGCCAGCCCCACCAACCCCCAAGCCTCCTCAGGGATGTCAGAAGGGGTTTCCCAAGGAAACGCAAAGGTGGACGGATCAACGATACGCAGTTGCGGCGCATCACCGCCCACCAGCTTGGCCCCGGCAATCGCCGCCTGCCACGCCTCGCCCTGCGGATCGGTCTCCCGTGTGAGGCAGGGCCAGGCCATAGCTAGGTCAAATGTCAGGTTCGGGTAGGCATCAACCACCGCTTCCAGACCTTCCATGAACGGACGCCAGTCGTCGCCTTCGCCGGATTCGCAGGCTCCCAGACAGGTCTGGCGCAACTCGATGTGCCCTGCGCCCCTCGCTTCGGCCTGTCCCACCAGCGCCAGTAGTTCCTCGGATTCCAGTTGCATACGCCACGAGTTGGTGATTGCGCCGAATATCATTTCTTAATCTCCCGCATTGTGTCTGTAACTGCCATCACCGTAGCACGAGGGCAGCTTTTTGTGAACCGATTGGATTTGTGCCGTCGGAAATGGAATATGGACAGTTGTACAGCCCCGCGATAATATGCTACGGGCCAATTGATACTGGATCCAGCCGGAATCATCGCGGAGGACGCCATGAGTAGCGATAACAGCGAAGCCCTGAAGGTACTGCCGGTGTGCGGGGCGGAGAGTCCTGATGCCGCATGGCTGCAACTGAGCATCGGGGGGCTGGTGACCCGGCCCCGGGTGCTCGACCTTCAAGCACTGTCGAGACTGTCGCAGGGCGAGATGGTTGGCGACTTCCGCTGCGTCAGCGGGTGGGTTATTCCTGACCAACAGTGGGAAGGCGTGCCCGTGGCGGACCTGTTGGACGACGTGGGTCCGCTGCCGGAAGCGCGGTATGTCGGCTTCACGTCCGGCGGGTATACCGTGGGTATGACGCTGGCCGAGGCAAGGGATGCTGGAGTCATCGTCGCCCTGCGACACAACGGCGCCCCGCTGACCGGCGAGCACGGCGGCCCCTGTAGGCTGGCTGTGCAGGGTCGTGAGGGACGCTGGAGCGTCAAGTGGCTGGAACGCATAGACCTGCTGGCCGAGCCGTCGGAAGACACCGGACATCATCAGCACTAGGGATATTCCTCCCCCTTGAGGGGGAGGGACAGGGTGGGGGTGAGTTTCCCAATTGCAAGACCCCCGCCAGGAATCACGAACTCACAAGGAGAAACAATGCGAACCATTGACATCCACGCCCACATCACGCCCGAAGCCTATATCGCAGCTTCTCGCCGCGGCGAGCCCTGGCACGGCATACAGCCTGAAGGCGTCTCCAACATGAACTACAACCCCCGCACCACCTGGACTCCTCAAGAGCGCATAGCCGACATGAACTCCCTGGGTGTGGATGTTCAGGTTCTCTCGACCAACGCCTCTTTCTACAACTACGATATGGACGCCTCGGTAGTCGCTGCCATGGCCCACGACTGCAACGACTACGTGGCGCAACTTACCAAGGACCATCCCGACCGCTTTTCCGGCTTCGCCACCCTGCCGATGCAGGACGTCGCCGCCTCTGTCGCCGAATTGGAGCGGAGCATGAACATGGGCCTGAAGGGCGCGATGATCGGCGACCAGGTGAACGGCAAGACCTTCGACGAACCAGAGTTCATGCCTCTGTGGAAGTCGGCGGAAGCGTCGGGCGCCGTCATGCTGATTCACCAGGGCGGCAACACCATCGTCAGCCCCCGCAGCAACCGCTACCACCTGCCCAACACCATCGGCAACCTGGCCGACAGGGCCGTCACCTTCGCGTCCTTCGTTTTTGGCGGCGTCATGGACGCCTGCCCCGGCCTGCGTATCTGCCTGTGTCACGGCGGCGGATACACCTGCTACGGCATCGGACGCATGGACCGGGGGTGGCAGGTGCGGCGCGAGGCGCGGGTACACATCACCCAGCCGCCCAGCAAGTACCTCGACAAGTTCTACTACGACTGCCTGACCCACAGCGAAGAGGCCCTTCGCTACCTGATTGACAGCGTCGGCATTGACCGTGTGATCTTCGGCACCGACTGGCCCTTCGACATGGCAACCGACTGGCCCGTGTCGTGGATTCTCGGCATGGAAAGCCTAACCATTGAAGAGAAGGAGGCCATTCTTCACGGGAACCTGGAGAAGCTGCTGGGGCTTTAGGGTAATTTGGCCCCCTGTCCCCGGCCGGGACCGATAACTGACGATGAATAGAAGGCTCTTGATGGCGTTGCTGTCAGGGGCCATCGCTCTTTCTGCCCGCTCATTTTCAGCGAGATGGCTCGTTGTGGTTGAACACCCCACGCAGTTGCCTTATCCTAGCGGCGTTAACCTGTCCAAACTTATTTTTGTTGCAGGTGCGAGTATGAAGTACGACGTGATTGTTGTGGGGGCGGGGTCTGCTGGGTGCGCCCTGGCGGCCCGGCTGTCGGAAGACCCGGAACGGTCGGTGCTGTTGCTGGAGGCAGGGCCCGACTACCCCGATATTGAGACCTATCCCGAAGCTCTCAAAAACGGCTACCAGTCCGAGTTGGCCTCGCTGCACGGCTCTGAGCACAACTGGTCCTTCGTCGGCAAGCCCACTCCGGAGCGCCCCAACGATATGTACGCTCCCCGCGGCAAGGTGGTGGGTGGCACCAGCGCCATCAACGGCCAGGTGTTCCTGCGCGGCGTGCCCGAAGACTACGATTCCTGGGCCGCCGCCGGCAATGACGAGTGGGAGTACATCAAGCTGCTGCCCACCTTCCGCCGCATGGAAACCGACCTCGACATCCGCGACGACTTCCACGGCAACGACGGCCCCATGCGGGTGCGACGCCACAAGGAAGAAGCGTGGGAGCCGCTGATGCACGCCTTCCACGCCGCCTGTGTCTCCGAGGGATTCCGGTCCGGCGAAGACATGAACAACCCCGAATCCTCAGGCGTCGCCCCGCTGCCCATGAACAACGTGGACGGCGTCCGGCTCAGCACCGCCCTGTCCTACATCAACCCCATCCGCCACCGTCTCAATCTCACCATCAAGCCCAATGCCCTGACCACTCGGGTGCTATTTGAAGGCAAGAAAGCTGTGGCGGTCGAAGCGGAAAGCGGCGGCGAGACCTTCGTAGTTGAAGGCGAGCTGATTGTCCTCTCCTCCGGCTCCATCGCGTCGCCGCACATCCTCATGCACTCCGGGGTCGGCCCTCGGGGGCATCTTGAGGAAGTGGGTATTCCGGTGGTGCACGACCTGCCCGGCGTGGGCCAGAACTACCGCGACCATCCCCAGGTGGGCATCGCCTTCAGCGCCCAGG
This sequence comes from Chloroflexota bacterium, assembly GCA_009840175.1. Lineage (GTDB taxonomy): Bacteria > Chloroflexota > Dehalococcoidia > Lucifugimonadales > UBA3495 > VXOI01. Next base: position 11,260 of record VXOI01000011.1, on the reverse strand, counting down.
ACGACGTCCAGATGAACTTCGAGGCGTCGAGGACACAGTTGGGCCTGCGTTACACCGCGACGGGTTCAGACCTGCGCAACGACATGGTGCTGTTCCCGACCACCTTCTCCACGCCCATGGGCGACCTGACCGGGCCGGGTGAGGACTTCCGTATGTCCTGCATCCTGAACCTGGCTATGGGGCACGGCCAAGTCACTCTGACATCACCCGACCCTCACGTCCAGCCGCTGCTGGAGTATCACTTCCTGGAAGACGAGCGGGATACGGAGCGTCTGCGCGACGGGGTTCGCCTGATAGTCCGGTTGACCGAAAGCGGCGCGTACCAGGACATCCTGAAGGAGCGGTTGTATCCCACGGACGAGCAAGTTGCCTCCGACGAGCTCTTGAACGCCTGGCTGCACGAGAATGTGCGCACTTCCCAGCACCTCGTCGGCACGTGCAAGATGGGCCCTGCGTCGGACCCGATGGCAGTGGTAAGCCAGTACGGCAGCGTCCACGGAATCGAGGGCCTGCGGGTGTGCGACGCTTCCATCATGCGTGATACCCCGCGAGCCAACACCAACGTCAGCACCATCATGATTGCCGAAAAGATTTCCGACTTCATCAAGGAGGGCAAGTAGCATGAAGTACGACGTCATCGTAATCGGGGCCGGGTCCGGCGGCTGCACCGTCGCCTCTCGGCTGGCAGAAGACTCCAGCCGTTCCGTGCTGGTGCTGGAGGCCGGACCGGACTACCCTGATTACCAGTATTACCCCGACGACCTGAAGTACGGCTACAAGCCCGACGCATCGGCCCAGGGCGCGCCCCACAACTGGACATGGTGGGCGCAGGGTTCGGCCCAGCAAACCGCGATGATACCCGCCCCTCGCGGCAAGGTCGTGGGCGGAACCAGCGCCATCAACGGCCAGGTGCTGCTGCGCGGCGTGCCGGAGGACTACGACGGCTGGGCCTCCGAGGGCAACGACGAGTGGAAGTACATTGACTGCCTGCCCTTCCTTCGCAAGATGGAAACGGATATGGACATCACCGACGACTTCCACGGAAACGAAGGCCCCATCCCGGTGCGCCGCTTCAAGAAGGAAGACTGGCTCCCCTTCCAGCAGGCTTTCGTCCAGGCGTCCCTGGATGCGGGATACCCCGAAGACTACGACATGAACGCCCCCGACTCCGGCGGCGTCGGCCCCATCCCCATGAACAACCCCGAGGGCGTCCGCATGAGCACCGCTCTTACCTTCCTGAGCGCTGTGCGTCACAAGCTGAACCTTACCGTCAAGGCCAACGTGGTCGTCCGCCGAATCCTGTTCGAGGGCAAGAGGGCCGTCGGCGTCGAGGTGGAGAGCGGCGGAGAAGTGTTCCAGGTGGAGTCTGACCAGATAGTCCTCAGCGCCGGGTCAATGGCTTCCCCTCAGATACTGATGCTGTCAGGCGTCGGCCCGGCCGACCACCTGCGCGAGATGGGCATCCCGGTGGTACACGAACTGCCCGGCGTCGGCCAGAACCTGCGCGATCATCCCATCGTGGCGGTAATATGCGAGGTTCGCGATGACCACGAGCAGGACCCGCTGGCTCCCCGTACTCAGACTGGCCTGCGCTACACCGCTACCGGGTCACCCGACCGCAACGATATGCAGATTACGGCGTCGTCCTTCTCCACGCCCATTGGCGGGGCCGATCCCTTCGAGCCGGGCGGCGTGCGTATCCAGTGCATCCTGGAATTGGCCGACGGCAAGGGCGAGGTGCGGCTCTCCGACAACGACCCCCACGTTCAGCCTTCGCTCAACTATCACTACCTCGAAGAAGAACGCGACGTGGAACGCCTGCGGGAGGCGGTGCGAATCAGCATGAAGCTGCTGGAGAGCGACGCCTTCGCCTCCATAGTGGATAAGGTGGTTCAGCCCTCAGAGGAAGATCTGTCTTCCGACGAGGCTCTGGACGCCTGGATGCGCCGCACGGTGTTCAACACCACCCACGCCTCCGGCACCTGCAAGATGGGGCCGGCCAGCGACCCGATGGCGGTGGTTGACCAGCACCTGAGCATCCACGGTATGGAGGGCATCAAAGTGGCCGACGCCTCGATAATGCCCAACGTCATCCGCGCCAACACCAACTGCACTACCATCATGATCGGCGAACGCTGCGCCGAGTGGATCAGGAACGGCTAACCTTCCAGCCTCATAGTCATTAGCCAGGGGCCGCAGGCATTTCAATCCTGTGGCCCTCTCTTTGCAAGGCTAAGACCATGCCCGATTGTGGTATGTTGTGAACATGAACAAGGATGCAAAGAATATAGGACGCCTGATAGTAGACCGCCAGTCGCCGGCGCTTAGAGAAGCTCTGTGGCGGATGGTGCAGGAAGCGAAGCAGGACGGCGGCGTTCTCGCGCCGGTCACGGTGGTCGGCCCGTCGCAGTACGCCAACCTGAGCTTGCGGCAGGAACTGGGGCGCAGCGGGTTCGCCAATGTGCGCTTCATACTGCTCCCGATGCTGGCGGAACTGCTGGGCGGGGCATCCATTGCTCGGGCCGGGCGCAGGCCATTGACTCCGGTTCTCGAAGCCGTGGCTGTTCGGGGAGCATTGCAGTCGGCACAGGAACCGTTGGCTCAGGTCAAGGAACACCGCTCCACCCAAGCCAGCGTCCGCCAATCTTTCAGGCAGTTGCGGCAAGTTTCCGGCGCGGTGCTGCAGGAACTGGAAAGGCCTGTCCTTAACCCAGCCGACGGTTCCGGCGGCGCCCGTAGGGAACTCGTCCGACTGTATCGCGAATTCCGTCAACGTACTGATGGAGGCTGGTACGACTATGAAGACTTGGTGGAGGTCGCAGCGAAAGCAGTCGCCACCGATGCGGCCCCGGCTCTTCGGGACTTGGGGCTGATTGTCCTCTACTTGCCATACAACCTGACACCCGGCCAGATAAACCTCATCCTTGCTCTGGCCGTCAAGTCCCGGTGTGCGGCGCTGCTGGGGACCACGGGCGACGACGATGCCGACGGCCCGGTGCACCAGCTCGCCGCTATGCTCCAACCAGCGCTGGGGGAAGCCCGAAGCGCGGGTGGTGGCGGTTCGACAATGCCGCTGCTGACCGGTGAAGCCAGCCTGCACGTTGCGCCGGATGCCCACGAGGAACTCCGCCGGGTGATTCGCCAGATTATGGCAAATGCAGAATCAGGAATGCCGCTGCATCGAATGGCCGTGCTCTACCGGATGGATCCTCCCTATGGCTCGCTGGTGCGTGAGGAGTTGGAACTGGCTGGCATTCGGATGGCTGGGCCGGGCCGGAAACCGCTGGGTGACACCGCCGCAGGCCGCACGCTGACCGGACTGTTGCGGCTGTCGTCCAGTATGGGCACTGACGACGCCCTGCGGCGCGACGACGTTATGGCTTGGCTAACCGATTGTCCCATCCGTAGGCCGCGGAACATGGAACGCGAGGCATTCAGCCCTGCCCGGTGGGACGCCATCAGCAGAAAGGCGGGCGTGGTTCGTGGGCTGGCTCAATGGCGCAAGGAATTGACCGCCTACGCCGTCCAAATGCAACGGGACGCCGAGAGCGCTGACGACGAGGTTTCAGAGGCCCGGGTCGCGGGAATGCTCTCGGACGCCGGAACGGCCAGAGGAGCGCTTCTATTCGTTGAGAACTTGGCGAAGGATCTTCAACCGCCCCGCCCTTCGACAAGCTCAGGAGGGGCCAAGTGGGGAGAGTTCTGCCGTTGGGCCGACGGGCTGCTTGGCAAGTACCTGCGCCGCAATCTATCGGAAGACGAGTCCGCGGCCAAGGAACGGATTGACCGTATTTTGCAGGAACTGCCAGCAGCCGACAGCCTCGACTCAGAGGCTACTCTGACTGCGTTCCGGCAGGTCATCGAAGATTCCTTGCAGAGTCCGATGGGTCATACCGGCGTCACTGGAAAAGGTGTGTTCGTGGCTCCCTTCTCCGCCGCCACCGGAATGAGCTTCGATGCCGTGTGGATAGTGGGAATGATAGAAGGCTCAGTTCCACCGCCGATTGGAATGGACCCCCTGCTTCCCGAAAAAGAGTGGGAGGAAGCCGGCGGGCCGCCCGTCCAGGAGAGGCGCAAGGCCCAGGAACGATACGACTACCTGTCAGCCATGGCAACCGCGCCGCGCCGCAGCCTTTCTTTCCCGGTGTCCGACCCGTCGCTGCGGCGACGCGCATTCCCTGCGCCATGGCTGCTGGAACAGGCATCGGCGCTGGAGGGTGATAAGGTCACTTCCGACACCCTCCTCAAACTGAAGCGCCCCTGGCTGACGGTCACCGCTTCTATGGAAGGCTCCTTGTCGAACCTCAATGTACCCGCCGACCGCTACGATTATGACTTGCAACGGCTCTTGCAGTGGAAGCAGGAGCACCCTTCGAATGGCTCAGGTCGGAGCGACACCATCCCGCACCCGTTGGTAAAGGACGGGCCGCTGGCGAGGGCGGCGCAAATGGGCCGCAGCCGTGCCGGACGTTCCCTCACCGAGTTCGACGGCAACCTGTCGTCGGTGGCTGAAAATGCCCGGTTCGCCCTGAACTTGGGCAGTTATCCCATATCGCCCACTAGCCTCGAAACCTGGGCTGTCTGTCCCTTCCGCTACTTCCTTGGGCGCGTACTGAATCTGAGCGCCCTGGGTGACCCCGAGGAGGAAACCGTCATCAGCAGGCTGAACCGGGGCAGTCTGGTGCATGAAATTCTGGAGAAGTTCCTCGAGGAAGCGTCGGCAAGCGACAGCCTGCCTGTAGGCGGCCAGCCTTGGAGCGAGGAAAGCGCCCGGCGGCTGCGGCAAATCGCCGGGGACGTGTTCAGGGAGTACGAGAGGCAGGACCTGACCGGAAAAACTGTTCTGTGGCTGGTGGAAAGAGAGAAAATTCTGGCCGACCTGGACACGTTCCTGGAAAAAGACCCGGAACTTCGGGCACAGTACGGGTCGGCGCATACCTTGGTGGAAACTAGGTTCGGACAGGGAGGGGACTGGCTGGAAGCGATAGACGAAGGCACGCAAATCAGGTTCCGCGGAGCAATTGACCGCATAGACCTGAACGCCAAAGGCACGCCGGCTCTCATCATGGACTACAAGACCGGCAGATCGGACGATTCCATCAAGGCGCTGAACGCCGACCCCATAGACAAAGGCAGGCGGCTCCAGTTGGGGGCCTACTCTTTGGCGGCAAAGCGACGTTTTCCTCAAACGGAGAGAGTGCCGGCAATCTACTGGTTCATCACCGAGACAGGCGGCTTCAAGTCTGCGCCAACCGAGCCTTTCGACATCAACGATCCCGAAACGCTGGAAAAGTTCCGCGAGGGCGTGTCCGCAGTCACACAGGGTATTCGCAAAGGCGTGTTCCCCGCCAATCCCGGACTGCAAGGGTGGAGCAATAACTGCACCTACTGCGATTTCGACACACTGTGCCAGTCGCGCCGGTTCCGCCTCTGGGAGCAGAAGAAGCGGGACGAACTGGTGTCCGGCTACCTATCGTTGACCGGCGAGACACAGGCGTCGCCCGAAGACGCCGATTCGAAGTCGAGCGCGGCTGAAGAGAAATAACAGTGACCACTCAGTTCGTTCCCAGTGACATCGCCGCCCGCGACAGAATCGCAAGGGAGCTGGACGAAACTCTGTTCGTGGAGGCCAGCGCCGGCACCGGCAAGACGGCCGGCCTGGTACAGAGGGTGGTAAACCTGGTGGCGTCGGGGAAGGCGACCATCGGCAGTATCGCCGCCATCACCTTCACCGAGGCCGCCGCCGCCGAGTTGCGCGACCGCGCCCGGCAGGAGCTGGAAAAGGCAGCCGCAGACCCGGACCGCATCCAAGCGGAGTGCGACAATTGCCGCCACGCCGCCGAAGGTCTCGGGCAAGCCTATCTCCAGACAATCCACTCCTTCGCTTCTGCACTGCTCCACGAGCATCCGCTGGAAGCCGGACTCCCACCCGGATTCGAGACCACCGATGCTATCGCCGCCGAACTCCGGTTCGATGCCGCGTGGAATGACTGGCTGGGCAGACAACTGGATGGCGATACCGAGATTGCCTCGCACTTGGCGATGGCTCTTTCCCTAGGCATGACAGTCAAGAACCTGCGCGACATTGCTATGGCGTTTCACTTGAATTACAACGACCTTCAGGGAGTAGAGTTCAGGGACGCAGTACCGGAATTTAATAATGAACCCCAACCCCACCGTCAGGCGATTGCGATACTGGTCAATGGACTGGAGGTTCTGCTCGAGCTTTGCGGCAAACCCGCGGCCCAAGACCGGCTATACAGCTACATTAGCAGCAGACTGGAAGAATGCCTCCGTTTGATGGAAGAAAACCCGGAGCCGATGGAAGTCTGCCGGCGCATTACCAAGATTCTGCCTCTAAGACCCGGAAACGCGGGAAGCCAGGCCAACTGGAGCATTCCGCCGAAAGAGGTTCGCGACCGGCTTCAAGAAATCGGGCTGACAGTGCGCTCGGTTGCCCTGCCGCCCATCCTGCGCGAGTTGCAAGGATTCACGCTGGACTACGCCGAAACCCGGCGTGAGACGGACGGGCGCGCTGAGTTTCAGGACCTGCTGGTATGGGCTCACGAACTGCTGCGCGACAATATCGAGGTGCGTGACAACTTCCGCCGCCGGTTTACTCATTTGCTTATTGACGAATCCCAGGACACCGACCCGATACAGGCCGAGATAGCCATGTTTCTGGCCGAGGCCGTTGACCCCCGGGCCGTTCCCACAGACCGGCCCAGAGAATGGGACAAGATCATCCCGGAAAAGGGCAAGCTGTTCGTGGTGGGCGACCCCAAGCAGTCCATCTACCGCTTCCGCCGCGCCGACGTGAACCAGATGTACCAACTGATGAACAGGATGGGCGGCGAAAAGGTGAAGGTAGAGCTAAAGCAGAATTTCCGCTCTCAGGAGCCGGTAACCGCCTGGGTGAACTGCCTTTTTGAGAAATGGCTGGGCGAAGGAATGGAGGATGGCGAGGGCCGCATTCAAGCCACATATCCGCCGGACGGAATGATACCCCGCTGGCAGGCGGACACGCCCCACCAGTACAAGCCCCGTGTCTGGGCGCTGGCCGATGAAGTGACCGGGGGCAGCATGGGCTCGGTGCGCGAAACGGAATCAGAAGACATAGCCCGTCTGCTGCGCCACATCACCGCCAGTCCTTGGCAAGTGCTGGACCAAGGGGCCGACAACGACACTGGCGAAACCTACCGGCCCGCCACCTATGCCGACATCTGCATCCTGATGCCGCGCCGCACCGGGCTGCGCCAACTGGAGCTGGCCTTGGAAGACGCGGACATACCCTACCGGCTGGAAAGCGCGTCGCTGGTCTTCGAGACTCAGGAAATCCGAGACCTGATGAACTGCTTCAAGGCCATAGATGACCCCTCTGACCAGGTAGCCACCGTAGCCGCTATGCGTTCTCCCGCCTTCGGATGCAGCGACGTTGAACTGTTCCGGCATCACGAGAGCGGAGGGAGTTTCAACTACCGTGCGAGGCGAGAACAGCCCGGCCAGGGGCCGGTGGCCGAGGCGCTGGACGTGCTGGAAAAGTACCATCGCAGGCGCGTTGAAGATTCCCCCGGCGCACTCATAGACCGTTTCATCCGCGAGCGGATGCTGATGGAGACGGCGGTATCGCATCCGCGGATGCGGGAGCAATGGCGGCGCTACCGTTTCATGGTTGAGCAGGCCCGGCTGTTCAGCGAAGGCGTCCAACCCGGCGCAAACTCGCTGCGAGCCTTTCTCAACTGGCTGCGAAACCAGATGGAGGAGGATGCCCGGGTAACGGAAATGCCCGTCCCCGAGGAAGACGAAGGAGCGGTGCGGGTGATGACCGTTCACGGCGCCAAGGGATTGGAGTTTCCGGTAGTTGTCCTGACAGGCATCAACTCCCCCTCCCGGTACACCGCAGGGCCGGTGCTGTTCGACCGTGATGCCCGGCGCATCGAGGTCGGCCTGGGCTCTCAAGAAAATCGTATCGCCACTCCGGGTTACGAAAAGATGGCGGAGCGGGAAAAGCTGGTGCAGGAAGCGGAGGAAGTCCGCTTGATGTACGTGGCCTGCACCCGCGCCCGCGACCATCTCGTGCTCAGCTTGCGCCGCACGGCCAGGGGCGGGAAAACCACTGCCGCCGGAAAGATTTCGGAATACCTGAAAGACAACCCCGAACTGTGGGAGCCAGCCCCTGTCGAACCGCCGGAAGCTCCGCCCGCAGCAGACAGTCCAGGCATCAAGGCCAGCCTTGACCATTCTCTGGAAGCCCGCGCCCAGTGGATGAAGCATCGAAAGAAACTGCTGAAAGAAATGGGACGACCCTCGTTTGTTGCCGCAACGTCCTTGGACCGCAAAGATACTGAGACCCTGTCGGATTCGGAAAAAGCGGAACGGGACCCTGCGGAGCCGTGGCGCAGGGGACGCGCCGGCACCCTGATCGGGCGCGCTTTGCACGTGGTGTTGCAGTCGGCAGACTTGGATACGGGCAGCGACATAGAGGTCTGGGCAAGGGCGCAGGCCACCGCGGAGGGGATACCGGACAGCGAGCAGGAAGTCGCCCAACTGGCCCGCCGGGCAATAGAGAGTCCGACGGTGCGCCGGGCTGTGGGCAGCGGCCGCTACTGGCGGGAAGTACCGGTTGCCATCTCCGCGGGTGGAGGATCCCTGCAAGGCTTCATAGACCTGCTGTTCGAGGAAGACGGCGAGCTGGTGGTAGTGGACTACAAGACCGACGACGCGCGCGAAGAGGCCGAGGATGCCATAGGCCGCTACCGTATTCAGGGCGCGGCCTATGCCCTGGCCCTGCAACGAGCCACCGGCAAGAAGATCAAGGAAGTAATTTTCCTCTTCCCTCGGCCGGAACCCGCCATAGAAGCGCCGCTGACCAACCTGGACGCGCTCATAGCCGAAGCCGAAGCGCTGGCGCTGGAGCGGTTGGAAAGCGCAACAGCTTGAGACGATGCGGGCGCTACTTCCGAGTCGCCCGTCCCTTGAGGGCAGCCAGGGCCATGCCGATACTTACGACGCCTACGGCCGCTATCGCGATTATGCCATCGCGCATGACCTGGGCATCCCAGCCTCCGTAGATCATCGAGCGAAGGGCAGCCAGCAGGTAAGTCACCGGGTTGAAGTCCGCCGCGGTGGACATCCAGCCGGTCATCTGATCCTGCGGGACGAACAGCGAGGTCATAAACAGGAAGGGGAAGAACAGCAGGAAGCTGGTATTGACCGCCGCCGCATTCCCCGTCTTGAAGGCGATGGCGTAGGGAAATCCGGAGAATATCAACCCCCAGATACCCGCCAGGAACATGAACACCAGTATTCCTGCTATCCCGGTCTCAAACCCCACTCCTGCGATGAAGCCCATGATTATCACCGGAATGGTCAGCGCCACTACCAGGAAGAAGTCCGCCACCATCAGGCCCAACAGCAATGCCAGCCGGTTGACAGGCGTCATCACCAGTCGGTCGAAATATCCGCTCTGGATGTCCGCCACCACCGTAGTGGCGCGCGAGATGCCGGTAACGGCGAACAACACGGCTACCGGCAACTGGAAAGCGCGGTAGTCCAGCCCCGGGATGCTCTCGGCGAAGTCCTCCAGCGCGCCGACCGTCATTAAGTACATGAAGACCGGTATGACTAGGGCAGGTATCGTTGTCTCAGGGTCTCTGGCTACGGACCGCACGGCCCGCTCCGACACTGAAATGAGATCCCGAATGAAGCCTGCCTTCCTGCCCCGGATTGTTTGTCCTGCCGCCACCGCTGCCACGCGCGTCTCCTGATTAGTCAAGGTTTGCTGTCTTTGTTGTTTTGCTTGGGGATCAGGCTGTAACGTGTTGGGTTGCCTCTTCTTCTGAAGACACCTGAGACGAAGGATCGCTCTGGAAGCGGGTGCCTGTGACTTGCAGAAAAACGTCATCCAGGGTAGGAGTACGCAGGGTAAGCTCTTCTACCGTCAGCCCCGATTCGTTCAGGCGCAGAGCCACCGCGCTGATCAGCGCCGCTCCGTTGCTGACGGCGATGGTTATTTCGCTGCCGTGGGCCTCCACCGATGACACCGACGGTATGCCAGCCAACGCCTCGATGGCGGTCTCCGCATCCCCATCCAGCCGGACAACTATCAGGTCGGAACCCCGGCCCTGCTTCAGTTCGCCCGGAGAGCCTTCGGCAACCAGCCTCCCCTGGTCAATAATGCCGACGCGCTCGGCCAGAGCGTCGGCTTCTTCCAGGTACTGGGTGGTCAGGAATATGGTTACGCCCAGTTTAGAGTTGATGTCTCTTACTTCCTCCCAGATGCGGCTGCGGCTGAGGGGGTCGAGGCCGGTGGTAGGCTCGTCCAGGAACAGCACATCAGGATAGTGGATCAGCGCGGCAGCCAGGTCGAGACGGCGCTTCATTCCGCCGGAATATGTGCCTATGAGCCGTCCCATGGCATCGCCTATGTCCACCAACCCGGAAAGCTCCTCAATACGGCGAGCCACCTCTCGCCTGCCGAGTCCGTAGAGCTGGCCTTGAAGCCGCAAAAGCTCGCGGCCCGTCTGCTTGTTGTCCAACGCGGCTTCCTGAAGAGCGACGCCAATACGGCTGCGGACTTGGTCCGCGTCGCGCATGACGTCGTATCCCGCTACCATCATGCGCCCGCTCGTAGGGGCCAGCAGAGTCACCAGCATTCGTATGACAGTGGTCTTGCCTGCGCCATTGGGGCCCAGGAAGCCATAGATCTCGCCCTTGCGCACCGCCAGGTCGACGCCGTCCACGGCTCGGACTGCTCCGAAATTGCGCACTATACCCTCGGCGTCAATGGCATGGGAAGAGGAAGAGTGATTGCTCATATTTCCATGAAAGGGGAGGAGAATCGAATGGCCGGAGAAGCTCTTTCGTAACACCCTTTATTTGATGATAGCATAGCAACTGCGACAAGCAACGCGGCAAATGTCATCAATTTCCCTCCAGGCTGGAGAGACCGGGGCGGACGCGGCAGGCAGAGATGAAGCAAAGGATTCACGAAATTCTGGAAGAGGACCAGGACGGAGACTGGCTGAGCCAAGTCGTGGATGTGCTGCTGATGCTGCTGATAGTCAGCAACGTGACTGCCATCATCATCAGCACCGATGAGAGTATTTACGGCTCGGTGCCTCCCGGCTTTTTCAGTTGGTTCGAGGGTGTGTCTTTTGCCATATTCGCTGCCGAATACGCACTGCGGGTGTGGGTCTGCACCGTTGACCCACAGTATGCCCATCCGGTCAAAGGGCGGCTGCGCTTCGCCCTTCAGCCG
>VXOI01000122.1:1893-7863 GCA_009840175.1 Chloroflexota bacterium | reverse complement strand
TCGCTTGCGCCCTCATCACCCTCAGGGCCGCAGGGTTATTAGGATAGGCTCTTAGTGGTAAAACGCAACTGGCGCAGGACCGCCAGGACCACCGTCCGCATGGAAGGCACCCTGCCGGGTCAGGTGGCCGAGGCCGACTTCGGTCGCCTGGGCATGATCGCCGACCCCGAAACGGGATGATGCCGGGCGGTGCGGGCCATGGTCATCGTGCTGTGCCATTCACGCCACTGCTTCCTCTGGCCCATGCATCAGCAGAAGCTAGCTAGTGGACGTCATCGCCGGTCTGGAGGCGGCCTGGGCCTTCTTCGGTGGGATGACCCAGTACATAGTCATCGACAATCTCCCGGCCACGGCGGCGGGATCTTTCGCCGTTATCCTGGCGGGACAGAGTAGGACAGCATCTTGCTCACCGTGTCCCGGTGCAAGCCGAACATCCGGGGGCTTCCCGAAAGCTCATCCCATCCACCACCGCCCGGCGAACCTGTATACGTCCACGGTGTACATACCTGACACCATCCAGAGGGTAGTGGCCTACCCCTCTGGATGACGGTGGACGGTACAGTATCCAACCGCCAAATGTCAGCAATCTCTCCGCCCACGCAGCCGTCGTTGACCCTGCCACCCAGGCATTTCCCGTTGAGCACCAGTTCCCCGACGTCGCGCTTCACCACCCTGTCTGATGCCAGTACCTCATCCAGCTTGGGGAAGTAGACTTCAACGTACGGCAGGAGTTTGATCTCGTGGATCATAATATTTCGCCCGGACACTCCCCGTACCTGCTCTTGAAGTATCCGCCTCCTCCAGCTGTCTCGTCTCCGATTTTGGCAATGGACCGGCCAGAGCCGTTGCGGACATGCACCACGCCGCCTTCAGCATGGCGCGTGAACCCGGCGGGCCAGAGTATCATCGCCCCGCCGTTCGGTCTCAGGCATTGGCCGTCAAGGACAAGCTCTCCGGTTTCTGTTGCATCCATGAACTCACTGTTCACCGAGACCTCGGTTTTCTGCCTGAAAAACAGCACGTCCAGGTCCGACAGGCGCAGTTCGGCGGCCTCGTTCTTGGGACCGAAGACGGCGACCTCTTCGCCCACCAGGAAAGAGGGCTCCAGGCAGCGCTCCGACAGCCCCGTTACCAGTTCTCGACGCTTGGCCTCCTGATATCTGACTGCTGCCAGGCTGGACGGGGAGCGGCCTAGTCCGGGGCGAAAGCGTCGATGATTTCGCGGATGTTGGGGGTTAGGGGACAGAGCACCGGGTAAGAAGCCCCGGCGTCCACGTACTCATGCACCCGAGCCCGGCACATGTCCGGGGTGCCGGCTGCGCTGAGCAGGTCAACGATGTCGTCGCCAACCAGCGACATTGCCTCTTCGATCCCCCCTTCCCTGGGAGGCCAGCCGCCCATGGCATCGTGGACGCTCTGAATGACCTCCTCTGGCACGCCGCTGGCCTTCCCGATGTGAGGCTGCTGGCCCAGGTACATGGTCACGTCGTGCCGGGCGACATTCCGGGCATATTCCACATCGTCCGACATGGCCACCGCCAGCATCTGGGGCATATCGATTTCGCCCATGGAACGCCCTGCCCGCCTCGCTCCTACTTCGACCCACTGTATTGACTGGCGGAGGTAGCTGACTGAGGTAAAGAAGTTGTGAAAGATGCCGTCACCGATCTCACCGGCCACTTCCAGCATCCGTGGGCCGGTGGCGCCGATGTAAATGGGAACACTAATGGGTTCCCTGGGAATGCCCTCCCCCAGATCTAGGCGGAGTTCCTGCACCTTGACCACTTCGCCGTCCAGGTCAACGGTCTCCATGTTCAGAAGTCGACGTACCACCGTCACATACTCCCGCATGGCGGCCAGATGCCTGCGGCGGCGGATTCCCTGGTTCCGGGCCAGCGGGTCCCAGTAAGCGCCGATTCCCAGTGTCACCCTGCCGCCTGACAGCTCATGCAGCGTCGCCAGGGTCATCGCCATCAGGCCCGTGGTGCGGGTCCAGTTGTTGACCACGCCGGTGGCCAGCCGTATCCGGCTGGTTGCCTGGGCGAAAGCCGCCAGGGGCGTCATGGCGTCGCGGGCGAGGCGGGTTTCGCAGGCCCAGGCCGATTCAAACCCGCGCTCCTCGGCGTACCGCACCAGCTCCACCTGCTCCGCCAGGGACGGACGGTCCAGGAAAATCAGCCCGACTCTTTCCATAGCGACTGCCTCCCTCTATTATCTCACTGGCTACTGCGTGCTGCGTCTGAGGAAACGCCCGCCTGCCGGGAGGCCGGTGTATTCGCCATCTTCCACCAACACGCGCCCGTTGACGATGACTGTCTCGGGCACCCCCTTCACCCTCATGCCCTCGTACAGGTTATAGTCCACGTTCATGTGGTGAGTACGGGCGCTGATGACGCTCTCGGCGTCTGGATCGAACACCACTATGTCGGCGTCGCTGCCCACGGCGATGGTGCCCTTGCGGGGGAAGAGGCCGAACAGCCTGGCCGGATTCGTGGAGAACAGCTCCACCAGGCGGTTCAGGTCCATCATCCCGGAGGCGACCCCGTGAGTGTAGAGCAGGCTGAGGCGGTTCTCGATACCCGGTCCGCCGTTGGGAATCTTGGAAAAGTCGTTGACTCCCAGAGTCTTCTGGTCGTTGAACCGGAAGGCGCAGTGGTCCGTGGACACCACCTGAAGGTCGTTGCGACGCAATCCCTTCCAGAGCTCCTCCTGGTGTCCCTTGTCCCGCAGCGGCGGGGTGAGCACGTACTTGGCCCCCTCGAAGCCCTCCTGGTCGTACATGCTGTTGTCCAAGGTCAGGTAGTGGGGGCAGGTCTCGGCATAGACATAGTTCTGCCGGGAGCGGGCCGACTGCACCTGCTCCAAAGCCTCGGTGCAGCTCAGGTGCACGAAGTAGACCGGCGCCCCGGCAATCTCGGCCATGCGTATCGCCCGGTGAGTGGCCTCTGCCTCGGTCACCGGGGGGCGGGTGCTGGCGTGGAACCTGGGAGCCGTATTCCCTTGGGCCAGCGCCTGCTGTACCAGCACGTCGATCATGTGCCCGTGTTCCGCGTGCAGGCAGATCAGCGCCCCGTTGTCTGATGCACGAACCATGGCCTTGAAGATGGTGTCGTCGTCCACCATCACCGCGCCGCGGTAGGCCATGAACATCTTGAAGCTGGTGACGCCCTGCCTGACCATCTCGTCCATTTCCGGCAGGCGGTGGTCCGGCAGGTCCTGGACAATCATGTGAAAGCCGTAATCTATGGCAGCCTGGCCCTCGGCCTTCCGGTGCCATATTTCCAGCGCCTCGCTCAAAGCCTGGCCGCGCTGCTGCACCACAAAGTCCACAATGCTGGTGGTTCCCCCCACCGCCGCCGCGATGGTGCCGGTGCTGAAGTCGTCGGAGGAAACGGTGCCGCCGAAGGGAAAATCAAGGTGCGTATGGGGATCAATGCCCCCGGGAATGACGTACTTGCCGGTGGCGTCGATGGTTTTCTCGGCGTCTGCGGTCAGGTCAATGCCGATGGTGCGGATTTTTCCTTCGTCCACGAAGATGTCGGCCACGTAGTTGTCCACCGCGGTAAAGATGTGCCCGTTCTTGATCAGCACGCTCATCTCGTCCTCCGCAGGGGTGACTGAGGAACCCTGATTTTAGTCATTCGGAAACCCAAAAGCGAGACTGCCGTAAGTAATTTAGTAGGGCGAGGGGCTCGTTTACCCCATTATCCGCCGGAAAAACGCCAGCGCGTTGCGGCCTGCGATCTTCCCTATGTCCTCGTCGGAGTAGCCGCGCACTATGAGTCCTCGGATGATGTTCTTGCCGTCGGCCGGAGACTCCAGCCCGTTCAGATATGGAGCCGGAGCGGGCCCGGTGCGGCCCAGCATCACCCGGCTTATCTCCACCATGTCCCCGATGCTGGCGTCGGTGCCGATGGCCACGTGGTCCACCCCGACCAGCTTCACCATGTAGTCGTAATGGTCCAATACGCACTCGATGCTCTGCTCTGGGTCGTTGCTGAGCCTGTTGGGCACGGCGGTGATGCCGATGACGCCGCCCTTCCTGGCGCAGGTCAGCAGTTCCTCATCCCTCCTCAGCCTGCGAGACTGGAGACTGTCGCTGGCAAGAGTGTACGATCCGTCATGGCTGAAGGTAACTGGCGACTCGGACGCCTCGATGGCGTCCATGGCGGTGCGGAACGACGCATGGGACACGTCCACAACCATCCCCAGTGCGTTCATGCGCCGGACCACCTCCACGCCGAACTCGCTGAGGCCGCCGTCGTTGCGCTCGAAGATGCCGTCGCCGATGTAAGCCTTGCGGCTGTAGGTCAGGCCGGCCAGCCGTATCCCTGCGTTGTACAGCACGTCCACCCGGTTCAGCTCGTTACCGATGGCCAGGTGCTCGACCGTTGGCAGGAAACCCACCTTGTCCTGCCGCTTAGCCGCCTCTATCTCGGAGGCGCTGCCGACCTGCACGACGTCTTCGTGCCGTGAAATGTCTGAAATCATCATACTGATCTCGTCCAGCAGGTCGGAAAACCGGATGAAGGACATCTCGTTGGTGTTCAGCATCCCACGAAAGACGTTTGCCGTCCCCACGGCGGTGAAGCCGCCTTCCCGAACCGCGTCATACCCCCAGACGTAGTCGTCGCTGCGCAGGTAGTCCCAGTACTGGGAAAAGTCCTCGGGCATGACCATGGGATGCTGGTGAAGGTCGATCATTACCGACTCTTCCATCAGCCGCTGGAACCGGCTTTCCTGTCGCGCGTCCAGCGGCACGGTCATGGAGGGGACGCGGCCCACCTGGCTGGCCAGGCTGAATCGTCCGGGCGTCATGGCTCAAAACCCCCTTTGCGTTATGGGGCGAATCGCTGACCTACTCTTCCAGCGCCCCCTCCAGGTAAGAGCGGAAGGCTCCGGGGTCGTTGATCAGCGCCTGGAGTTCCATGGATGGCAGCCGGTGCGGGTCGGTGTGCTCGGTAATGTACCTGGTGCTGTTGGGCGGGCCGCCGTCGGCCTCGTCCGGTTCGGACGAGCCTGCGAGCTCGGCGTAGCGAATGGGCTTCCCGTCCGCCTCATATTCCGACCCAACGATCCACAGCCGGCCAAACCTATACCTCTTCCTTACCTCTGCCTCGGCGGCGCTGCTCCAACTGGTGCCAGTGAAGGCAAAGTCCTGCGGGACGAAGCCCATATTCTCTTCGATCACCCGGTTGCACCTGTCCAGCTCCTCTCTTATCACCTCTCCGTCCGGGTCCTCGGCTGCAAGGTTGGACAGGTTGGGATGGCTGACGGTGTGCGCGCCGATATGCCAGCCAAGTTCGCGGAGTTCCCTCACCTCCGACCAGGGCATGTGCTCCGGCGCTTGGGCCAGGGCCAGGGGGCGCGGATAGTCCGGGTCGTAGGGCGAGGTGTAGATGAACAGGTTCCCTTTGAACCCGTAGCTTTCCAAAGTCTGGAACACCTCGCGACGCATCGAGACCACGGGGTGGTCGAAGTCTATCATGATGGGACGTCCCGGCAGCGACCCGGTTCCGTCGCGCCAGGCGGCCAACTGGTCGTAGTTGATTGACTGGAAACCCATTCCGGCGGCTATGCCCATCAGCGCGTCGAACCGTTCCTCCGTCAGAGGATGGCGCAGTGCGCCGGCGGCGGTGGGACGGATGCCGTGACACATCGTGATTGGTATTCTCATATTGCTCTCCACAATTTCATAGGGTATCGGCGAAAAGGCATGGCTTGCCCTGCATGTTGATCAGCGAATCCTCCTGCCGCTCTGGAACACGGCCCGGATGTTCCTGAGAGCGGCCGCGTCGGAGAGGGGATCCCCGTCTATCAGCACCATATCGGCCTGCTTCCCAACTCGATAGTCCCAGCCTAGTCGAGAATGCCCAATAGGTCTGCGGCCACGCCCCTTGACGCGGGCACCGCCGCGGTCGCGTTTTAAAGAAAACGAGGCCACCGGACGAAGAGGGAGGTATGTGTGAG
>VXOI01000122.1:0-1883 GCA_009840175.1 Chloroflexota bacterium | reverse complement strand
TCATTATCCTCCCCTTACCCCCTACAACCAACATTCCCCCCCCACACATTAATCTACAACCACCTATCGCTCGCCCCCCCCGCCCGCCCCCGCTTCCAGCGCCGCTTGGGGCGACTCCCGGTTTCGACCATCAGCTTCACTTCCCGGGTCACAAAACCGTGGCGGGCGGGCGAGCCGCCGGCATCAGTGCCGGTGGCGATGCTAACTCCGGTTTGGAGCGTGCCGGAAGCTGGCGATTGATTTTTCCTTGCGCCTTGCGGTCGTAGATTTCGGACATTTGGCCCCTGGACCACCCCATTTGGGTTGCAAGATGCTCCCTGGCGTCCCGGTGGATATGGTAGGCACCATGTATGTACCCCTCTCCGCGATGAGGCCGGCGACCCTGCGGATCATGTCCTAGATTCCCCCAGCAGTTCCTCGGGGGTTTCGGTGGTCCTGGTCAGCCCGGCGGGCCAGGTGCCGGGGAACTGGAACCATTCCCCGGAGGCAGTGATCCGTGGCCACAGGATGGCCCCGGCAGCGGCCTGCCGCGCGATGTTGATGTTGATGGCATAGCGGGCGCCAACATCCCTGGCTGAGGTGACACCGGACATCAGGGCCCGGCGGCAGTTCCCCACGGCCTTGAGGGTGAATTCTTCGGCTGTATCGTTCAGCAGGCGGTCCATGGAGTCCATGCCGCCGTCGCCGGTGAAGTGCTCATGGCAGTCAATAAGACCGGAGATAAGGGTCAAGCCCTGTCCGTTGATGTCCTCCTCGTGCCGTGCCGTTTCGGGCGAGCAGATTCCTCTCCCACCCAGGCGATCGCTCCGTTAGATACCTCCAGGCTAATGGACGACTGTGGACCAGACCCCGTTCCATCGATCAATTTGACGTTGCGAATTACCAGGTCCATCATATCCCCCTCGTCTGGTCCGTCTTCATCGCAAGAGGGCGCCTAGCGGAGCCTATCCCCTCCACTAGATACCCATTTTAGGTCCGCGCCCGGCGGCAGATGTCCGAGTACCACAGGCCATTGACCTGTGTGTACTATATCCAGTTCACTGGTATTGACAGGTAAGCATCTTCCTGTCATTCTCATAATAATTGTAAATTAGACATAATATGCCATATATACCCCTTGACCAGAAAGCGAATTACTACTAAAATAGGAAGTTTTATTCATGGGTCATAGGTCAATATCGAAAGACAGCAGAAGGAGGGATCTCATGGCTGATTGGTTTCGAGTACATCGCGCCGCAGTTTTCCAAGAGTGGTACGTTCCGGTCAAGTCCTGTGTTGCTATGGTTCTTCGGAGGTAGGGGTTTGGGTGCGAACCAAATCTCCCTGGCGGGGAGATAGGCATGATAAACGACACGATATCGTTCGGCGGACACGACCCATGCCAGATCGCCAACGAGTTCATCCAAATGGGAATCGACAGAGAAGAACCAATCACCCCACTGGAGGTACAGAAGCTCATATACTTTGCCCACGGTTGGACGCTGGCTAACCACAACAGGCCATTGCATCACGACGAATGGGAGGCTTGGCCATATGGTCCCGTTCTCTCCGTGGTGTATCATCGTCTTTCTTACTATCGAGGAGACCCTGTCGACGATATAATTCTGGCGCACGACATGCGCTTCGAGGATTACGAGAGGCGAATCATCGACGATGTCTACGACGGGTATCGCCACATGGGGGGGGTGAGGTTGTCTCGCTTGACTCACGTCAAAGGAGGCCCGTGGGATCAGGTAAAGAAGAAACGGTGGGGGAGTCGGATAATACCGAATGAGACCATCCGAAAATACTTCATTCGGGTATCCCGGAAGATAGAGGCGATGAATGGCTGAGCAAGGTGCAGCGTACCCTGGAGAAAACTTTGAGCGGGCCGAAGATAAAGA
>VXOI01000074.1 GCA_009840175.1 Chloroflexota bacterium | reverse complement strand
CCAGGAGAGAGCGCGAGCCCCAGCCACCACGTTCCGCGCCGGTGCCGCGCGAGCCGCGCCCCGACCGTCCGCCGCCCAGGGAGCGGCAGGAGCGCCCAGCCCCTGCCCGCGCTTCTTCCACGCCGCCGGGGGAACGGGACGAATTCAAGGATAGCTGGCTGGCCATGCTGCGATCTCTTCGCAGGTACAAGGGGAAATATGCCCTGGATGGCCTGTTGCGGGAATGCGATAATACCGCATTCCTCGAAGAAAAGACCCTGGTGCTCCCCTTCCGGCACCGGTCCAACATGGAGCGGATGCAGGAAGAGCTGGAAAACCCCGTTTCCCAGCAAAAGATGACGGAGGCCCTCGTATCGCATTTCGGCGAGGGGTGCGATTACCGGCTGACGATGTCCAATGGACAACAGGGCAACGGCAACGCCAACAAGACGGCCCAGCAGAGTCCGCTGGTCCGCGCCGCCCTGGGGATGGGCGCGCGAATCCTCCAGGAAGAAGAGGTGGAAGAATGAACCGCAACATGATGCGGCAGGCCCAGAGGCAACTGGCTCAGCTACAGAAGATCCAGGAGGAACTGGAAACCCTCACGGTCACCGGCACCGCCGGAGGCGGCGTCGTCAAGGTCGTGATGACCGGCAAGCAGGCGGTGGAGTCAGTGGAAATTGACCCCGATGCGGCGGAGGACATCGAGCTTTTGCAAGACTTGATGGCAGCCGCCTTCAACGACGCCGCCACCAAGGCCCAGGAAATGGCAGCCAGCAAGATGAGCGTAATCACCGGCGGCATGAATATCCCGGGACTGACCTAGGCGCGGGTGGAATACCTGTCCCCTCCGGAATCAGGGCAGCACCCGATCCCCTTTTGACCCTAGCGTGAGTGCCTTCAGCACCCAAGCAGCGAGCTTACCTATGACGCCCGACAACCTGCCTTCCGCCTCTCCCTCCCTGGCCCGGCTGGTGCAGGAACTGAACCGGCTGCCCGGCATCGGCCCCAAGAGCGCGCAGCGTCTGGCCTACCACATCATCCGTCTGCCTGCCGAGGAGGCCTATGCCTTGGCCGAGGCGGTGACCGCCGTAAAGCAGAATACCGTCTACTGCGGCGAGTGCCAGAACTTGGCCGAGGCCACTCCCTGCGCCATCTGCGCCGACTCGCGCCGCACCCGCTCCATCATCTGCGTGGTGGAAGAGCCGATGGACGTGCTGGCCCTGGAGCGCACCCGCAGTTTTCGTGGGCTGTACCATGTGCTGCACGGCGTCATATCGCCCATCAACGGCGTCGGTCCTGACCAGTTGAAGCTGCGGGAACTGCTGTCGCGGCTCTCTGAACCCGACGTCACCGAACTGGTTGTAGCCACCAACCCGACGCTGGAAGGCGAAGCCACCGCGATGTACATCCGCCGCCACCTCGCCCGCGACGACCTCCGCGTTACCCGGCTGGCACGGGGCCTGCCCGTGGGCGGCTCACTGGAATACACCGACGAGACTACCCTGAGCCGCGCCTTCCAGGGACGGCAGGACCTGTAGCCGTGACGTCCCTGAGCGGAGCCGAGCGCGCGCGCACCTACCGCTGCGAAGGACTGACGCTCCGCAAGGCGGCCATCGGGGAAGCCGACCTGGTGGTTACCGTGTTCACCGCCGAGCGCGGCAAGCTGCGGGCCGTAGCCAAGGGCGCGCGCCGCACCAGCAGCAGGCTGGTCGGGCACCTGGAGCCGCTGACGCTGGTCCGGCTGTCCATGGCCCGAGGCCGGGAACTGGAAATCATCACCCAGGCACAAGTGTCCGACGGCATACCCGCGCTCAAGGATGATCTGGCGGCGTTGACGCGAGGGCTGTATGTAGCCGAACTGCTGGACGGCTTTGGCCCTGAAGACAGCTCTTCCCCCGGCCTGTTCCGGCTGGCGGCCAGCGTTCTGCGGGAGATTCCCCGGGCTAATGACCCGGATGCTGCCCTGCGATATTTTGAGTTCCACCTGCTTCGACTGACCGGAGTGCTGCCGGAACTTTACCAGTGCGTGGAATGCAGTTCTGAAATCGCTCCCGACGCCCATCGCTTCAGCGTGAACCTCGGCGGCGTTCTATGCCCGTCATGCAACCCCCCGGAGGCTCTGGTTCGCCCACTGTCGTTGCGGGCCATGAAGGTATTGCGCCTGATGCACCGGGGCACCCTGGCCGAAGCCTCCGGCCTTACTCTCAACCCCTCTCTCTCGACGGAACTGAAGTCCGTCCTGCATCACACCGTCCGGTACTGGCTGGGCAAGGAGATTCGTTCCAACTCATTCCTGGAACAATTGGGGGACGACGAGCGCAACAAATTGCGCACAGAGGCGTAAATCCGGCCAGCAAACACGATGCGTATTTCCGGCGATGCTGGTATTATGTCCGCTCAAATAGCACCGCCATTGCGGCGATGCCCGTTCCGATTCGGACATTAGTGGGGAAAACCAGGGGAGGGGTGCGCCGATGTTTTCCAAGGTATTGATCGCAAATCGGGGCGAGATTGCCTGCCGGGTGATACGCGCCTGCCGGAAGCTGGGCATCAAGACAGTAGCAGTCTACTCAGACGTAGACGCCGGTTCCCTTCCGGTGCAGCAGGCCGACGAGTCGGTGCCGCTCGGTAGCGCGGCCCCCCAGGAAAGCTACCTGAATATCCGCAAGGTTCTGGCTGCCGCCCAGCTCGCCGGGGCCGACGCGATTCACCCCGGTTACGGTTTCCTGTCGGAAAACCCCCGTTTCGCCCGCGAATGCGAGGAAGCCGGGATCACTTTCATCGGCCCTCGCCCCGAAGTAATGGAGCAGATGGGCGATAAGCTGTTCGCCCGGAGGCTGGCCCGGGAGGCAGGAATGCCCCTCCTGCCCGGCACGGACGAGGCGGTTGCCGACCACGAAGCAGCGGAAACCGCCTGGAACCTGGGCTACCCGCTGATGGTCAAGGCTGCCGAGGGCGGCGGCGGCATGGGCATCCACGTTGTCGAGTCTAGGGAAGAGTTGCTCCCCCTGATTGAGAGGGCCCGGCAGGTGGCCTCCGGCGCCTTCGGAAGCGCCCGCCTGTATTTCGAGCGCTACCTGAAAGACGCATCCCACATCGAGGTGCAACTGCTGGGCGACAATCACGGCAACCTGGTCCACCTGTTCGAACGCGACTGCTCGGTGCAGCGGCGCAATCAGAAGCTCATCGAGGAAACCCCTGCCTCGGCCAAACTCACCCCGCAGACGAGGCGCCGGTTGGCGACGCTGGCCCTCACCCTGGGGCAGCGCATCGGCTACAACAACACCGGCACGGTGGAGTTCCTGGTCTCCCGGGATGGTGGAGTCTACTTCCTGGAAATGAACACCCGTCTCCAGGTGGAGCACGGGGTGACCGAACTGGTCACCGGCCTGGACCTGGTAGAGTTGCAGTTGCGGGTGGCTGCCGGAGAGCCGCTGCCGATCACGCAGGACGACGTCGTAAGCAACGGACACGCCATCGAAGCCCGCATCTATCCTGAGCACCCGGAAACCTTCATGCCCGACGCAGGTCAACTGACAGACTTGCATCTGCCCCCCAACGACGACAACGTGCGCGTGGACTCGGCCCTTTGCGATGGCTACACCGTTGGGTTAGACTACGAGCCGCTGATGGCCAAGGTGATGGCATGGGGCGAAGATCGGGAGCAGGCTATCAAAACATTACAGCGGGCCTTGCTGGAAATGCGGCTTGAAGGCGTCACCAACAACGTGCCGCTGCTCCAGAGCATTCTCGCCAGCAGGGAATTCACCGACGCGAGCTATCACACCGGGTCGGTCCCGCACTGGGTGAACGAATTGCGTCAGCGGAACCTAGCCCATCAGCCCGGCGGCGCGGGTCACCTCTATCTACATCACAGAACGGAAACCGGCGACAGCATGTCCGGCGAAGGCAGCCCTACGACCAGCTCAGGACGGGCGGAAAAAGAGACCGCCGCCGCCATCGGCGTGGCATTGGCCATGGTGATGAAGTCGCCATCGCCCGAGTCCACCGGGTGGAAGTCCCAGCGGCGCCGTGAGCAGCTCCACTCCCGGAGCATGGGGAGCCGAGGTTGGCGATAACCAGACTTCGCATTCGAGTCGGCGGCAACTGGTACAACGTCGAAGTGGGCGACCTCGACCGGTCGCCCGTCCAGGTGACGGTTGACGGCGAGACTTTCGCCGTTGAAGTGGAAGGTCTTGCCGGACAGACCCCCGCCCGTCCCCGTCGTGGCCGCACGCAGACGCCCGGCATCCTGGTGCCCCCGCCTGCCAGCCGGGTCAATCCCACCGGCGGCGACGGCAACTTCATCCGCTCCCCCATGCCGGGCCGTGTCATCTCCATCATGGTGCGCCCCGGCGACACTGTCTCCGTCGGGCAGGAAGTGTGCGTGGTTGAGGCCATGAAGATGGAGCAGAGCATCCGCTCGCCCCAGAACGGCGTGGTCAAGGAAATCCGCGTCCAGCCCATGGACTCAGTCCGCACCAACGACCCCCTGATGGAGCTGGAGTAGAGGTGTATGCCCACACATGGGCATAGGCGGCCTGTATTTTGTATAATGCGAACTCCACATTCAGGATATTACAGATATGCCTTGGGAAGTGGAGTACACCGACGAGTTTCTCGAGTGGTGGAACGGAATATCCGGCAGAGACCAGGACTCGGTTTCAAAATCTGTTGACCGTCTGATAGAAGACGGAATCAGTCTCGACTTCCCGCATTCGTCAGCAATACACTCTTCTCGGCACAGCCATATGCGAGAATTGAGAGTGCAAGGAGGAAGGAGTTCCATTCGTGTCTTCTATGCGTTCGACCCACGACGTACTTCGATATTGCTAATCGGCGGCGCTAAGACTGATGGAGACCGATTCTACCGGCAGTATGTGCCCATAGCGGACCGTCTTTATGACCGGTATCTTGAAGAGTTGCGCCAGGAGGGGCTAATTCCATGAGTGGACACCGCCCGTTTTTTGAATTAACGAAGGATTTTTCTAAGGAACGGCTCGAAGGGATAAAATTGGGGTCTGAGCGGCTGAAGGTCAAAGTTCGGATAGCACGAACCATAGGCGAGGAACTGTTGCGAGAGAACGATGAGCTCTCGGACCTGTTGTGCGAGGCAGAATTGGACTTTTCCGACAAGGATCTGCTGTGTGCCATTGAAGAGCAAATCGCCGCTGTTGAAGGGACCGAGCGGGCATTTACTCCAGAGCAGCTACGGCATATCGAAGAGCTAACCGGCGAGGTTCGCAGTTGGATTGCGCTGGCCGAATCAGTCAAGGTTTAATTCGTATAGGACAAACGCCAAGCACCTAGAGAATCTAAGGAGGTTCACGCATGAAGTACGACTACATCGTTGTGGGGGGAGGCTCGGCGGGTTGCACCATTGCCACCCGGCTGTCGGAGGACCCGAACAATTCGGTGCTTCTATTGGAAGCGGGCCCGGACTATCCCGACTTCGAGACGCTGCCCGACGACCTGAAGCTGGGCAACAACGTCTGGTTCTCGGCCTACGGCGACCATAGCTGGGCCTACCGGGGCCACATGACCGACGAGCTCCCCGACCTCGAAATCCCCCGCGGCCGGGCCACTGGTGGCTCCAGCGCCATCAACGGGCAGGTGCTCTATCGCGGCGTCCCCGACGACTACAACCGCTGGGCGTCCTGGGGCAACGACGAGTGGGGCTTCACCCAGTGTCTGCCCTACTTCAACAAGATGGAGACCGACCTTGACTTCGGCGGCAGCGACTTCCACGGCTCCGACGGCCCGGTGCCGGTCCGCCGCGCCCCGCGCAGCGAATGGCTGCCCCACGCCACCGCCTTCGAGCGGGCGGCCTTGGCCGAGGGCTTCGAGATCTCTGAAGACATGAACGACCCGGAGTCCACCGGGGTATCGCCGCGCGCCCGCAACACCCTCAACTTCAAGGGCAGCACCGGCGTCCGCATGAGCATGGCTCTCAACTACCTGGACATGGCCCGCCACCGCCTGAACTTCACCATCCGCGGCAGCGTCACCTGCCGCCGCATCCTGTTCGACGGCAAGAAGGCTGTCGGCGTCGAGGCGGAAAGCGGCGGCGAGGTCTTTACCGTAGAGGGCAACGAGATAATCCTGTCCAGCGGCGCGGTAGCATCGCCCCAGATCCTGATGCTGTCCGGCGTCGGCCCCAAGGACCACCTGGAGAGCTTGGGCATCCAGGTGGTGCACGATTCCCCCGGCGTGGGCAAGAACCTGCGCGACCATCCCTCCGCCGCCGCCATCTACCGGGCCCAGGGCGAGAAACCCGACGTGCAGGCCCCAGTAATCCAGGTTGGCTTGCGGTACCAGGTGCCTGACAGCCCCCTGGAAAACGATATGCAGCTCTCCCCCATGCTGATGACCAGCGAACACCGTCCGGCCCAGGTCACCATCGACGAAGACCTGAATTACATCGGCATGAGCGCCAGCCTGCAGCTGGCCCTGGGACAAGGGGAGCTGACCCTTCAGGCCAATGACCCGCACGTCCAGCCCTTCATCAACTACAACTACTATAAGGAACCGGAAGACCTTCGCCGGATGCGCGAGGCCATCAGGCTGGGCGTCCGCATGGCCGAGAACCACGGGATCTACGACGACATCATCATCGAGCGGATTATGCCCACCGACGATGAGCTTGCCGACGATGCGGCCCTTGACGAGTGGCTGAAGCGCAACTCCGGCACCTCGCACCACATCTCCGGCACCTGCAAGATGGGGCCGGACAGCGACCCCCTCGCCGTGGTGGACCAGCACCTGCATGTCAAGGGCCTCGAAGGCCTGCGCATCGCCGATGCCTCCATCATGCCCGACTGCATCCGCGCCAACACCAACGCCACCACAATAATGATCGGCGAACGCTGCGCCGACTTCATCAAGGACGGGAAGTAGCGCGGGCTGGGCCGCAACCCAAATTAAACAGCGGAGTACCAGAGGGCGCAGAAATTCTATTGTTTCTGCGCCCTCTGAATTCAATCAGGGAGATAAATCAGATATGAAATCCCACGTGACCACTATCGCCAATATGCTGGAGCCCAACACCGAATACGTCATTCCCCAATTCCAGCGTGAATACGCTTGGCAACGAGAACAGTGGCTCCCTCTCTGGGATGACATACATAACGTCGCTCAAAACATTGCCAACGCTCCGGCCCGAGAGTCTGTCCCCCCTCACTTTATGGGGCCTATCGTTATGCAGCAAAGGCAAGACCAAACCGAAAGCCGGGACAGTTACATCATCGTTGACGGTCAACAACGCCTTACCACTATCATTATCGTTCTCAGAGCCTTTGCCAACGCCAGCCGGGAATGCGACCTTTGGGATATGGAGGACAAATTCCTGTCCTACGTCCAAAACTATGACGTGCAGGAATACTCCCCTAAAGTCCGCCATCTTTATCGCCGCAATTACAACGACCTGAAGGCCGTGCTAGAAATGTACTCCGCTGGCACCGATATGAACAGCAGAATGTCCCGATGCCACGATTTCTTCCAAAGCAGAGCCGTCGGATACATCCGCAAAGACCGGAACAGCGAGCAGAATTGCCAGAACCTGTTAGACGTTCTACGGCACAAACTAGAAACAGCCGTACTAACTTTGGAACCCAATGAACAACCCAATAAAGTCTTCGAGACTCTGAACGCCCGCGGCGAACCCCTCAAGCAGTTCGAACTCATCAAGAACACCATCATGTACGAGGGAAACGTTATTGAGGACGACACCCTAGCTAACATCCTATGGGGTACTGAAGAGAAGGAAATGGACCATCCTTACTACGGGCGGGAAAATCAAGAGGGAGAGCGCCTGGACCAGTTTTTCTCGGACTGGCTAAGAGCCTATCCTAATAACCCTGCGGCCCTGAGGGTGATGAGGGCGCAAGCGA
>VXOI01000138.1 GCA_009840175.1 Chloroflexota bacterium | reverse complement strand
GCCCTTCACTCCCTTCAGTATCCCATACTCCTCCCTTTATTCAGAGGTTCCCTAAAACGCCGTAGCCTGACCTTGCCCCATTTTCAATACCAGCCATAATGCTAGTTTTGCGGGTCAATCTCCATTTCCGCCAGCACGGCGAACTCCCTTGGGGACAGATTTCCGAGTGCGCTGTGGGGCCGCTCGCCATTGTAGTGGTTTCGCCAGGACTCCACCTTCTCCCTGGCATCCTCCAAGGACAGGAACCAGTTCTCGTTCAGGCATTCCTGCCTGAACCGGCCGTTGAATGACTCGATGAAGGCGTTGTCCGCGGGCTTGCCAGGACGGCTGAAGTCCAGTTCCGCTCCGTCCAGTCAGGCCCACCAATCTGCACGGTAGATAGAACGGAATCGGGAAGGGCCACCGTTTCGGTGGCCTTTCCCGGTATCAGGGAATCGTCCGGCATGGGCACGGTGTAGCGCATCAGGGCGTCGCCAGGCACCACGACTATCTCCTTAACGAAGGACTCGATAAAGGACCGGCGCTCGGTCAGTTCGCTCTCTTCCAGGAACTCGCTCATGTCTTGGGCGTAGGCCGCGATGGTGTTCACGTCGTCCAGGACCTTCCTCCGCTGGGTCAGGACCATCCTGGCCTCCGCTGCCGCATCCTCCAGCCGCAGCTGCCGCTCCCGGTGCTCCGCGATTCGCTCCGAGGCGGCGGCCATGTCGGTGTCGGTGTTCTCCACGAAGTGCCAGATGCGGGCCAGCTTCCGCTTCACCTCCTCCAGTTCATCGTCGATGGTCTCCAGCCGCTTTCGCTGCTCCCTTGCCAAACCGTCCATTTCCTCGTCCACCACCTTCACCAGGGCGCGGATGTTGCCCTCGGTCAGGATGTTGGCGCGAATCTTGTTGACCACCAGTTCCTCGAAGCGGCGGGCGTTGATACTGGGGGTCTCGCAGGCGTCCTTGGCGATCTTGATGTTGGAGAGGCAGACGTAGTAGGCGTACTTGCCGTTCTGGGCGTATCGCCCGACCAGGGACGTGCCGCACGCCTGGCACTTGATCAGCCCGCTGAGCAGGTAGGAGCTTCCCACCCTGCGGGGGTGCCTGAGCTTGGGAGCCCGGGAGTGCATGAACTGGTTGACGCGGCGGAACTGGGCTTTGGAGATGATGGCGGGGAAAGCCTTCTCCACCCTTATCGGCTCTCCCTTATCCTTGGCGCCTTCGCCCCAGACCAAAGTGCCGGTGTAAGCCTCGTTGGTGAGGATGCCGTGGACGCTGGTCTTGCCCCAGAGCTTGCCCCTGGGGCTGGCGACGCCCTCTTGGTTCAGGATGCGGGTGATTTCCTGGGTCCCCTTGCCGGCCTCGGCCATGGTGAAGATGCGCCGGACGATGCGGGAGGTATCCGGGTTGACCTCCAGGGTGGGGCGCTTCTTGGGACCGTCGGGCACCATGACCCGGTTGTAGCCCAAGGGGGCGTGGCTGGCGACCCAGAAGCCCCTGGACGCCGCCTCCCGCATCCCCCGCAAGACCTCTTGAGCTAAATTTTCCGAGTAATATTCGTCCACGCTCTCGATGATGCCCTCAAGCAGCCTGCCGGTGGCGTTGTCCTCGGCCTGCTCGGTGATGGACACCACGCGGATGCCCTTGCGCCGCAACTGGGCCTTGAACGCCACGGCGTGCTCCCGCTTGCGGGTGAATCTCGAAAACTTCCATACAAGAATTTCCTTAAACGGGGCCTCCGGCTTGCTGCCCTCGTCGATCATCTTGCGGAACTGGGGGCGGTCGGCGATCCTGCCGCTCTCGGCCTCGTCCACGTACTCGCGGACCACGGAGTAGCCGTTCTTAGCGGCGTGGTCGCGGAGCGCCCGCAATTGGGCGGCCACGGAGAGGTCCACGTCCTGGCGGTCGCTGGAGACCCGGGCGTAGAGGGCCACGGGCGTGTAGTCATGTAGTTCGTTCATCTTTGAGTCCTCCTTCTGATTCCTGTGTGTTTCATTCCTGGGACCTGCTGGCTCGGTACTCTTCCAACAGCCGCTCCACGTCCTCGGGAGAGATGCCCATCTCACGGGCGCGGCGCTGCCCGTAGCGCAGGAGGCTTCGCCACTCCCTATCGTCCATGTAGAGTCGTAGGGCCTCGCGGATGAGCTCGCTCATGGTGCGGCCCTCCTCCTGCATCAGATGCCTGACCTGCTCGGCCATCTCCGGGGGCATGGAGAAGGTGATGACCCTGGACTTTCTGGGCGTGGTCATTCTCTCTTTTTTGCCTCCGTGTGTATTACAATGTCATACCCTTATTATGAGCGGTCCGGGCTGCCGTAGTCAAGAATCCAACCGCCGGATATGGAAATCCGCTTAGATGCCACCCTGATCTGCCCCCGAGGTTGTACCACTTTCTATGTCAGTCCCGCCAGCACGAGGCTTGGAAGGACGGCGAACGTACGAAGGACACCCCCATGGAGAGAGTCATCGAGCGGCTCCGCCCTGCGAAGCTCCCACACTAACCACTTGGTACAGATGCCCGACCTCATCGCCCACGTCCTGCTCAAACAGGAGGAGGAACCGCCGCCCAGAGTGAAACGCCTAGCCATCAACCGGCCTTTCGGGATCCTCGACAGAGCCCTAAACCGCAGGGCGTCAAGGCGAGACCCCCAGAACGGCGTCAGACCGTGAGGAAAAGCCTCCCGCCCTTCCCACAGGTGTCTGGAATGGTGGCAGGCTGTGTGCATCCACCCTAAAATAGAGGGTGTCGGCAGTCGGTGGCCCTCCCTAATTGGTAACTCAACCCAGACTGGCCGATTCGCGGTCTTGGTATCATCCCGGTAACTGAGGCAAACGAATTGACGGTGGTATTCCTCACCAACGCGGGAACGCCGGTACTGGCAGGCGATATGCTGGTCTCGATGCCCGGGCCGAGCGCACACACGTCTTTGAGATTGCCGTCGCAGCCGACCGGCATAGTCATTCCAAGCGATGCAAGACCGCGTTACGTCCCTATCAGAATGCGTCGCAAGACTTTCATCGTGAACGATCACATGGCCGCAGGCGCCTCCGGCTCGGAACAGCACATCAGCATGTTCAGGGCCGATCTCTTCGAGGAGTTTCAGCACAGACCGACGTTTTCGCAATCTGACATAGAAACCTTCTTCGACCAATACCGTGCCAGTTCGCGGGGAAGTGAAGTCCTTGAGAATGCCGGGGCAATTGTCTTGACCGAGGCGACGGACAGGACCGGCTATGCGGTTGCGGGAAAAGCCAATCATAAGCGCGTGCTCAGCCAGCGTCTTGGACAGGTGGTGGCGATAGGGTCAGGAGCCGGCAGCATAATCGAACAGGTAGGCAAGACCTACAATATGGGAAGGGCTCAGCCGCCCGATGGCGGAGCCGGATTCCCCGAATTCAACAGCCTCGCAGCCAATCTGCACCTGCTAGGCAACATGTACTGGGAAGAGTTTGTATCGGCGAGGAACCTATTTGATGGGTGGGGCGGCGCGTATGATCTCATCTACCAAGACTCCACCAAGGCTTTCAGGCATCTGAACGACTACACGATCTTCCTTCGCCTGTTGGACATAGACCATATCGATGCGGGACTTCAACTGTGGAGTGTCCTGAGGTACGAGCGCCGGTCCGACTTCTCCTTCATCATGTTGGTGAATGGCGACATATGGGACGTCTTTGGTGCCAAGGACATCACACCCTCCGCCTATTCCGTTGACGTTACGTTCAACAAAGATGAACTGACCATGAACTCCGAGGTGCACGTAGTAGTAGTTGCCGTCGTCAAAGGAAACAGACGACTGGCGCCGATAGTGTATATCGAAGGGCTTGACTCGTCAGGAAAGGGAAACCGGACTGTGTTCTCTGAATACGACGAGACGAGAGGGCTAGAGGTGCTCTTTCACTCCGAGCGAGACAAGTGGCTGAAAGAGCAGGTAATGACCTACTACGAAGAACGCGCCTACTTGTTTGACTAGATACGCCAAAGCGACAAGCGGGTATGTTAGGAACGCAAGGGGACCCTTGGTCAGGCTCCCACGCATGGCGTCTCTCCCCGTCAGGAGTCAACTTGTAGGGCAAGGGATCGGTGTGATCCATGAGCATCACCGCTGTCGCTTCGATGCTGGCCGCACGCTCATACCGTCCATAGCCGCCGTCGTCTCTTGGGTCTTTCATCCCTTTCGTCTCTGCCCCAACAATGGGAATCTGTTGGTCTGACATCAGTCCGGCACCTCCGTGCCGGGTGGTTTATTCTCTCCAGACCGGCAAAAGCAGTCGCTCGGACCCGCGGGCCCAATCGTCGTCAATCAGCCCTCCTTCTCTCCGCCGCCGTCCCGTTCAGCCTGGATTTGTTCCGCCTGTTGCCGCAGGTAGGAGCGGATGGCGACCCGGGCCAGGATGCGCAGCCCCTTGATGATGGTCCGGCGCTGCTGGGGCGTATAGGCCGCCAGGGGGTCGTCCGGCTGGCCGTCGCCGGTGTCGTTCGTTATGTTCGTATTCGTGGTATCTTTCATGTTGCGCAGTCGCAGCGGCAGTTGGCGGGCCGCTGGCCTCTCGTTTGTGGTGTGCGGCCCGGGGCCGCCGGCGCCGATGGAAAGGGCGAACGCCGGCGACCCCAAAGCCGTCTCAGACCCCGCCGTACCGCCGTCGCGCCTGCGCCCGGCGGGGCCCATGGTCTAGCCGTCCAGGTCTTCCTCCCCGTCCTCCTCGTTCACCTCCCCGCTCTCCTCTGCATCCACGTCGTCGTCCTCCACGTCCTCCTCCTCATCGAAGAAGCTCGGCTGGTAGTCCTCGCCCATGATGATCGCCCACCCGCCGGGCATCCTTGACGCGAAGCGGTGGATGGAGTGCATGGCCCCGCCGCAGGGCTCGACGCCGTTGCGCCACTGGCCGAGGCGCTTGGGGTCCACGCCCAGGGCCCGGCCCAGGCCGCGCCAGGAGAGGCCGCTGGCATCCTTGAGGCGCTCCAGGCGCCGCCCGAAGTCCTCGGGCAGGACGCCGTCCTCCATGGGCTCGCCGCCGTCCGGCTGGCGGTGGTGGCGCCCCTCGGACGGGTTGGACTCGTTCCGGTTGAGGTCGTCCGCGTTGTTGTCGCCGGGGTTGGGGTCGCTATGGTCGTTCATGTTCGTCCTCCGTTCTGAAAAGCTGTAGGGAGCGGGTAACTCCCAGGGCCTTTTGCATCCGGCGGCGGATGCGCCCGGAGGGGGAGCGCCCGCCGTTGACCAGCATCGACAAGTAGGCGGGGGTCACCCCGACCTGCCCGGCCAGCCAGTTCTGGGAGCGGCCCAGCAGGTCGAGCCGGTCCCAGAGGGCCGCCGCGTCGAGCCGGACCAAGCTCCGTCCTCCTCCCCTCCGGTGGCCTTTCCGCTGGCGATTCTTTCGTGATGGCATGGCTCTCTCCCTTTCCCGTCCTTTACCGGGGCAACAGGCCCTGGAGCGACTCGGGGTCGGCGGGAGTGCGCCAGGAATTTCCCAGCGGTCCAAGCTCCTCGACGGCGTTCCGGTGGGAGACCCACAGGGGGATGGTCACGCCCGTGGCCTGCATCTCCTCCCTGGCCAGCCGCAGGAAGTGGGTCCGGGCGATGTCGTCGTCCAGGACGATGAGCACGGCGGGCCGTGTGCCGTGGTCGTCGGTGGGCCGGTGGGAGGAGTAGTAGCGCAGGTAGGGGGCCAGGCGGGCCGACATGGTGGAGGGCCTGACGGCGCGGCGCTCCCACTCCAGGAAGAAGGGCCAGGTCGTATCGCCCTTCTTGAGCACGCCGAAGGCGTCGGGGCTGACGGCGCGCATCCCTTCCCGGTGGCGGAAGTAGCGGGAGGCCCGGCGGGGCGGGTCCAACTGCGCCACTTCCCAATCGAGATGCGCCGCCTGCGCGGTCATTGCGGCCAGGAAGGAATGGACGGCGGCGGTGTGCTCCAGGTTGCGCAGCAACTGGCGGGTCTGCCTGCCGGAGACGTTGGTCCAGTGGAAGGGTTCGCTGGGGAACAGGGGAGCGGCGCTCCACCGCGTCTTCGCCATGCTCACCGAGGTGCGATCGCGGCGGGCCAGCATGGCCAGGGCCCGATCGGTGAGGGCCAGCCTCCCGTTCGCTCCTTCGGGCCGGACCAACAGGTTCAGGGCCTCCAAGGGAGCCACCACCTGGGAGACCCGCTGGGGGGAGACGCCCATCAGCCCGGCCAGGTCCTTGACGGAGACCCAGGGCCAGTCGCCGATCAGGTCGATGGCCTTTTTCTCGGCGGGCCGGAGGACGGCGGGCAGCAGGCAATCGGGAACGCCCCAGCCCGGACCGGCGGCGGAGAGGTCGTCGGGGACGGTGGTCCGCTGCGGCTCCGCCTCTACCGGAAGCTCCCCGCCGGGATCCATCAGGTCCAGCGCCTGGTCCAAACTCACGGCGGCGTTCACGGACTGGGGGCTCCACACCGGGTCGCCGAGTTCCGAGTGAACTGCATCGCTTTCGACGGCCAGGAACACGGGGACGGGGAAGCCGTCCAGCATTCGGCGGGAGTGCCGGAGGCGCACCGCGTCGGGCATCAGCGCCAGCACCGCGCCGGGCAGCGGCCCGTGGCGCAGCTTCCACATCCGCTTGGCGAAGGGGGACCGGTCGGCTGTGTGGCCCCGCCTCACGACGCCCACGGTGCGCCCGTCGGGCAGGCTCACCGCCGCGTCCAGGGGCGACGCCCGGTACCAGCGCAACCGGATGGGACGGGCCACGCCGGAGAGGACGGCGGCCAGCCGGTAGACGGAGGCCACCGTGTCGAGGCGCTCCAGCAGGATGTTCCGCCAGCGGTCCGAGACGGGACGGGAGCGGAGCAATTCCTCCAGGGAAATGTCTTCGTCTCCGGCCAGCCGCCCCAGCCCGGCGGCGGTGAGGTGGAACCGCTCGGCGGCGGGGAACAGGCCGGTGGCGTGGGTCACGGCGTCGCACAGGCCGTCCTTGTCCATGCCGGCCACGGCTCCGTGGACCGCGCCCCGGGACCAACCGGCTACGGCGGCCAGACTGGTCCGGTCGATGAAGGGCATCTCCGCCAGGGCGCGTAATATCTGCGCCTCACAACCGGCGGGCCTCATGGCTTCGCCTCCCCGCTGCCCTCCTCAGCTTCCCCAGCGGCGCCGTTTTGGAACTCGCCCACCTTCCGCTGGCCCTCGGCTCCGGCGAAGGCCAGGTCCCGGTCCGACAGGGTGTAGGCGGAAACCCCATCGCGGATGCGCTGGGCGACGGCGGGGTCGCCATTCTCCGGCTTCCTGACCATCATGGAGAAGGCGGGCATCCGCTCCTTGCCCACGGTGGCGCGGACGTAGCAGTGGTGCACGTCCAGCGAGGTGACGTCGTCCTCGGTGACCCGCTCCTTGCCCAGCTCCCACACCAGTTGCCTGGCGTCGTTGCCGGC
Source organism: Chloroflexota bacterium (assembly GCA_009840175.1). GTDB lineage: Bacteria > Chloroflexota > Dehalococcoidia > Lucifugimonadales > UBA3495 > VXOI01. The sequence continues at coordinate 623 of VXOI01000138.1, read as the reverse complement.
CACCTGGAACACGGCCAGGCAGCCCACGTTGGCCAGGATGGTGTCGCGCATGGTGGGAGAGAGGTCTTCCAGCTTGGCCAGGCTCTGGGTGGCCAGGATGAAGGAAGCGCCGAACTTGCCCAACTCGCTGAGCATCGACTCGTAATCGACGCCGGGCATGGACTGCATCTCGTCGACGACAACCAGGGCCCCGCGACGTTGGCTGAGAGAGACGCTCTCCTGCTCCCGGACCACCGAGTCCACCAGGTTCAGCAGAGAGGCTCCCACCAGTGCGGCCACGTCCCGGCCCACGGCGCCCTGGGCGGTGGACACAAGCAGGATGCCGCCGCCGAGAATCGTCTCCCGCAGGTCGATGGTGGAGCGGCTCTGACCCAGGATGGCCCGCGCCCGCTTGGAGGAGGCGTAGTAGGAGAGGCGGGTCTGCACCGGGGCCAGGGCCTCGGCCCGGTACTGGCTGTGCCAACCGCCGAAATCCCTGGCCCACCACTCCAGCAGGAAGGGGTCCTCCACCTTCTTCAGCATCTCGGTACGGTACTTGTTGTCGGACAGGAGCTTCAGACCGTCCAGAATGGTGTGCTGGCTGCCCTGGTCCGTCTCCGGGTGCTCGTTGGCCTCGTGCAGGG
>VXOI01000044.1 GCA_009840175.1 Chloroflexota bacterium | reverse complement strand
TACCGAATCCTGGGTGTACATAGCGATGACCCATCTCATGCTCCGGCGGTTAGCGTCCGCCTGAATGACCTTTGGAAACACCCTTATCAATGGCGCTGAGAAATTGGGCCAGTGCGGCGGAGAGATTGTGTACCACCAAGGGTCAAAGGCCAGCTTGGATGTCCGCACTGATTGTTCAGGAGCAATGTCCCTCTGAGGGCTGCACTGGGAGACATTGCGGGGGAGGCTTCCTGGTAGGAGCTATGCGTGGTCCGGTTCTTCTGAAGCCTGGGACGCGGCGATCTGCTGGCTGCGCTTGAGGCGGTAGCTGTCGCCGTTCATCTCCAGGATGTGTACGTGGTGGGCAAAGTGGTTCAACAACGCCCGGTCAGACGGCTCCGAGCCGAAGACCTCCGTCCGCCAGCCCAGGGGCGGCCGTTCCACTGACCCCGACGACTTCCCCACCGAGCTGTCCGTCTACACCATCAGGGTGCCGGACGGCATCAAGAGTAGGGCGGCCCAGCTGGGACCGGCGGTGGGCGAATTCGCCGAGCGACTCTTCGATAATCCGTTGCCGTGGGCCAAGGTCAGGCAGGGGCACAAGCTCCTGCGCCTCGGCCAGCACTACACCGCCAAGCTTCTGGACGCCGCCTTCCGCAGAGCACTGGAAGTCGATATCATAGACGTGCACAGCGTAGAGCGAATCCTGGTCCAGGGCCTGAAGGAGGAGACCATTCCTCAAATGCCCCTGCCCGGTGGTCGTTTCGCCAGGCCCGGCAACGTCTTCGCCCAAACTGACCATTACCACCACTGGCGTCATCGACCGCATCCTGGAGGATGATCATCGGGTTCCCAGGAAACAGCGCCACACGGCGAAGCGCATCTACGAGCGGTTAAGGGACGAGTACCCTTCGACGGCGGATACACCATCGTCAAAGGGAGCATCGCCGCCGTAACAAAGAGATGTTCGTCCGTTGTCCCACACGCCTGGCCACACCCGGCGCGACTAAGGCGATGCGCTGGTGGTTGTCGCGGGGGGGAGCAAAAAGCCCAATGCTGATAGCTTTTTGAAGCGCGCCTTGGATGTTTTCGTGAACTACCTGAGTTGATTGGCGCCCCACCCATGGAAGGGATCAAGTTGTGCCGAGGTAAAAGCGTTCTCTGATGGCCCCTGTTCCTCCGATGTACTCTTCGAAGTAGCCGTGATTCCCTTGGTGCCGGGTTGTTTGCCGCTCCCCTGGGGGCTACCTATAATGAATTGTCGAAGCATTTGAAGACGGCGGGTTTCGCGCTCGCTGGGGAGACCGTATTGGCTACCACGACACCGAACCCACGAGCTTTGCGGAAGCATCTCAGCAACGAAATAACCGAAGGTCCGCAAAGGGCTCCGGCTCGCGCCTATCTGCGGGCCATGGGCCTGACGGACGAAGACCTGGCTAAACCGTTCGTCGCCGTAGCCAGCCTGGCCAGCGACGTTACTCCCTGCAACGTGCACCTGGACCGTTGGGCGGCCACAGTCAAGGAGGGTATACGCGAGGGCAACGGCACCCCGTTCCAATTCGGCACCATCACGGTCAGCGACGGCGTTTCCATGGGCACGGAGGGGATGAAGGCGTCGCTGGTCAGCCGGGAGGTCATAGCCGACTCCATTGAAACCGTGGCGTTCGCGCAACGCATGGACGGGTTGGTGACTGTGGGGGGCTGCGACAAGAACATGCCCGGCTGCATGATGGCCATCGCCCGTCTGAACATCCCCAGCGTGTTCGTCTATGGCGGCAGCATCCTGCCGGGCAAGTACGGCGGAAACGACGTAAACATCCAGGACGTGTTTGAAGTTGTGGGGGCCTGGGCGGCCGGCCGGATAACCGATGATCAATTGACGGAATTGGAATGCATTGCGTGTCCGGGCGAGGGTTCCTGCGGCGGACTGTTCACCGCCAACACCATGTCCACAGCCATTGAAGTCATGGGCCTGTCACTGCCCGGCGACGCTTCCTTCACTGCCGTTGATCCCCGCAAAGCGGACGAGGCCCGCCGGGCCGGCCTGGCGGTAATGAGGATGCTGGAGGAAGGAATACGCCCCAGGGACATTCTCACTCGTCAGGCCTTCGAGAACGCCATCACCGTAGTGGTTGCCATGGGCGGCTCCACCAACGCCGTGTTGCACCTGATGGCCATTGCCCGGGAAGCCGAGATTGACCTGACCCTGGAAGACTTTGACCGCATCAGCCGCAACACGCCGTACATCGCCGACATGAAGCCGAGCGGGCGATACGTCATGGCCGACCTCAGCCGCTACGGCGGCGTAGCCCTGGTCGGCAAGCGCCTGCTGGACGCCGGGCTGCTGCACGGCGACTCCATGTCGGTCAATGGCAGGACCCTGGCCGAAAACATAAACGCAGCGCCCATCGTGGACGACCAGCCGGTGGTCTGCAACACGGACGCTCCGCGCAGTCCCACCGGCGGTCTGGCCATATTGCGGGGCAACCTGGCCCCCGACGGAGCGGTGATCAAGGTGGCCGGGCATCAGGAAAAGGTGTATAAAGGGCCAGCCCGGGTGTTTGAGCAGGAGGAACCTGCCTTCCATGCGATACAGCGGGGCGAAATCAAGCCCGGCGACATTGTTGTCATTCGCTACGAAGGCCCTAAGGGTGGGCCCGGTATGCGAGAGATGCTGGCGGTTACCAGCGCGCTTATCGGGCAGGGTCTGGGAGACTCGGTCGCGCTGGTTACCGACGGACGGTTCTCCGGAGCGTCTCACGGTCCCATGGTGGGCCATGTTGCTCCGGAAGCCATGGTCGGCGGCCCGATAGGGATGTTGCAAGAAGGCGACATCATCACGCTGGATATTCCCAAACGCCGGCTGGACGCTCAGATCAGCGACGAGGAATTTGTCGACCGAAGGGCGCGGTGGAGCCCCATGAAACCCAGGTACACCAACGGCGTGCTGGCCAAGTACGCCAAGCTGGTGTCTTCTGCGTCCGAAGGGGCAGTCACACAGTAGCCGCGCATCATGAAGGAACCGGATCGTTCAATATACCAGGGTCTGCGGACATTCGAATCAACCGTGCCGTGCCAAACCCTCCGGGCAGTGAGTGGGGCGGCTGAAGGCGGAGAAGGTTGTTCTCGTCCTGAGGCGCCATGTCTATTGCCTTCCGCATCCGGGGGATTTTGGTACGGATGGCGCCCGAACCGTTGGCAGTGATGTTGAGCACGGTGACGGGCTGGCTGAGCTGGTTCTGCTGGAACCGGATGCTCTGGTCGCAGGTTATGAACAGGCCATAGCCTTCCGGGACGGCGCTCCTGCTCGGGTTCCCGATCCGCAGGGTCTTCCACCTCAGGTACTCGGCAGCCTGGACTTCATGGTCCGATAGTTCCTGTCTCAGTCCGTGGGGCGTCCGCCGCCTGTCCTCCAGTGAGAGCGAATCGAATTGGCCTGCCCTGAGCGTCGCACACCAGTGGAATCCACGTCCAGCCACTGCCCCGAGTCCCGGGCGACGGCTTCGTTCATCCGGCGTCAACCGCTTCGGTAGAGGCCAAGTCGGCTATCGCGGCGTCGAGTCGTTCCAGGGTGTTGCGCAGGTAAACAGCGGCCCGTTCACCTTCGTAGTTGCAATAGCCTCCCGTTATGATCCAGAACACGAAAACTTCCAGCATCGAAAGCCGGTAGTCACGCAGGCACTCTTCGAACGGGTAGCCCCGGACACCACTTTCCTCCAAGATAGAGTGATAGTCCCTCAGCAGGCCCAATTCCACCTTCCGTCGGTGCATCGATGAGAACGCCTCGCTTATGAAGGTGGCGACATCATAGGCGCCACGGCCCCTTGTGCAGAACTCCCAGTCGAGCACGATCACCTGCTGAGAGTCTGCATTTGTGGAGAAGAAACAATTGTCCAGCCGGTAGTCTCCGTGAACGACCGTGCGCGGAGGCCGCGTCAGCAGGGCCTTGATCCTGCGAACGTCCGTAATCAGGTGGTCGCCCAGAACCCGCAGACCTGGCGGCATTGCGTCGCCGGCCTTTTCGATAAGGGCAGCCCAGGCGCCGGGGTAGATCTGCACATAGGCGACCGAGTCGGTCTCCCTGAGAGGCATCCAGTCCAGGTCTCCCAGGAGGGGGCTGTCCCACCAGGATGCCTGGAACCTGGCCAACTGCCCTATGCAGCGGCGAGCCTCGCCCAAGCTGCAGCCCGCGATGCTGTCGCCCTGCCTTGAGGGACTCAAGTCCTCCAGCAGCAGCACGGTATCGCCAGTGGCCGGGTCCATCGCGCTGTGATAGACGCGGGGAGTTCGTATCAGGGGACTGTTTGCCAGCTCACGGTAGAACCTGACCTCGCGCCGGTTCTGTCCCAGCCGGTCAAAGACAGTCCTCAACATGGGGTCTGCTGAAGGGAGCTTGGCTATGACCGTGCCGGGCAGGTCTGCGGGGCCGGAATCGAAGTGAAGCCTCAGCCGGAACAGCTGATTCATGAAGCCCTTGCCCTCGGCAAGGGGCTCGACCGAGTACCCGGTTACGGAGGGCCTGCCGGAATCCGGGCCGGCATTGAGGGCTTTGGTCAACCAGCAGGGCGGGACGTCTGAAAGACCCTCGGTAACTCTCAATCCGTTCATCTCAATCTGGAAGCCGCTTCACCGACCCGAAAAGGGCGCCTGCGTCTACGAGTCCTTTCGGGCGAAAAATACGCAGTGGTCCATGGGCTTGGGGTCCTTGAAGTACATGATCCCTCCGAGTTTTCCGCTTTCCTCGGCGACCACCCTCAACCCTTGTCCCTCCAGCGCGTCCAGCACCTCGTCAACAGCGTATAGCTGGAAGGTCCGGTCGACGCCGTAGTCCCTGTCGTACACCGTTGCAACCCCGTCCCCATACTTGAACATGAGTTGCAGCACGCCGCCAGCCTTCAGAACCCTGGCAAGCTCCGGCAACGTCATTCCCAGCGTGACGTCCGGCTCGATGTGCTGGATGACCGCGTTGCACAGGACAAACTCGAAAGAGCGGTCCGGGTAACCGAGCCCCTTGCGCAAGTCGGCCACTTCCACCCTGCCGGCGATCTCGGGATGAAGCCTGCGGGCCTCCCGTATGTTCTCTTCCACTGCGTCAACACCGTATATGTCGTATCCGTTCTGCCAGTAGAAATACACGTCCCGCGCCCCGGCGCCACACCCGGCGTCCAGCCCACGGGACCCCGGCGGGACAAGCTCTTGGATACGTACCATGAGGTCCCTGTCGCCCTCGAGCAGGGGATGGGAGGCTTCTGTGTAGACCGACTGGATGAAATTGTGGCTCACCTCGGCGTAGCGCTGAGCATGACGCCGGTAAAAGGACTCGGAATAATCGGGGGTTCTACTCATCGCTGGGCCGCCACTGGACAGGATGATGAATCAGTTGCCGAATAGGTCGATGAATTGCCCGGTCATCATGGCGGGCGCCTGCGCCGCCAGGTACAGCGCGGCCTGCGCCACCTCTTCCGGAGCAATCCATTCCGGGTTTCCAGAGGGATTGTACGCCCGTGCCATATTGGTATCCACCCAGTCGGGATTGATGCCATTCACCCTGATTCCGTAGGGACGGAGGGATTGAGCCAGAGAGGCAGTATATCCCACAACACCCCATTTCGACGTTGCGTACGCCCCATATTCGCTGTCGGGCCGTCGCCCGGAGGATGACCCCAAATTGATTATGACGCCGCGCTTTCTCCGGACCATGTGGGGAATAACTGCCCGGCAGACCTGGTGCATTCCCCGTAGATTGGTGTTCATCACCTCGTCCCACTGCTCCATCGTCGTGGCCCACAGGGGCGTGTCGTAGGTGATCACCCCGGCGTTGTTGACCAGCACGTCGATCCGGCCCCACTTACCGATGACCTCCTCTGCGACCCGGCCTGCGTCATCGTCTCTGGTAACGTCCAGGGAGAAGGCCGCCGCCTCTCCTCCGACGGCCTTTATCTCATGGGCCACCAGCTCCAAGCGACCCATATCCCGTCCGGTCAGAGCGATGCGGGCGCCTTTGCGAGCGAAGCACAGGGCTATGGCTCGGCCAATGCCACGGCCTGCGCCAGTAATGAGCGCCACATCGCCGTTGAACAACATCTGCTGGCTGTTCCTCGTCTTGCATATCATTCTCGCGGAGTCCGCGATCCCTCAGTGGGAGCTACGATTGTGAAACCACCCAGCATCTGGGCGGAGTCCCAAGGGTGAAAGCAATTACATCCTTAGCTCCAGCCTCGGGTCCAGGAGGCGTTCCGGCACTTCGGTCCGGCGCATGAATTGGACCAGCTTCCGGTGCAACTCCGATGCCACGTCCATGTGGCTTTCTATTACGTCGTCCGCTTGCTTCGGGTCGGCGGTGAGGTTGTAGAGCTTCGAGACTCCCGGGAGGGGGCTGTAAAGGAGGCTCCAGCCACCGGAGGTCACGGTGGTCACCGGCGGCTCCGTCAGCACCCGGAGCAGGTTGTCCACGGAATGCACCGGGTCTCCGACATTGGCGAAGGGCAGGCTGCTGACCACGAAGTCCCGCCCTTGCGTCTCGGGGTCGCGCAGCGCCGGGGCCAGGGAGCGGCCCTGCACGAAGGCCGGAATCTCCAGTCCCAGCAGGTCCAGCACCGTCGGCATCACGTCCACGGCGGAGCTCATGCCGGTGTAGTTTCCTGGCGAGACACCGGGCGCCCGTATCAGGAGGGGCAGGTGGACTATCTCCTCATACAGTGGAGAGTAGCTCCACTGGGAGCCGGGTTCGTCGTAGGGCCGGAGGGTTCCGTCGGGGTACTTGTCGGAGCTCATCTTGCCGAAGAGACCGCCGTGTTCTCCGAAGTAGAAGCCGTGGTCGGTGGTGAAGATGACGATCGTGTTCTCGGACAGCCCCATGTTCTCCACCATCCGCAGCAGGAAACCGGCCCAGGTGTCGACCATGGTTATCTCGCCGCAGTAGGTGGCGTGTCCCTTTCTGAGTTGCTCCTCTTGGTATCCGGGAACGTCGTGCCAGTTGCCGTAGACCGGCAGCACCAATTCTCCATCGTACCCAGGCCAGTAGAGTTCGGTGTAGTAAACCGGCGCGTCCCAGGGTTCGTGGGGGTCCCAGGTGTCCACGTACAGGAAGAAGTCCTCCTTGTAGTGCTGTTCCAGCCAGCGCATGGCCGACGTGAAGGTCTTGGGCGCGTTCCGGTCGGCCTCGCTGCGCCAGGCCGCCCGCACGTCCAGGGCCTCGTTGTGGTAGCCGGGTTCCGGAATCAGGGACCAGAGGGTGTCCTGTCCCATGTTCATGAAGAAGGACTGGAAGCCCCGGTCGTAGTTCATCCCGGCCCTGAGGTAGTAGGGGGTGTCCACCGAGGCGGCGGTGTGCATGCCCTGCCCGGCCAGTATCTGGGCCAGGGTGGTGACGCCCTCAGGGAGTGGCTCCCACCCCATGAACGACATGGTCCAGCGCCCGGTCTGGTGGTCGGCGCGGGTGGGCATGGTGGGAAATCCCGCTGAGTAGTGCTTGTCGAACCTCACTGCGCTGGCCGCCAGGGCGTCGAGGGAAGGCGTTCTGATGCTACTGTTGCCATAAGCGCCCAGGTGGTCACGACGAAAGGTGTCCGCAACAATCCAGATGACATTCATCAGCCGCGCTCCTGCGAACCAGGGGGAATAGCTGAATTTATCACAGCTCCTCAGTCACTTGAATACCATCTGACACCGGCACCCACTGGTCGCCCGGTAATCCCACCGGCATCGCCGCCTGCGGCGGAGATGGTGATTGCGAGTATCGCCGCCAGCGCGGCTGTGAATATCATTTTCCTCATTCTTTCCTCCCTGGGGATGGTTTGGTAAGGTAGGCCGCCGGCGAGTTACTCCGTGTTAGCGGAGCACTTTTCCGTCGGCCCCCTTCCGAACCGGACGTGCGGCTTTCACCGCATCCGGCTCTCCAGTGGTTTATGTCTGCGATTGCGGTTTGATTTGCCCGTGGTGGATGTCCATGTGACACATCCGGCAGACCGCGAGGGTCTTGCGCTTTCGCGCCGCCATGATTTGCACCCACTTGGCTAGGCTTTGCGCAATTCAAGCGGCGTACGCGAGGGAATCCACCATTCG
>VXOI01000099.1 GCA_009840175.1 Chloroflexota bacterium | reverse complement strand
TACCCCCTGGGATGCCCCGGGTTGCAACCCTATAGCCCAACTGCGTAAGTCCTATCAGGATTTACAGGATTTGAGGATTTTCAGGGTGTTCCTTCCATCCTGAGCATCTTTTAATCCTGTAAATCCTGATTCAGACTTATGCCCCCCGAGGGGGAGGGAACTTAGAGTGCGCCTTCCGCCTCCAGCGCCTCCACTTCCTTGGGGGTCAGGCCGCCTATGCTGCACAGGACTTCGCGGTTGTGCTGGCCCAGTGTCGGCGGCGTTTCGGCGGGCGTCTCGACGCAGCCCGTCAGGCGCACCGGCGTGCGGGGCGAGCGGAACGTGCCGCCGAGCGTGTCGCCTGTGTCCACGTACATCCGGCGGCCCTCCAGGTGGGGACAGTGGGCCAGTTCCTCCATTGTTTGCGCCATGCCCATGGAGAAGCCCAGCGCCACCAGCTTCTCCGCGATTTCCAGCTTGCTCAGGTTGACCGACCATTGCTCGATGGCCGGGATGAATTCGGTGACGAAAAACTCTCCGCCCTGCTCGCCGCCGAGGAAGCACGGGTCTTGGGCCAGGTCGTCGCGTCCGATGGTCTGCCACAGCGAGCGCAGACGCTCCTCCGTGCGCGCCCCGGCCAGCACCACGTAGCCGTCCTTGGCCCGGAAGGTGACGCCCGCAGTCGCCATGCGGTCGTGAGAGCGGCCAGGGACCTCTCCGATGGCGTGGTAGTGGTTCATGTTGCTCTCGATGTGCGACACCATGCACTCGTACATCGCCACGTCAATGTGCTGTCCCCGCCCGGTCTTGCGCCGCGTCTCCAGCGCCAGCACGATGCTCAGGGCGGCCCACAGGCCGGGGATGGAGTCGCCGATGTTGTCGCCCACCGACTGCGGCGGGCCGTCCGGGTCGCCGGTCAGTTCCATCCAGCCCGCCATCGCCTGTATCGCCATGTTGTTGGCCGGCCAGTTGGAGTATGGCCCGGTCAATCCCTCGCTGTCGCCGTAGCCCGTAATGCTGGCGTAAATGAGGCCGGGGTTGACCTCGCTGAGGCGGTCGTAGCCCAGCCCCAGCCTGCGGAAGGCCCCGGCTCCCCAGTTGTCCACCAGCACGTCGGAAGCGGCGACAAGACTCTCGAAAGCCTGCTTGCAGCGGGGGTTGCGCAGGTCAATGCTGACGCTCTTCTTGTTGCGGTTGACGCCCAGGAAACGCGAACTCATCCGGTTGCCTTCGTCGTCGGTAATGAATGGATGCCGCCCCCGCGCGATGTCGCCGGTGCGGGGACGCTCAATCTTGATGACCTCCGCGCCCATGTCGGCCAGTATCAGCGAGCAGAAAGGCCCGGCGACGATATGGGTGGCATCGAGCACTCGGATGCCTTCCAGCGGCAAGGGCAGGCCGGTGGGCAGACTCAGGGGGAACTGTGCAGATGCGGTCATGGCTATACTCCATGGAGCGAAGCGGTTTCAGGATTTCTTGTCTCGCGGCGCAGCCTTATCATAATAGCAATCACCAGGGAGGATACTGAATGAAAACGAAAGGAGTTTCCCACATAGCAATGTGCGTGGCCGACCTCGACCGTTCCCTGCATTTCTATCGCGATCTGCTCGGCCTGACGGTCAGGCTGCACACCACGCAGGAGATGGCGCGGCGGCCGGGGGCCGAGTCGGCGGAGATGTACCAAATGCCCCGCGAATCGCGCACCGTCGCCAACGTATGGTTCGACGACCCGGAAACAGCCCAGCCGTTCCTGGTGTTGACCTCACACCCCGGTAGCGAGGTGGAAGGCGATCCCATCAAGCTGGACCAGATCGGAATCAGCCACATTTCCTTTGGCGTGGAGAATGTTCGGGCCTACGCCGAAGAACTGATGGCCAAGGGCGTTCCCCTGGCAGGCACGGTGGACGATTTCACCAACGACCAGGGCGTGATGCGCACCTTCTTCGTATACGACCCCGACGGCATACTGGTGCAGTTCGACCAGGGGCCGGGCGGCTAAGCTTCGATCAGTCTCCCAGCCCGTAGCTGCCCAGCAGCCCGTCCACCATGCCGGTCGCGCGGTTCCAGTCGTAGGTGCGGTAGGAGTTGTTGCGGACGACGTAGCCCGCGCCGGCGTAGAACAGCTCGAACTGGATGTGGCGGGAGGCGAACTCGGATCCAATGGCATCCCAGGCCAGCTTGAAGAGCTTGACCCGTTCCTCCGTTTCCGGCCCTATGGCGCTCTGGCTGCGAGCGATGTAGTCCGCGATTTCGGGATTGGCGAAGTCCCTGGCCGACGACGGCAGCATGATCGGGCTGCTGGCTGCCAGGTCGCGCAGGGTGTTCATTATCTCGGGGTACATCTCCTGCGCCATCACCTGCGCGGTGTATAGCGGGTGGCGGTCGGGCACGTAGTAGGGGCCGACGTATCGCCCGGCGGCCTCCATGCCGTTCACCAGGTTCTCGATTACGCCGGCCTGCGCCGCCAGCCTGCCCAGCGTCTCCACCACCTGCGGGATGCGGGTCAGGTCGTTGGCGTCGGCCATCTTCCGCGCCAGGCCCACGAGGAAGCGCAGCTTCACCATCATCCGCACCTGCGACTGGTAGTTCTGGAAGATGTGCGTGGGCGCTTCGTGGAACTGGTCGCGGCAAAGGGCGATGTCGCGGTTGATAAATACACGCTCCCAGGGCACCTTAACCTCGTCGAAGTAGAGGATGGCGTCGTTCTCGTCCAGGCTGAACGACAGTGGATTGTCGAACTGGCTCTGCGCCCAGGCCTCGTAAGACTTCCGTGAAAGTATCTTCAGGCCCGGCGCGTTCATCGGAACCGCCACCGAAAAGGCGTGCTTCTCCGCGCCCGGATTCAGCGGCTGGATGGTGGTGCACAGCACCTCGTTGGCGAGGATGCTGCTGGTTCCCAGCGTCTTCGCGCCCTTGATGGTGACGCCCGTGGAGTCCTCGTCGTAAATGCCAGCCACCAGGAACTCGTCGTGCTCGCCCGTCCAGCCCTGCGGGTTGGTGATGGTGTACGTTACGAACAGGTCGTTATCGCGCACGTACTGGTAGTAGTCGGCCAGTGCCTTTGCTCGCTCCTCGCCATGGGCCTTGAACAGGTCGAGGCGCATCATCATCCCGGCCAGCGACGAGGCCACGTGGTCGGGTGAGCGTCCCATGTACCCGTAGGTACACTCTGCCCACGCCTCCATCGCTTTCCGCCGCGACACCAGTTCGTCGTAGGACTCCGGCAGTTGCCAGCAGCGGTTGACCCGCTCCCCGCTGGTGGGCGACTCGAAAGTCATCAGCTCCAGGTTCTCCGCAGCGGCCTGGAAGTCGTACATGGCTGCCGTCGTCCGCACGGCGTTGCGGTAGGCCGGGTGGTCCACCGCGTCGCTGACCAGTTCGCCGTCGAGAAATACCTGCCGACCGTCCCGCAGGCTGTCCAGGTACTGCTGTCCTGTTCTGACCATCTTTCGCTCCGGGGCCGAATCTGGGCCTTTGAAGAAAGGGATGCGAGAAAACGAAGCCAATGATAGCACAGCGCCCGGAACGCTCTACTGGTCTGTGGCCTTTGCTATAATCCCTCGCAAACGACGATTCTTCCCTCTCCCCAAGGGGAGAGTCGGAACGGGGGCGCACAGAATATGAAGCTGATTTCCTGGAATGTAAACGGCATCCGGGCGGCACACAAGAAAGGTTTTCTGGAATGGTTCGCGGAGGAACAGCCCGATGTGCTGTGCATCCAGGAAACCAAGGCTCACGAAGTCCAGTTGCCCACGGCCCTGAAGCAGGTCGAGGGGTATTCCGCGTGGTTCACGACGCCGGAACGAAAGGGTTACAGCGGCGTGGGCCTTTACACCAAGGAGGGCCGCGAACCCCGCAGCGTCAGCTTCGGCCTCGGCGTCGAGCGTTTCGACAGCGAGGGGCGCACCGTGGTGGCCGACTTCGACGATTTCGTCTTCCTCGGCATCTACTTCCCCAACGGCAAGCGCTCCGCCGACCGTCTGCGCTACAAGATGGAGTTCTACGACGCCTTCCTGGACTACGTGGACAACCTCCGAAAGGAGGGCCGTAACGTCGTTGTATGCGGCGACGTCAACACCGCCCATAAGGAAATAGACTTGGCCCGCCCCAAGGAGAACGTAAAGATTTCCGGCTTCCTGCCCGAGGAACGGGCCTGGATGGACACCTTCCTAGAACACGGCCATGTGGATACCTTCCGGCAGTTCAACCAGGAACCGGGCAATTACAGCTATTGGGACACGATGACCAAGGCTCGTGAGCGAAACGTCGGGTGGCGCATAGACTACTTCTTCGCCGACACCGAATTCGCCTCCAACCTCTCGAACGCCTTTATACTGCCCGACGTAATGGGTTCCGACCACTGCCCCGTCGGCATCGAAATCGCCTGAAACCCCCGAAAACCCCCGGCGAACCTGCCCAGAATCAACCACAGGGAGGGCCGATATGAAAGACACCGTAGAAGTCTTCTTCCATTCCCAGCAGCCCTACACGCAGCTCAACGAGGAGGACATCGCTCAGTTCAAGTCCGGGCGGCTGGACTTCCCCAACACCTACTTCGACCCGGAGAAGGCACATCACCTCTACAACCAGTACCACGAGCAGTACGCCATGGCCGATGAGGCCGGGCTCGACGGCATAATGACCAACGAGCACCACTCGTCCTACTGGAACATGAAGCCCTCGGCCAACATAGATGCCGCCGTCATCAGCCGCCTCACCAGCCGCGTGAGAATCGCCATCCTGGGGAACATCATCCCCATCAACGAGCCGGTGCGCATGGCCGAGGAACTGGCGATGCTGGACTGCTTCTCCAACGGACGGCTCATCTCCGGCTTCGTCCGGGGCGGCGCGGTGGAAACGTTGCAGGCAGGCATTGACCCTACCGAGAACAGAGACCGTTTCGAGGAAGCTCACGACCTCATCATCAAGTGCTGGACCGAGCCAGGCCCCTTCCGCTTCGAGGGCCGCTTCTACCACCACCGCGTGGTCAACCCGTGGGTGCTGCCAGTGCAGAAGCCGCACCCGCCCGTCTGGTTCCCCGGCGGCAGCAGCCCGGAGAGCGTGGTCTGGGCCGCGCAGCACCAGTACACCTACATGAACCTGGGCGCGCTCATCGGCCTGACCAAGGAGCTGAAGCAAGTCTACATAGACACGGCCAATGAGGTTGGCTTCACCCCGGGCCCGGAGCACTTCGGATACCAGGTGCGCGCCCTTGTCGCCGACACCGACGAGAAGGCGCAGGAGCTGGGGCGCGGCTTCCTGTGGGCCGGACAGCACCGGATGCGCGGCCCGGTGGAGCACCTTGACCCGCCCGGCTACCAGTCGCCCACGGCCAGCCGACTTGCGGCCCGGCGCATCGGCGGCGGGGGCGGCCCGGCTATGGGCTACGAGGACTTGCAGGAAGTGGGGGCCATAATCGTCGGCAGCCCCGACACCGTAATCAGGCGTCTGTCGGACACCATCGGGCAGCTCAACCCCGGCTACATGATTCTCATTGGCAGCGACGGCAACATCCCCCACAAGGACGTAATGCGCTCGGTGGAACTGCTGGGCAAGGAAGTGGTCCCGGCGCTCCACGAAATTCAGCTCGCGCCTTACGAATAGCAGGGGGTAATTGTCTGAATCAGGATTGACAGGATTTTCAGGAAATTTCCCACATCCTGAGCATACTTAGCAATTCTGAAAATTCTGACTCAGACACTTGTAGTCTCGACAAGTCCATCCGTGCGTCCCGCGGCTGGTATAATCGGTGGTTGAGAGATGGAGACAAGGTGAGGATGAAATGAGCAGAGTGACCCAGTCGGCTGACGCGCTGTTGCAGCAGTTTCGCGGCAAGGAGAAGTACCTTCTGGAAGGCGACCTGTTGCCGGAGAGCATCGCCGAAGCCTACGAGATACAGGTGGCCTATCAAGGTTCCCTGGCCGCCGAATACGGAGCGGTGGCAGGCTACAAGATCGCCTACACCACCACGGCCTTGCAGCAGGCATCGGGCATCAGCGAGCCGGTGGCCGGGGTGATTCTAAGCAACAACGTGCGGCATTCGCCGGCGGTGCTGGACGCCGCCGATTTCCTGCAACCCGGCATTGAGTGCGAGGTCGGCGTCCGTTTGGGCCGCGACTTGCCCGCTTCCGGCGCGCCCTACGACCGGGACGGAGTATCGGAGGCCGTGAGCGAAGTGATGACGGCCTTCGAGGTGGTGGACAACCGCCGGACGCAGGGACAGGATACCCAGACGCAGCTGTTGACCACCATATCTTCCAACATCCTGAACGCCGGTGTGGTTCTGGGCCAGCCGGTGAGCGACTGGCAGGGCATCAACCTTCCCGGTTGTCGCGGCTACATGGAGATTAACGGCGAACTGGTCGGCGAAGGAATGGGAGCCGATGTCATGGGCCACCCGCTGGAGCCGCTGGCCTGGCTGGCCAACGCGCTGGCGGATCAAGGACGGGAACTCAAGGCGGGAATGGTGGTCATCACCGGCAGCATCGTATCCCCCAAGTGGCTGGTGGCTGGCGACTCGGCCCTGATCGAAATCGAAGGGTTGGGCAAGGCTGAATTGAGCGTCAAGTAGGGCGGACGCTATCAAACCGGGCCGCAGGTTTAGCCAGGGCGGCCCTCTTTACACGGCGAGGTTGCATATAGTGGCTACGGCAAGCGGCGTGGGAGCGCCATCGGACGCCAGTATGAATCCCAGGGGACTGGAGCGCGTCCGGGAGTTGTTCTTCGAGCAGATAGAAAACGGACTGCATCCTGGGGCGGCCCTGGCTGTATACCGCTATGGCATCCTGGTGCTGGACCTCTACGGAGGGCTGGCCGACAAGGACACGGGAAGGGAGGTGGACGAAAACACCATGTTCGTCCTCTACTCTTCCACCAAGCCGGTCACCGCCTGCTGTCTGCATATACTCTGGGAGCGCGGGAAGCTGGACTGGGACGACCGGGTTGCCTATCACTGGCCTGAATTCGCCCAGTCGGGCAAGGAAGACGTCACCATCGCCCAGGTGCTGACTCACCGGGGAGGCTTCCCCGACAGCCCCAGTCACATGACCTGGGACCGATGGAGCGACTGGGACGCGGCGGTGAAGGCGATGGAGGAGCTTCGCCCCGATTACCCTCCGGGCCGGGTCATCGCCTACCATCCCCGCAACTTCGGCTGGGTCTGCGGCGAGTTGGTGCGGCGCATTGACGGACGCCCCATCAATCGCTTCGTCCGCGAGGAAATCACCCGTCCCCTGGGCATCAACGACCTCTACATCGGGCTGCCGGAGTGGATGCTGCCCCGCGTGTCCAAGCTCCACGCCATGGAGGATTGCGACCGGCGCAGCCAGGTGGACCTTTACAACCATCCGGAGGTTCATCGCACGGTGCAGCCGTCGGGCGGCGGCATATCCACGGCGCGGGGGCTGGCGCGGTTCTTCGCCATGATGCAGCTTGGCGGCACGCTGGACGGTGTCACCATAATGACCGAGAAAACGGTGGCCGAGGTCACGGCGGCCCACTCCGAGGGCATTGACCACTCGCTGAACCGCCGCGTCATCCGGGGAATGGGCCTTTCCCTGGCCGACCCGCGCAGCGGCGACGCTGACAAGCTGGACCCGCGCACTTTCGGCCACGCCGGTTCGGGTACATCAGTGGGTTGGGCCAACCCCGACAACGGCCTGGCCGTGGCCTACATCACCAACGGTTTCCGCGCCGAAATCAGCAACACGCCCAGGCTGGCGGCCATCTCCCAGGCCGTCGTTGACGCCTGCGAGTAGGGTTTACTCCACCTCGTCGGAAAAGACTATCCACCACTGGCCGTCAATTCGGCGAAAGACCATCAGCACTCGCCTGGTGTCCACTGGCGTTTTCATGCTGAGATAGGTCTCGTAATCGCCATTCACGTTGGGAGTCGGCGGCGTCTCCTCCGACACCTCCAGCTTGACCCGGAACAGCTTCATCGTCCCGATGTCTTTGCGGATCGGCTCCTCCTCCTGGGCGCGGTAGCCGGGCTCCAGCATCGTGATGGCTTGGTCAATATCGTACTCGTTAAAGGCCATCCAGTAGGCTTCCGCTATCTGGCGTATTTCTGCTACGTCCTGCTCTGGCGGGGAATCAGAAGGTTCGGTCCGGGTGGGAGACCGAGGCGGCATGATGGGTTGCTCCTGTGAGACATTTGGCGATTCGGAGGGCGTCGGCGGAACAGCGGCGTCCATGGTGGATGTCGGCGCAGGGGGTTGCGGTGTATTGGTTGGTATGGGCGTGGATGGGATTGCCGTTGGCGTGGGCTGGGAAG
>VXOI01000265.1 GCA_009840175.1 Chloroflexota bacterium | reverse complement strand
TTGATTCGGGCATAATTTTTCTTCCATCTCACGGTAATCACCCCCACCCCCCCGCTTTCGGGGGGGCAGGCTCTAACCCTCCCCCTGATGGGGAGGGAATTTTTGTTGCGCCGTGGCGGGGATACTGCGGCAGGGTTAGAATATAGACAAATTCCCAGGGCGAGAGTATACCGATGCCAATATACGAATACTATTGCTCCAAGTGCGACTACGAATTTGAGCTGATTCGTCCGGTTTCCAGGTCAAACGAAACGGCGCCTTGCAGCCAGTGCGACGAGCCGGCGCAGCGGCAGCTTTCCAACTTCGCCTTCCGTTCCAACACCTTTACCGCGCCCAAGTTCAAGGCTTCGCTGGAAAAGCCAATGCGCTCGCGCCCTGAAACTCCGGCGAGCTAACGACAACGCCCTCACGCCTTCCATCCACCCTAACCCTCTTCCTGAGGGGGAGGGAATATACGTGAGGGAGTTAATTTGCCCCAGCGGCGGCTTCTGCACGCGCCTCGTTGCAGACGATGCAGGTACAGGCGGCCCGCAGCGCCCGATAGGTGTAGATGCCAGTGTAGTGGGTATCGTCCCACAGGAACTGCATTCCGTAGTTGCCCACAGGTATGTGATCAATGGCCCGGACGTTGGCCGGCACAGAATCCGGGTCCAGGATTGGCTTTCCCGTCATCTCCTCAACGCAACTGGCGCATGGACAGCGCAGACGCAGGTAGCGATGGGGATACAGGCTGCGGTGACCGTCATCCCACAGGATGACGATGGCGTTGCCTTCCAAGCTGATGTCTTGAGGAAAAACTGGCTCTTGCATTCGTTTTGCCCTGTTTTCGGTTGATGCTCAAACTGCTTACGACTGCGGTTGGGCCTGTACGTCGGACAGGCGGGCCGGGCGGGGCAGTTCGTCGGGGTCTATGGGAATCTCAATGATACTGGGCTTTCCTGCATTCAGGGCTTCCAGCATGGCATTGCCCACGTCTTCCGGGCGCTCCACGTAGAAGCCTGCGCCTCCGAACAACTCGGCGTACTTGTCGTAGCGCGGGTTGAGAGTGTCGGCCCCGACGTAGCGCTCGTTGAAGGCGAAGCGCTGGTAGGCCTTTTCCGACCCCCAACTGCCGTTGTTCATTATCACCGTGACCACTGGCAGGTTGTATTCGACCGCCGTGGCGAATTCCTGGGCGTTGAACAGGAAACCGCCGTCGCCGTTGAAGTTGACCACCGGGCGACTGGGCGCGGCGAACTGCGCCCCCAGAGCGGCGGGGAAGCTGAAGCCCAGTCCGCCCAGGTCCAATGACGTCATCAGACTGCGCGGCTGTAAGAAGTCCAGCCGGTCCTGCCCGAAGTTGGGGGCCAGCCCCGCGTCCAGAGCGACAATGGCATCTTTGGGCATCACCTTCCGAAGCTCGGCGTACACCCGCTGCGGCTTCATCGGCAAGGTGTCCAGGCGTTCCTCGCCGCGCAGCCGCTCCGAGCGGCGGGTGTTCCAGCTCTTGACTTCCTCGTCCCACTGCGGGTTGACGCGCGGCTCCCGCTGACGCAGTTCCTCCAGCAGTCCCTCGGAGACGGCCGCGGCGTCGCCCTCGATGCCAACGGTGACCGGATAGTTGCGGCCAATTTCCTCCGGGTCTATCTCAATCTGGATTATGCGGGCGTCTGCGGGTATGAAGCGGTTGTCATAGAAGGTCGTGGACTGCCCCAAGCGGGTGCCAACGGCCAGTATGACGTCGGCCTCCCGAACGGCCTCGATGCCCTCGGCAGCTCCGAGTCGCCCCAGGTGTCCGAGGAAATTGGGGTGGTCGGAAGGAACAGCGTCGGCTCGTCCGTAGGAAGTCACGATGGCCGCGCCGGTAAGCTCGGCCAACCGGCACACGACCCCGCCGGCGTTGCTCCACTGCACGCCACCCCCGGCCAGGATGACCGGGCGCTCGGCGGCGGCCAGCACGTCGGCTGCCCTCTGGATCAAGCCCAGGTCGCCACGGGAGCGGGTCTGGCCGGGACGGTAGGCGTCGGGAGGGAGCAGGTCCAACTCCACATCGGCGCCGGGCAACAGGTCGCGGGGGATGTCCAACAGCACCGGGCCCATCTTGCCGGAAGTAGCCACCCGAAAGGCGTGACGGAGGGCATCAGGCAGACGGTCTATACGGTTGATCGGGAAGGATGCCTTGGTGATGGGCTTGAACAGCGCCACCTGGTCAAATTCCTGGGTGGAATTGCGGTACTGGTCACGGCGCGAGGCGGAGGGCGCAATGACCACCACCGGGGAGTGGGCGACATAGGCCGAGCCGATGCCGTAGGTCAGGTTCAGAACGCCAGGCCCGTTGGTGGCGAGGCACACGCTGGGCGCGCCGGAGATGCGGCTGAACCCGTCGGCCATCAACGCCGCTCCCTGCTCGTGGCGCACGCCGACGAACCGCATATCTTCCCGGTCATACAGGGGGTCGAGAATGTCCAGGAAGGAGGAGCCAACAATGCCGAAAATGTGGGAGACGCCTTCCTGCTTCAGGAGTTCGATAACGGCTTCACCGGCCTTGAGTCGCTGGGGCACGCTGAGCCTCCGGGTTAAACAATTGCACCGCAGTTTAACACACGACGGCTTTCGTTCCCTGCCCTTTGCGCTTCGCCGCTGAAATCCATACAATCGTTCATAAAATCGGGCGGCCCTTCCCGCCCCGGAGGATGTTCCAATGGACTACGATCACCTGCTGGTGGAAATCGAAGATCGCGTGAAGGTCATCACCATGAACCGGCCAGAAGTCCTGAACGCGATGAACCACAAGTTGGACGCAGAATTGCACCACGCCGTTATGTCGGGCAACGAGGACGATGGGGTCGGCTGCATCGTCATAACCGGAGCAGGGGAACGGGCTTTTTCGGCGGGCGGCGACATCCACGAACAGCGGGTACACGCGGTGGAGTTAACCGACGAGCAGAGAGAGGCCAACTCCCTCCTATACCAGAACTGGATGTATGACATTTCGGCTTCGCCCAAGCCAGTTATCGGGATGATGAACGGGCTGGCCTATGGCGGGGGGGCGGTGCTGGCGTCCTGCCTGGACATGAGGGTGGGCTGCGAAAACACCCGCTTCCGGTTCCTGGCAGTAGCCTATGGACGCATCAACAGCACCTGGACTTTGACCAACCAGGTGGGCTGGCCCGTTGCAAAAGAGTTCCTGTTCACCGGGCGGGTAGTGGAAGCCGAGGAAGCGTACCGCGTCGGATTACTCAATCACTTGGTGCCCTCATCGGAGCTGCGGGACAAGACGATGGAAATTGCGTCCACGATTGCAGGCCACCGCCCTGAGTCGGTGATAGGCATCAAGGAAATCCTGCTCAGGGACAAGGCCGCGGACCTGCGCGGAATGTGGGAGAACGAGGTGGACTATACCAACCAGGTGAAGGGCTACGGCGTGGAACAGGCGTTCCCGGAGTTCATCGCGCGGCGGGGGCGGCAGCTTTAGGGATATTTTATCGGGCGGTATGCGTCAATTGACAAGCGACAGGCGACACTGTATCTTCAAACGGTGATTCAATCATTCCGGCACAGTGGTCTCGAGGACTTTTACTACGGCCGAGGGGCTAGGCGCGTATCCCCGGAACACGTTCGAAAGTTGAGACGCATACTTTCCGCGCTTGACCAAATTAATGAACCGCAGGGAATGAACTTGTTGGGATTCCGGTTACACCAGTTGTCCGGCCGGTTACAAGGATACTATTCAATCTCAGTTTCGGCCAATTGGCGGGTAATTTTCCGGTTCGAGAACGGCCATGTCACGGATGTGGATTACTTGGACTATCACTAAATCAAATTGAGGGCGAGAAAATGCCGATGCACAACCCGTGCCATCCGGGCGAAATAGTGAAATATGAATGCCTTGAGCCGCTGGGGTTGTCCGTAACCAGAGCGGCGGAAGGGTTGGGCATTACTCGCCAAGCGCTGTCAGATTTGATAAATGGGAAGTCAGGGGTATCAGTGGACATGGCTATTCGCTTGTCAAAGGCTTTTGGTTCAACGCCGGAGACTTGGCTGGGAATGCAGATGGCCTATGACCTTTGGCAAGCGCGTGAGAGAGCCGAGAGCATACAGGTTGAACGGTTCGAAATATCAGTTTAGCTGCTCAACGTGCCCTTGGTGCTGGGGACGGCGTGAGGCGAGCGGGGGTCGGGCTCGAGGGCGTCGCGGAGGGCGCGAGCAGTGGCTTTGCAGAGGGCCTCGGCCTTGTGGTGGGGGTCTATGCCGGTGAGGATCTTGGCGTGGAGATTGATCTTGCCCTCCAGCGCGAAGGACTCGAAGAAGTGGCGCACCAGCGAGCCGGGCAGGGTCTCTACCATCGAGTCGTCTATGGTGGTCTCGATGACGGCGTAACCCCGGCCTGAGCAGTCCAGCGCCACCATGGCCAGAGTCTCGTCCAGCGGCACGATGGCGTGCCCCATGCGGCGGATGCCCCTGGCATCTCCGATGGCCTCGTTGAAGGCGCGGCCCAGGGTGATGCCGACGTCTTCGACGAGGTGATGCCAGCCGGTGTGCAGGTCGCCTTCGGCTTTCAGAGTTATGTCTATCAGGCCGTGGCGGGAAATCTGGCTGACCATGTGGTCCAGAAAGCCGTTGCCGGTGTCCACGTCGTAGGCGCCAGCGCCGTCGAGGTTGAGGGACAGGTGGATGTCGGTCTCGCCGGTGGCGCGGTGGAGCGACACTGTGCGTCCCTCAGGAATTGCTGGCAGGTTGGCATCGTCGGTCATCAGGATTTCACCCTCACCCCCCACTTTCGCGGGGGCAGGCTCTAACCCTCTCCCTCAAGGGAGAGGGGAATTGTGAGTTCGGCTAGAGCCGCGGCTACCGCGTCGTTTTCCCCCGGGAAGCCGACGGAGGTGCGGACGCAGTCCTTCAGGCGGGGGTTGTTCCAGTAGCGCAGGAATATGCCGCGATTGCAGAGACCCTCGAACACCTGCCGTCCGCTGCCCTCGGGTAGCTGGCATAGAATGAAGTTGGCTCGCGACGGGTAGGGCTTGACGGTAGGAATGGCCGACAGCAGGCCGTACATCCGCTCGCGCTCGGACACTATGGCGTTGACCCGCTCCAGCAACGCAGGCATATCCTCCAGCGATGCGATGAGAGCGGTTTCCGCCGCCAGATTGACGTTGTAGGGCGGCTTGACCGACATCATCGTGCGGGCCAGGTCAGGGTGCATCGCGCCGAGGCCGATGCGCAGTCCGGCCAGTCCGGCCCACTTGCTGAAAGTCCGCAGCACAACGAGGTTGGCGTATTCGTCCAGCAGCGGCATCAGGGTCTGGCCGGAGAACTCGTAATAGGCTTCATCCACTATCACCAGGATGCCGGTGTCCAGCAACGCCCGCACCTCGGCCTCGGTAGGCATATTGCCGGTGGGGTTGTTGGGCGAGCAGACCACGATGGCTTTGGTGCGGGGCGTGATTGCCAGCTTTACGCTTTCGAGGTCAATCTCGAAGTCAGTATCGCGGGGCACTGACACTGCCTGTCCGCCGCAAATTTCGGCTCCCAGGGAATACATCCCGAAGGTGGGGGTGAGATTGATGATGTTGTCGCCGGGGCCGATGAACATACGGAACAGCATATCTATGAGTTCGTCGCTGCCGTTGCCCGCGATGATGCGCTCCGGGTCAACGCCGACGTAGCCAGAAAGGGCCTGGCGCAACTGGCGCTGCTCCGGGTCGGGGTAGTGATTGAAGTTGGGGAATTCAGAAAGCGCTTTAGCCACGGCGGGCGACGGGCCGTAGGGGTTTTCGTTTCCGTTCAGCCGGATGATTTTTTCCGGCGGGATTCCGGCCCGTTCGGCCATCACTTCGACAGGCTCCACGCCCTCATATATATCCAACCCACGGATGTGGGGCAGCATTGACTCTTGCAGTTGTTGGGTAAATTCGGCCATGCTCTTACTGACCTGACCTATGCGATTATTCCTGATGATTTGAAGAAGGATTAGCCTACCTGCGCCTTGAGGGAATCAAGACGCACCTGTACTGCTCCAGCGTGCCCGGCCAGACCCTCAGCGTTGGCTATCTGCACGGCGGCGGGGCCAAGATGCTTGAAGTCATTGGGGCTGAGTCCCACCACGGGCATTGTGCGCAGGAAGTGATGGACGCTGAGCGCAGAACCGAACCTCGCGGTGCCGCCGGTGGGCATTACGTGGCTGGGCCCGGCGATGTAGTCGCCCATAACTTCCGGCGAATACTCGCCCAGGAACAGCCCCCCCGCGTGGCGGATGCGGTCCACCCAGCTCCACGGCTCCCGCAGCAGCAGGCACAGATGTTCCGGCGCGATGCGGTTGACAAGCTCCACTCCCTCGTCAAGCGAGTCCACCAGCACCACCCGGCCCTGCCGTTCAAGGGCCTGCCGAGCCACGTCTCCCCTAGGAGCAGCGACAAGCTGCGATTCAAGTTGCGTCTCGACGCGGGCAATGAGTTCCTCGCTGTCGGTGACCAGAATAGCGGTAGCCAACGGGTCGTGTTCGGCCTGGGCAATGAGATCGGCGGCGCAGAAATCGGCATTGGCGCCTTCGTCGGCCAGGATGATGGTCTCCGTGGGGCCGAAAACGCCGTCAATGTCCACCGCGCCCTGCACCAGCCTTTTAGCGTAGGCCACGAAGATGTTGCCGGGGCCGCAAATCTTGTCTACGCGGGGTATGGACTCGGTGCCATAGGCCAACGCGCCGATCGCCGGGACGCCGCCGACCTGGTACATCGCATCCACGCCAGCGATCTTGGCTGCGGCCACCACCGCGGGGTTCAGGGGTTGCGCTCCGGTGCGTGGGGTGGTGAGGACTATCTCGCCAACGCCGGCGACGCGGGCCGGAATCACTGTCATCAGCACCGTGGACGGGTAAGCCGCGCTGCCGCCGGGAGCGTACACGCCTACCCGGGCCAGAGGGCGCACCAGTTCGCCTAGTCCCTGCGATGGATCCATCCATTCACCTGGAAGGGTGGAATGGTGGAATGAACGGATACGTTTCGCGGCCAGTTCCAGCGATTGCCAAAGCTCCGGGCTGACCTGTTCGCTGGCAGCATCCAACTCGGCCTGGGGGATACGGAAATCATCTAGTTCCGCTCCATCCAGCAACTTCGCGTAGCGGCGGACAGCGGCGTCGCCCTCCTGCTTCACGTCCGCCAGCATCCGCACCACCGACTCTGCCGGGGTTACGCCATCACCGAACGCCTGATGTGTCCGCGCCACCACTGAATCCGGGAGGGACGACAAGTCGAGGGGGTCAATGCGCGTAAGGACGTTCTCGGCGTTCTCCGCGCCGCGAATTATGTTCAACGGGGAGTTAGAAATCACTTGGAAGCTCCGGTGTTCTGTTTAGGGCTGCCCCGACCATTCGTCCTTCGACAAGTTCAGGACGCCGACAAGCCCAGGATTAACGGTCAAGCCGTCGAGTTGAATGTTTTGCTATTCGGCCAGGAACTCGCGCACTTGGGCGATGGTGGCGGCCACGGCTTCGCGGCGGTAGTTGTCCACCTTCGCTTCGGGGATCTTCTGGTAGACCTCTTCGAGGCTGTACGGCATCCGCTCAAGGAAGCGGTCAACGCTCTGTTGTACCTCGTCATTGTCGCGGTACATCCGGTTGAGGGCGAATTTGAGCCGCGACCATTCAAATTCTCTGCCCACGAAGCTGGATACACGCTCCTTCCATTGGGTGAGAAGGCCGTCCTCGAAAAAGGCCACCGACACGCCCGTATCGCCGCAGGAAACAGCGTGTCCGGCGTTCAGGGGGCCGCTTACGTCGGGCAAAGAAAGCCGGTCCATATCGAGCTGAATGGCGCGGTCCCACATATCCGCCTCTACCTGGTCACTGGTCAGGCGGGTCTCTTCTGCGATATCGAAGTTAGGGCGATATACCGTCGTTATCCACACTTCATCGGCGGCCAGGTGGCAGACATAGCCCAGCAGGAAGGTTCGAGTCGCCCGAGATTGAGCATCCTCATTCAGCAGTTTCGGGTAGTTCTGGAACATGGTGCGGGTTCCGGTGCCAACTTCGCGAACCGAAAGTGGGGCGAAGTGGGTCTGCTCACGAGGCCACTTAGTCATAGCGCGAATGTCGGGCGAAGTGGAGCCCAGGTAAAAGCTACCGAGGTGGTCGTAGACATAGCCCCAGTCAAGCTGCTCAGCGACCTGGTGGGCCAGATAGATGTGCATCGGCAGGTTGGGCATTCTCTGCGTCCTTATGCCTGGCCATGGAACTGCTAATCCCCGACTTGGCCCGGCTCCAAAGAAACATCACGCTACCGGACTTGGGGGACGCCGTATTTTAGCCTTTCCCAATTGGCTTGTCTAACATTCGCTCTGGCCCCGACGAAGGGCTGTCCCGAA
>VXOI01000024.1 GCA_009840175.1 Chloroflexota bacterium | reverse complement strand
GGTCGTGGTCCACCAGGACGATGGTGGCGTCCCGGCCCTGGAAGAGGCGGCAGAGGCCCTCGGCGACGAAGCCGCCGGTGCCGCCGCAGCCCACCACAGTGATCCAGGGATTGTCCAGCAGGAAATCGTTGTCCAGGTAGTAGGGCATGGTGCCTTTACCTCCTTAGGAATGGGTAGCTTGGTGTGGCCTCCGGCTCTGCTCCCGCCAGCCCGAGGCCGGGGGGCGGGCCGTCGAACACCTGGGACCAGTGCAGTGGAGCGAAGTGGCCGTAGATACCCACCCGCAGGGTCAATTCGGGCGTGGGTGTGTCCAGGCGTCCCACCACGCCGTACACGCGGAACCCCTGCTCGTCCCGGTCGTCGGTGGCCGAGAAGAAGGCGGAGTGTTTGCCGTGAGAGTGAAACTCGGCCACCATCCCGGCGGGCGGTTCGTAGGTCAGGGACGAAGCCGTCCCTTCCTGCGGGGGGACCACCAGCCGGTAGGCGTCCCCTTCCCACGCCACTGCGAAGAATCGCTCGGTGCCAGGCGCGCCCAGCATCCAGCCCAGGCCCAACTCGAAGACGTGGGCCGGGATGAGGCCGTGGGCCAATTCCAGCTTTTCGGACACGGAGGCGAGGCCCCGTACCCAGGCAGGAGCGATGAGGACCCGCGCCGTCAGGTGGGCGCTCTCGGACTGGACGTAGAGGCCGCCCGATCCGAGCACGTAGTCGTAGCCGACGCCGTGGAAACCGGAGAGTCCGGCGAGGTGGTTGACCAGGTAGCCCACTGGGGCAACACCGGCGCTAGTAATAGCCCCGCCGTCCTTCGCAGGCGGCGATGACCTGGCCCACGGTGCACTGGGGAACCAGGTCCTCAACCGGGTAGTGAGGTTTTCCATCTATCTCCTCCCATAACGCTTGCAGGTTGTCCGGGTGCCTCTTCGACCGGTCCCCGGTGTCTCCGGTAAGGGAGAAGAAGGACTGGAAGAAGGACTCGGGTATCCGTCCCACCTCCTCCGAGAAACGGTGGCTGCCGGGGCAGGTCCTGCCGTCCCGGAAGACGTTGAAGGCCGGCGTGCGGAAGAGCTGCTGGCCGGGGTTCGTGGGCCGTTCCAGGGCCGCGTAGACCCAGGGCGCCCGCGCTGGGGAGCAGACGAAGACCAGCCCCGGCATGGGAATCCTGAGCCGGGCGGGAGGCTGGAAGGCCTCCCGTTGCAAAGCCACCGGCCAGACCTGGGGCGGCCTCCAGAGGGCCACCATCTGGCCCGTCTCTCCCTGGCCCCACCAGAGGGCGTTTTCGGGCAGCAGGCCCGAGGAGAAGCCCAAGTGCCGGGTGAACACATTAGCGATCTCGTCCGCCGAGACGGTCCTGACCCAGGTGTGGTCGCCCTCGAAGCCCCGCAGCAGGACGGTCTCGTTGTAGACCTCAAGCTGCACCTGGAGCTGGTCCGTGGGCATGTCCGCCGGTCCCGGCAGGGACCAGCGGGCGGTCTCGCTGTCAACAGTCGTCATCGTTTTCCTCCTGTCGTGTTGTTGGTTCGGGGAGGCGCGGCAGGATGAAGTCCAGCATCTGGGCGAAACGTCCCGGCAGGTCATCCTCCAGCCATGCGGCCAGCGAGGTCACCGAGTCGATCAGGGCGCTGGCCTTCCGCCACTCCTCCGTTCCCTCCTTGATGATTTCCTCCTCCCAGGGGTCGGAGAAGCCGTCGTAGCTGCCATCCTCGTAGTTGTGGTCCATAAAGAAATTGCCGGTCTGGCTCCAGACCCAGGCGGCGGCCTGGGCCGCCCACTGGTACTCCGTTTCCCGCACCGCCTCGGTCAGAGCCTCAATGGGGATGCCGTCCTGGGGAATCCTCTCCAGCGTTTCCTGGGGGATGCGCTCGGCGGCGGACTCCAGCCAGGCAACCCTTATCCCGTCGGGTTCGCCGAAGAAGGAGTCGGGCGGCTGGGCCAGCAGGGCCAGGACCGACAGGCCCTCCCGGTAGCCGTCCCACATCTCGTGGAGGTCGTCGTAGCCGAAGCCCACCAGGTCGAAGGGGATGCCCCGCCGGAGCCAGGACCAGGGCGGCTCGTCCCCTTCGTCGATCCAGAAGTCCAGGAACGGTCCGTAGAGGGGGAAGTGCCGCTCCTGGAAGAGTTCCGCGAAGCCCGCCAACCTCCGGTTTACGTCGGGCGCGGCCAGAATTGCTTCCGCCTCCTCGGGAAAGAGGCGGCGCACCAGCCCGGCGAACCAGGCGTAGTCCTCGGCGTAGCCCACTAGGGTTACCAATTCCCGCAGCGACGGCGGACGCCGCAGGAGCAGTTGGGCCAGCCCGCTCAGGAGCGGCGGGGCCGCAGCTTCCACCGCATGGCCTCCAGCAGCCGCTTGGAACCGGCGGCGTAGTCCTCGGCCTGGGAGCAGGCCAGTTCCACCTCAGCCTGCCGGGCCGCCGCCGCGTCCAGGTCCAGGGCGCCGTCGGGCCGGGTGAGCTCCGCCGTGAGCTCGATGATCTTCAGGTCCGCCGGCGGGGTTGCCGCCAGCAGACCGGCCAGGGTGATGTTGTCCATTTTGTTACCCCCTTAGCTGCGAGCGGAGGCGCCGGCCCCCTTGGTGCCCACGCGCCGCTGGAACTCGAAGATGGTGTCGTCGCCGCGCTTGGTCTCCTTGACCGAGGCGTTGGCGATTTCGCCATAGAAGTCGGCGAGCACCCCCTTCACCTGCTCCACGCTCATCTCCGGGTCGGGGTCGGGAAACTCCCGGTCGTCGTACACAAACACACGCGCCATGTTTCAACTCCTCTGTGTTCTCTGTCGTTCAGTCTGTAGCCTTGCCTGCGGCGTCCTTTTGGGGAACGCCGTGGTTGCGAAGAGGGACATCCGCAACTAGAGCGGATGTCCCTCCCGTCGGTTGCGACCTAACGCCCCGCGCCCACCGGCTCCCCCTCCCGCTCCTGCTCGGCGGCCAGCGCCCACTCGAACATGGAGAGAGTGGCGGGCTGGGGCTTGCGCTTGCGGCCGTTGGGCTTGTCCGGTCCGTCGGCCATGAATTCGGCCCAGGAGAAAAGGGACTGCTGTTCCTCGGTGGCTTCGCCTTCGTGGTGGCCGTTGCCGTTGCCGTTGGCAGGGTGGTATCCGTTGCCGTTTTCCACAAGCTCGACCACCAGTCCGACGCCTTCGGCGTCTTGGCCGTTGGTGTGGTGGCCGTTCCCGTTGACCGCGACAGCATCCGGCTCGACCTCGACAGCCTGCCAGCCGTCGTCCACCAGGAACTCCTCGGCGCTGGCCTCGGCGTCCCGCGCCCTGGCGAACACGTCCTCCACCGTCTCGGAATCAGCGTCGGTCTCCTCTCCGTTTACGATCTGACGGGCCAGGGCCAGCATCAGGTCGTCCCCGTCGTCCCCGTAGGCGGCGAGGCCGTCCTCGGGAAGCTCTCCCTCCACCGCCAGGGAGCTTTGCAGCTTCTTGGCCACCAGCTTCAGTGCGTCGGCCTGGAGAGTGTTCCGGTAGGCCATGAACACCACTTTTACCGGCCTCGTCTGCCCGATGCGCCAGGAGCGGCGCGACGCCTGCCTCATGGTGTAAGTGCTGTAATCCACCTCTTGCCAGCAGATAGTCGGGAAGTCCACCAGGTCCAACCCGGTCTGTACCAGCCGGGGGTGGCATATGAGCACGTCGATGCCCTGCTTGACCCGTTCCTCCACCCAGGCTTCGCGCCGGTCCGGGGCCACCGAGTCGGCCTTCAGCACCGCCACCCGGAACCCGTGGGTCGTCAGGAAATGATCCATCCGCTCGGTGATGTCCCGCGTACCGGTGTGCGTGGCGTAGACCAGCACCTTGCGGCCTTCCAGCCTTTCCGCCGCAATCAGGTCCACCAGCGCCTGCTCCTTGGGGTAGAGCTTGTCCTCTGACAGGGGCGGCATCTGGACCAGCACGTTGCCGGTCTGGGGGTCGAAGACCGTCTCGCCCCGGGTGCAGCCGTCGGGGTAGGCCAGCAAGGTCTGCAAATACGTGGCCAGCAGACGCTTGGAACCCTTGGCCAGGGCCGCCGCTAGCGCCTGCCTCAGGGTCTCGAACACCAGGTCGTAGGCCTTGCGCTGGGAGAATTCGGTGTGGTCAGTCTCCCGGTCCATGCCCGACAGGAGCACCTGCTCCTCGTAGGGCGGCAACCCCGAGGCCACGTCGGAGAGGCGCAGGAAGACGCTGTTCCCTATGAGGTGGAACAGGGCCGAGGGTGCCAGGCCCGGCCTCTCCCTGACCGTCTTGCGGTATCCCTTGCGACGACTGATGCGCCCGTCCTCGAAAGAGTCGCCGTCGTCGGCGTGGCGCACCGTCTGCTCCAGGAAGCCGTAACGCTGAATCCAGCGTCCCTCCTCGGAGCGTTCGAACTCGGCCCGGATGTCCGGCGAGAAGCGGTACAGCAGGTGGAACAGGGTGCTCGAATACCCTCCAGTTAGGGTGCCCGTCAGCGTCAGAGACTTGCCACAGGAGTCGGCCAGCACCCCGGCGGCGATGCCCTGGGCCGAACCACGCGACTTATATTCATGGACCTCGTCTCCGACCAGCAGGTCGAAGAAGCCCTTCATCCGGTGTTTCACGTAGTCAGCCAGAGGGTATCTGCGCGGGCCGGTGCCGTCGGCCTGCCACAGGGCCGAGCCGCACAGGTCGCAGTCCCGGCGCTTGCGGGACAGCTCCTCGTTGGTGAGAGGCACCCCGTCCTTGTCCACGACCTGGGCGTGGCAGGTGGGGCAGCAGGGCACCTGGAAGGGCTCGCCGGTCTGCTCGTCCCGTACCAGCCGGCCTCCGGCGGCGGCCCAGCGCTGGATGACGGCGGGCTGCCAGCGGTAGGACAGCTTGGCCCTTTCCCGGGACATGATGGCGAAGAGGGGGGAGGGACCCACGGACAGTCGGAGCCGCTCCAGATCGGTGATGGAGGTGACGATGGCGGCCCTGGCGCCGGGCACGGTATCCTCCACCTCCCGCTTCCACTTTCGGGTCAAATGGGGTGGACACAATATGAGCACCCGCCGGAATCCGGCGGCGTGGGCGGCTGCTGCGCCGATGAACGTCTTTCCCGTACCCATTTCGCCGACGACGGTGGTGCCCCGGTGTGCCTGGAGGGAGAGGGCCGTCCCCTTGATGGCGTCCTCCTGGCCGCCCATCGGCCTGCGCAGCAGCCGGGGCAGGTTGACATCGGTTTCCGAGGGCCGGTAAAGGGGTGGGTAGGACTCCACCACCCGCCGGGCGATGGACTCCTTAAAGGTGTCGATGAAACCGGAAAGGTTCATGGGTAGTCTCCTTGAGTGAGGGTTGCCGTTGAACAAGGCGAAGGCCCCGCCGGTCTTGGACACCGGCGGGGCCTTCGTATGCGGCTGAGATTTCAGCCGTCAGGGTTGGTAGTTGTCGCCTGGTCAGGCGGCGATGTCGGTGATCTCCCCGCCGTCCAGGTCCAGGGCGACCACGGTGGTCCTGAGCCTTTCCCGGTAGACCTCGGTGTTCTCGGTCTCCTCGGCCAGGATCATTTCCTTCGTCGTGCGGCCCTTGACCAGGATGCGCTGCCCGTCGGCCTCCAGCACCAGGTTGTCCAGGAACCCCGCCGCCACCAGCATGGCCAAGTGACCCCGGCGCAGCGGCATCAGGGGCCGGGTGCGCCGGTCCTCGGCGGGCCACAGGGAGTCCTTCACCTCCTGGCTGGCCCACAGGCCCGTCTTCCGGGCCTCGGCCACCGCCGCCAGGGGGTCCACGGTGCGGGTGGCGAAAAGGATGTCCCCGGCGGGAGTTACCGTCGGGTCGTACACCGGGTAGGGCCTGGGCGAGAACTCCTCCGGTTCTCCGAAGGACCAACCCCTGACCTGATCCTCGGCGTAGAAGTCGGGGCTGGGTTCGGCCTTGCGCCGTCCGATGAGCACCACCTGGTCGAAGACCTCCCGCTCCGGGTTGGGAAACGCCCAGCACCTGATGTCCCGGTAGTGAGAGGAGAGGTAGCGGGCGGAGACTGCGAGCCGCTGCCTGGGAACGACGAACAGCAGCAGCCCGCCCTCGGTTAGGTAGCGGGTGGTGTACATCAGGAAGGCGTGTTCGGTGCGCTTGTCTTCCGAGTCAAAATCATAGGGTGGATTGAGAAACAGCACGCCGAAGGCGTTGTTGGCGATGGTGGTGGCGAAGAGGTCGCAGGCCAGGGCGCGGTCCAGGATGTTGGCGGCCTGTTCCGCCCGGTCCCGGTGCAGCTCCACCCCGAAGGTCTCCACGGGGACGGTGCTGCGGTCGCGCAGCAGGTCGGCGAACTGGGCAAGGGCGTCCCCGGCGCCGCAGCAGGGGTCCAGGATGCGCAGGGTATCCGCGTTCCTGGCGCGGCCCCGGGCCCCGTAGAGCAGCTTGGAAACCAGGTCAACCACCCTCGGCGGAGTCGGGTAGAAGCCCCCCTTTGCCTGTGCAGCCAGTCTCATATTGGTCCTCCTTCATCTATCTGGATTCGGTAAGTAAATTGGCATCGCTTTCGGATGAGTCGCCACCGGATGGAGCCAACCGGCAGGGACCGGGCTTGCAGAAGTGGCAGCCCCACCTGATGGAGGCGGGGTCGGCCAGCATCTCCATGCTCAGGGCAACCAGGACCACGGCGGCGCCGCATTCGTTGCAGTGGTAGGTCTCACCGGCGTGGATGTCCTCGTCCGGCTCCTCAACCTGGCAGAACCTTGCCCCGCAGGAGGGGCAGGGGAAGTACAGGGTCTGTGTTTCGGCCATTTGGCTACCTCCCGTTGTTGTGGTTTCCGTTGGCGTGTTTCTTCAGTCCCACGACCTCGCCCTTGGCCAGGGTGCGCTGGAAGCACAGCACCTGGTCGGTCTGCTTGTCCTTGGCGCACTGGACGCAGAAGGCGGTGAGCAGTTCGGCGCGGTTTGCGACGGTGACCCGCTTGACCAGCACCTCGGAGCCGTCCTCCAGCTCGTGGCGGTAGAGCTTCTCGCCGGGGTTGTTCCAGTCCTGTTCGGCGGCGGGCCGGTAGAAATGGGGCTGACCGCTGGACGTCAGGTGGTCGGCGGCCCCGTGGGGACAGAAGCGGCAGGTATCGCCATCCGGCGAGAAGAGTTGCCAGGCCTTCCAGTTGCGGGCGCGGCGGCGCTTGTTGCCCCGCTTCACCGGGTTCAAGGTCCTATCCATCGCTGTCTTCCTCCGTGTCATCGTTGTCATCAGGTTCCGTTTCATTCAGGATTAGCGTCCCCGCCGCCACCGCCGCCGACAGGTCGGCCTTGAGCTCCTCCCCTCTTGGATTGCAGGAGTAGGCCAGCAGGCCGGCGGACTCCAGGGGGACGATCTCGCCGGTGTCCAGGCCCCGCCGCCAGAGCCAGTCCCGCCAGGAACGGTGCAGGGGAAGGGGGCTGCGCCGGTCCAGGAAGCGGTGGTGCAGCCCCGGCGCGTCGGCCTGTTCCTGGGCCAGCAGCAGGAAGTCGTCCCGCTCGAAGGAGAACTCAGCCAGGCGCGTATAAACGAGCGCGTGCCATCCCCGGCTGGCGGGCAGGCGGGCGATGCGGGTGGTCCAGGTGCCGACGGTGTGATGGGGCACTTGGCACCGCTGGTATCCGCCGGAAAGGGCCATCCCCTCGATGCCCCTGATGATGTAGGCGGCGTCGGGGGGCTGCTTCAGCAGGGAGGCCCAGATGGCCTTGAGGGCCGTCTGCGGTCCCACCATGGACAGGAACCAGAGGCCGCCGGTGTCCGGATCACGGGCGAAGGCGTCGGCGGTGGCCGAGTAGCCTCCGGCGTTGACCGTGAAAAGGTCCTCGCCGTTTCCGGCGGGTTCCGTGGAAATCATGGGTTGCCTCCTGTAGGTGAAAGTGTGGAAGAAGGCGCGGGGATCGACTCCCCGCGTGGGGACCGGCTGCGGTGCGCCGGTCTCGGGGGAAGGGGTTAGTCCATCAGCTTGCGTTCCTTGAGGCTGACCCAGCGGTCGCCTCCGATGACCACGTGGTCCAAGAGGTCGATGCCCAGCAGCTTGGCCCCGGCCGCCAGGTCGCGGGTGATGCTCACGTCCTCCGGGCTGGGCGTCGGGTCAGAACTGGGATGGTTGTGGACGACAATGATGCTGGTGGCGCAGTCGACGATGGCGTGTCGCAGCACCTCGGCAGGCCTGACTATCGAGCTATTTACGTTCCCCTGGTAGACAATCCGCTGGCCCGTGACCTGGTTGCGGGTGTTCAGCAGCAGCACCCGCAGTTGCTCCTGGGCCAGGGCAGACATTTCAGGCCCCAGCAGGGCGTGGACATCCTGGGGGCAATTTATCTGCGGCATGTCGGCGGGGCGCCCCCCCCCGCCCGCCCCCGGGTGGGGGGCCCCCACCAAACCCAACCATCTGACGTTTGGGCCCAGGGGCGCCCCCCCCCCCGGGCCCGCCGGGGGGG
>VXOI01000267.1 GCA_009840175.1 Chloroflexota bacterium | reverse complement strand
CAGTATTGGCTTCGTGTTCTGACTTGAAGTCCTTCCACAGGCCCCAGACATAGATGATGTCTATCAGAGGCCAAGTGCCACCCACGTAGGCCGGCTGAATCTGGGCAAACTCGATGGTTCCGGTTTCGACCAGTTCGATCATGTCCGAACCTGCCAGACCCAGTTCCGGGTAGCTGGACACCTCGAAGTCAACCTGACCGTTGGTGCGTTCCTTTACGTTCTCTGCGAAGTAGACCGTTTGCAGGACGCAGGGCAGCAGCGCGCGGTTGATGCAGGCGTACTGGATGTTGTGGCTCTCTCCGCTGGAGGTCAGTGGCGTCGGATCGGTCAGCTTGGCCTTTTCTATCAGGTACTTGTAGTAGTCCGTCTCAAAGATGTGCCTGTTCTTCTCGACGAACTCCAGCGGAACCATGCCGTTGCCGTCGCCCAGCGGATCATCGAGTTCCATTTCGCCGGTTTCCTCATTTTCTTTTTCGCTCACACCCGGGGCCGGCCCCGCCAGTCGGCTGAAGTCGCCGTCGCCGATGTAGATGGAGCCAGGGCCGCCGGCCAGTTCATCGGCCACGGCCTTGAGAGCGTCATCGCCGCTCATCATCGCCGCAGCTTCGGTGGGTGTTGGAGCCGCTGCTGCGGGCGTCGCCGTTGGGGCTGCGGTGGGAGCGGCGGTGGGCGGAGCCTCGGTCGGCACCGGCGTGGCCGACTCTCCGCAGGCCAGAATGAAGGCCATCAACAGGATTAGCGCTGCGCCTAACAGAATGGGTTTAACCATTGATACACTCTCCTTGCTAATTTCCCTGCTCATGCGGACGAGTCCAGCCCTTCGCCTGTACAAGAGACGGGTAGGCAGCCCTCTGGACAGGGGCAGTCGCATGATTCGGCGGAATATACCAAAAGGAAAATCAGCACGCAAGGCATATTGCAATGTGAAATTTGATGCATAAATACAATACTGACGAATATCGCTATGTTGATTACTAATTGCGATTATTCAACGGAAATATGCTCCATAAACTGGAAGCCTTCATAAGGAGCGCCTCCCACAGAAAAAGGGCCCCGGTGATTTCCGGGGCCCTTGCGTTCTGGTCAGCGTTCCTGAGAAGGCTAGTTGCCTGCAAGCGACGCGGTGCCGTCGGGGTTGATCTTGATGCCAGCCACGGGGCCGACGTTCTTGTTGAACAGTTGCACCGCCTCGGTGTCGTAGCCGCCGACCCGGTTCACCCACTGGGGAATCACGTAATTCAGGGCCACTTCCTCGAACAGGAACTTCTTAATTTCGTCGTTGAACGGCGTGTATATCATCCCCTCGTCCAGCAGCTTGGGAATGCCGAGGGAAGACAGGACAGGGGTAAACCGGAAGAACTCCAACTCGTATATCGCGCCCTCCTCAATCAGAATCTGGCGGAAGTCTTCCGGCAATTCCTGCCAAACGTCGTAGTTGAAGGTGGCGTTCTCGACGGTGAAGAGAGGCAGGGGTCCAGCCATGTAGTCGGCCACCTCATACCAACGCTGGCCGTAGGCCGCGTTGGCGCCGGTGACGCCGCCGTCCAGGATGCCGCGCTCCAAGGCGGTGTAGACCTCACTGAATGCTACCCATTGGGCTTCGGAACCCATGCCGTCAATCATGTCGGACAGCGCCCCGCCGAAGCTGCGGACTTTCAAGCCTTCGAAATCATCCAGCGTTTCGAGAGGTTCCTTGGTGAAGAAGAAAATCTCATTTTCCGGGACACGCCAGAGCTGGAAGATGGTGACCCCGCCCCCGGTTCGTACTTCTATCAGTCGGTCCAGGTCAGGAATGGCGGCCACCGTCGCTTTGTAGAAGGTCTCGTTGTCGGGGTACATGCCCCACAGGTACTTCATGTCCATGGCCGGCAGGTCGCCCGCGGTGTAGGCCGCCGGGAGCTCCGCGAAGGACAGTGTGCCATTGGCCAGCAATTCCAGGATGTCCGGCCCGGCTATGCCCAGTTCCGGGTAGCCAATGATTTCGATTACCAACTGGCCGTTGGTTCGCTCTTCCACCCGTTCCGAAAACCACTCGGCCAGCTTGCAGTGGGTAAGCGCCCGGTTGATGCAGGCGAACTGGTAGGTGAGATCCAGCCCGGTTGAGGTGGCTTGAGTCGGGTTGGTTAAGTTGGCCCGGTCAACCAGTTCCCGGTAGTAGTCGGAATCGAAGACGTACAGGTAGTCTTCCAGCCCCTCGTAGGGAACCCCGTCGTAGTCGCCGATGTCGTCCTCAATGGGTTCGGGAACCGGGCCCACCAACTGGTTGAGATCGTCGACGTAGATTGCGCCCGGCCCGCCGGCCAATCGGGCGGCAGCAGCCTTGAGGTCATCATCACCGGACATCATGGCGGCTTCGGTGGGCTCCTCCATCATGGCCTCAGTGGGAGCTTCCGTAGGAGCCGCCGGGGCGGTTGTCGCCGTGGGCGCCGCCGGGGCGGTTGTTGCCGTGGGCGCCTCTGTCGGCGCCGGGGCTTCGGTAGGCTCCGCCGCGCCACCGCAGGCGAGGATTACTGCCATCAAGAGGGCCAGCGCCCCGGCTAATGCAAGTTTCCTTGTCAGTTGAGAGAGCATATTGACACTCCTGGATAATTTTTCCGAACCGGCGGCGGGTATCTGCCTCCCTTGCCGATTGCGCGGCAATATAGCAAAGGCAATTTGGCAGTGCAACCCCAAATCGAGAGGAAATGTTTGTGAAAATCATAACAAACTGTCGAAATCAGGACTGTTGATAACGATAATCGTAAACGGTCGGTTCAGCACTTTTAGTGTGGTTGGGAGCTACGAATAGAAAAAGAATACCCGCCCTTCCCAATTCGGAAGGGCAGGCAAAGGATGGATGTCGGGATGGCAAAGCTCACATATTGCCAGCTCTGTGCGGCAAGGGGAGAGCTACTCTACCAGCGAGGCGCTGCCGTCCGGGTTGATCTTGACGCCTACGATGGGTGAAGCCTCTTTGTTGAACAGGGCGACGGCGTCCGAGTCCGGCCCGCCGGTGCGGTCAACCCATTTAGGCACAATTCTGTTCAGCACCACCTCGTTGAAGATGTAGTCCCATAACTCGGGCGAGAACTCGCTGTACTCCAAGCCGGTCTCCACGGCCTTTGGGATACCGATCTCTCCCAGAATAGGAGCAACCCGGAGAATTTCCAGCTCAAACTTGGCTCCTTCCTCCAACAGAATCTGCTGGAAATCCGGGGGGAGGCTGTCGAATTGGTCCTTGTTCATATACATGAACAACGGCGTAAATATGGGGAAGTGGCCGGTCATGTGGTCAACCACCTCATACCACCTGCCGCCCCGGGCGCCGGTGGTGCTTGTCAGTCCTCCGTCCAGGATGCCGCGCTCCATCGCCACGTACACCTCTGAGAAGGCGACAAACTGGCCGTCGGCCCCCATACCCTCGATCATATCCGATATGGCGCCGCCGAAGCTGCGGAACTTCTGGCCCTTGAAGTCCTCCAAAGTGCGCATGGGCGTCTTCGTGAAAAAGAAGATGCTTTCGTCAGGTACGGCCCAGAATTGCGCGATAGGCACTGCGCCGCCGGTCTGCTCGATGATCAGCCGGTTCAGTTCGGGAAGAACCGCCGTGGAAACTTCGAAATTGCTCTTGAAGTCCGGGTACAGTCCCCAGAGCCAGGGTACTTCCAGAGCGGGCAACTCTCCTGCTACATACGGTGTGGCTATTTCAGCCAGCGGCAGTGTCCCATTGCCCACTAGGTTCATTACATCAGGTCCCGCGATTCCCAGTTCAGCATAACTCACCAGACTGATTTCCATCTGACCATTGGTACGCTCCGCCACGTTGGGCGCAAAGAGATGTTCCATCACCTTGCACCTGGGCGTGAACCGGACGATGCACACCATCTGGAATTCTAAACTTTCACCCTGGGTCACCAGCGGCGTCGGGTCCGCAATCTTGGATTTTTCCAGGAGTTCCTGGTAGTAGTCCGACTCAAATATCCAGCTCCATTTCTCCAGGGCGCTCAGGGGAACATTTCCATCGTCATCCCCGTGTTCCGGATCATAGGCGGGCCCTGCCAACTGCGAAAGGTCGCCCACGTAGATTGCTCCCTTTCCCCCGGCCAGCCGGTCCGCTGCGGCCTTGAGGGCCGGGTCGACATCCATCATCGCCGACCCGTCTGATTTGTCTTCCTCCATCGCCGCTTCCGTTGCAGTTGGCGCCACGGTGGGAATCGCCGTGGGCGCGGCCGTTGGCGCCGCGGCAGGCGGGGCCGCAGTCGGTTCGGGTCCCGCGGCGCTCCCGCATGCCAGGATGAAGGATGCGAGCACCAGCAACATTCCCAATGCTATCCACTTGCTCATAGCGACCGTGCCTCCCGTTCAGTTGAGGAACCGGGGATGCTCGGGTTACTGATTGCGCCGTTACCGTCGTGATGATGGCGGTATGTTTAACAATCTGGACAGGTAGGGACTGAGGATTGCCTCCTTGCCAATTGGTCTTGGTGCTATTGAGTCTTCGTCACCGTGCCGTCGGCGTTGATGTGGAGACCTACCAGGGGGCCGACCTGCTCGTTGAAGACGTTGATAATGTGGTGGTCGGTGCTGCCTACGCGGTTGATCCAGGCAGGGATCACGTGCTCAATGACCGATGAGTTCAGGCTGCGCTCGTTCACTTCGTCGTTGAACTCGTACAGCGTCATGCCCTTGTCGAGGTTCTTGGCCAGACCCATTTCGTTTTGGATGGAAGCGATTCTGAGGGCTTCCAGCTCCGATATCGCTCCTTCCTCAATGAGAATCTGCTGCAAGTTGGGAGGAATGCTGGCCCACTTATCGCCGTTGATGATGTTGTTGGTTGAAGGGAAGCTGGTCAGCGGCCCGGCCAGGTAGTCGGTTACCTCGTACCAGCGCTGGCCGTGGCCGCCGTCCGCGCCAGCTACGGCAGCTTCCAGGATGCCGCGCTCCAGGGCGGTATAGACCTCGGCGAAAGCCAGGAACTGGGCATCTCCCCCTATGCCCTCGATCCAGTCAGATAGTGCGGCGCTGTGGCTGCGAGTCTTCACGCCCTGGAAGTCTTCCAGCGTGGCCAGCGGCTCCTTGCTGAAGAAATAAAGGTCGTTGCCGGAGAACCAGTTGTGATTGAGCACGAAACCGCCGGTGGCGTCGCGCACCAGCGCCTCAAGGTCGGGGGTGATGGCGATGGTGGCGCGGAACTCCGTTTCGCGATCGGGATAGATTCCCCAGAGGTTCTGGATCTCGATGGGCGGCATCTCGCCGCCGACGTATCCGCCGTAGATGTTGGCCATCTCGAGCGTTCCGTCGGAGACCAGCGTGAGCGTGTCCGGCCCGGCCAAGCCCAACTCCGGGTAGGAGCTGACATTCATAATCAGCTTGCCATTGGTGCGCTTTTCCAGGTTGGGAGCAAAGTAGGTCTCTATCAGTACGCACGGTAGCAAGGCCCGGTTGATGCAGGCGTGTTGAATCGTGACCGGGTCTCCGTCGTAGGTAAGTTCGGTGGGGTTGGTCAGCCTGGCCTTTTCCAGCAGGCTGCGGTAGAAGTCCGACTCGTAAATCCACTTATGCCGTTCGAGGGCGTCCAGAGGCACGTTGCCGTCGAAATCGCCCTGCTCGACGCTGGGGGCAGGGCCAACGAGCTGGTTCAGGTCCCCCAAGTAAATTGCCCCCGGCCCACCTGCGTGGTCTGCTGCGTACTGTTCCAATGTAGTGGTCTGGGCTGCGGGCTCCGGGGTTGCGGTGGCAGCGGCCTGTTGCGGAGTGGCGGTGGCTGCCGGTGGGCTGGTGGCGGCTGGAGCTGCCGTAGGCGCGGGCGCATCCGATGCCCCGCAAGCTGCCAGCGCCAGAAGGAGTATCACTATTAACGCTGGGAACGCGAAACTTCTCATCAGCCTACCTCATCTATACGAAATTCGTCATATAAACATGATAGAAGATTGTATTGCTCACTAATATATTCGTCAATAACTAAAGTGATAATACATATTTGGTAAATATATTATCAATTAGTTATGTATAGGGATTTGCAAATCGAAAAGGGACTAAGCACGGCAGTGGGCGCAAAGCGAGAACAGGGTTAGCGGGCAGCGAGAGGCGGTGGCCCAGAGAGGCCGCCATGAGCGACGGCGCCGTGCAGAGCCACGACGGAGCGGGACAACGATTGAAGGTCGGCGATGGCCTGCGGGTCGGCGAGTTGCCCGTCCTGGAAGTGGCGGGACTGGAGGTAGACCATTCCCGGTACGACGTGGGCGCCGAACCATGCCACCACCGGACTCAGTTGGGTGTCTATGCTCAGGTAGTGGTGGTCGGTTGCGCCCATCCCGATGAGGCCGCAGGGCTTCCCCTGCATCCCTTCAACCGGCACATGGTCCAGCAGGTTCTTCAGTGCCCCGGTGAAGGACGCTCGGAAAACCGGGGTGGCGATGAGGTACATATCCGCCGCTATCACTCTCTCCACCACAGCCTGCGTGTCGTCATCGTAGCCGGAGAGAGGACGCCCATCGGCGAAGGAAATCCGGTAGTCGCCGAGGTGCAGAGTGTCCACTCTTATTCCCTCTCCCTCCGGGAGAGGGTTAGGGTGAGGGAACTCTTCCAGCCCGGACAGCGCAGCCTGTATCGCCTGATACAGCCGCCCCGGCCGGGTTACGGTCCCGTGGATGGCGAGAAGGGTCGCGGACATGTCTAACGCCTGCCTACGTGGGCGGATTTTCGCGCGGCGGTGTAGCGGTTTTCTGGCTTGGGCAGGCCGAGGTTGCCGCGCAGGGTGTCGGCTTCGTACTCGGTGCGGAATAAGCCGCGTTCCTTCAGGATGGGCAGCACGTAATCCACAAAGTCGTCGAAGGCCTGGGGCAGCACGGCGCCGCTGAGCATGAACCCGTCGCAGGCGCCCGACTCGAACCAATCCTGCATCCTGTCGGCTACCCGCTCCGCCGTGCCGATGAATTCGTGGCGAGGGGTGGTGACCTGCAGGGCCATTTCGCGCAGGGTCAATTCTTTCTCTCGCGCCGTTTTCTTGATGCTGTCGGTGGAACTTTCCCAGCCGTTGCGACCGAAGTCGCCCAACTCCGGGAAGGGCGCGTCGAGGTCGTATTGGGTGAAGTCCAGGTCGTTGAAGAAGCGGCCAAGGTAGTTGAGAGCCTGGTTGACTTCCACCAGCCCCGCGATTTCGAAGTACTTAGCCTCGGCTTCCTCGGGAGTGCGGCCCACGATGGGGGAGCAGCCGGGCATTATCAGCACTTCCTTGGGGTTCCGACCGGCGGCAGCGGCGCGGCTTTTCACGTCGCTGCTGAACTCCTCGGCGCTGGCCCGGTTGGCCTGGCCGGTGAACACTGCGTCGGCAATGCCCGCCGCGAAACCGCGCCCGGCCTCCGAAGAACCGGCCTGTATCAAAACCGGCCTTCCCTGCGGGGAGCGGGATATGTTCAGTGGCCCCTGCACCGAGAAGAACTCGCCCACGTGATTCAGCCGGTGCATCCTTTCCTCGTCAATGAACTGTCCCTTGGCCTGGTCGCGGACAAAAGCATCGTCCTCCCAGGAGTCCCATAGTCCCTTGGCGACCTCGATGTACTCCGCGGCCATTCGGTAGCGCAGATCGTGGGCCGGATGCTCCGCCTTCCCGTAATTGAGGGCGGAACCTTCCAATGGCGATGTGACGACGTTCCACCCGGCGCGTCCGTTGGAGATGTGGTCAATGGACATAAACTGCCGCGCCACGGTGTAGGGGTCGCTGTAGGAGGTGGACAGAGTGGCGGCCAGTCCGATGTGGGTGGTGTCCATCGCCAATGCGGCCAGCAGCGTAAGGGGTTCGAAGCGGTTGAGGAAGTTGGGGTGCGATTTCTCGCTGATATACAGACCGTCGCCGAAAAACGCGAAATCCAGCTTGGCATCTTCGGCCTTGCGGGTGAGGCGCCGGTAGTAATCGAGGTTGATAGCGGCGTCCGGCACGGCGGTGGGGTGCCGCCACGACGCCATGTTGGAGCCAGTGCCGGCCAGGAATGTGCCTATGCGCATCATCCGCCGTGCTGCCATGACTTTCTCCATTCTCGACGGCGTTGTTTCTCGTTCGTGTTGTCTGAATCAGGATTCTCAGGATGAAAGGATTAACAGGATAAACAGACTACATCCTGAAAATCCTCAAATTGTGAAAATCCTGATTCAGACAATCTTTCCTATCAGCCCGCCCAGCAGCTCGAAGGAGCGCAGGCGTTTCTCGAAGCTGTCAATCGCTGTTACGGCGATTATCTCATCTGCGCGGTACTTTTGGCGCACTTCGTGCAACTGCCGTCTCACCGATTCAGGGCCACCGTGAACCACGCCTGCCTGACGCACTGTGATTTGGTAGCCTTCGCCGGACTGCTTCCCGAACTCCTCGCCCGCCTCCACGCTGCCGACGGTTAGGGTGCGTCCGCTGTCGAGAGTGATGCGGACGACTTGTATCTTGGCGGCGTGTTCTGCGGCTTCTTCATCGGCGTCGGCCACTATGATGGGTAAGGCCAGCATCGTCCTGGGCTTTAC
The DNA here is from genome assembly GCA_009840175.1 of Chloroflexota bacterium. GTDB lineage: Bacteria > Chloroflexota > Dehalococcoidia > Lucifugimonadales > UBA3495 > VXOI01. The sequence continues at coordinate 45,855 of VXOI01000267.1, read as the reverse complement.
GCCGTTGCGATGGTCAAAGCCTGCCTGGTAGCGGCGGACCGCCTCGGCCATCTCGCCCTCATCGTTGTTCAGGAACAGGGCGAAGACGTAGGGCATGGCCAGTTCCGCCGCCATGTCGCCGCTGCTGCGGGTGGTTCCGAGCAGGAACAGGTCCGGCGGCTGCGGCGGGAGCGGACTGGCATGCAAGCCGTACAGCGGATGCTCCGGCTCGAATTGGTCGTGCAGGAACCGCCGCAACTCATCCAGCTTTTCGGCCAGGTTCATCGCTGGTTCGCCGTCGCCGCGCCGCAGGGCGGCGGTGGAGCGAGGCAAGCCGCCCGGCCCGCGTCCGATGCCGAGGTCAACCCTGCCGGGCGCCAGGGAAGCAAGGACGTTGAAGTTCTCGGCCACCTTGTAGGGGCTGTAATGCTGGAGCATGACTCCGCCGGAGCCGACGCGGATGCGGGAGGTATGGGCCAGCAGGTGCGATACCAGCACCTCCGGCGACGACCCCATCACCCCGCCGGAGCCGTGATGCTCGGCCACCCAGAACCGGTGATAGCCCCACTGCTCCGCCTTCCGGGCCAGCTCGATGGTGTGGCGCAGGGCGTCCGCTCCGTCATTCCCGCCTTCGCGGGAATCCGAGTCGTGCACCGGGCTTTGGTCCAGGATGCTCAGCCTGAGGCTCATTTCTCCCTTATCTCTCCGGGGGAGGGCCGTGCGTATTGCCGTAGTTTAACCGATTATTTCCCGCGCTGGGCTACCCTGCCGTATTCCTGTGCTATCATTCGCCCAAACACCGCCCTTCGGCAAACTCAGGGCGAGCGGGGGTGAATTATGGCTCCGACTGGCAATGAATGGCTGGCTTTGACCACCGAAGAAACACTGGAACCCGAAATACCCATCTGCGATCCGCACCATCACTTCTGGGTGCAGAGGCCCGAGCCACTGGACTACCAGCAGTACCTCCTGGAACACTTGGCCGCGGACATCAACAGCGGACATAACGTGCGCTCCACGGTGTTTGTGGAGGCCCGCTCCAGCTACCGCACCGAAGGCCCGGAAGAAATGCGTTCCGTGGGTGAAGTGGAGTTCGTGCAGGCCATCGCCGACGCCAGCGCTACCGGGCAGTACGGACCCGGACGCGCGGCCCACGGCATCGTCGGGCGCGCCGACCTGAAGCTGGGCGACTCCGTGCGCCCGGTGCTGGAGGCGTTGCAAGAGGCCAGCCCCAACCGCTTCCGGGGCATCCGTCATTCCGTCGGCTGGGACCCTAGCCCGGAGCTGGACAACCGCGAGGTCGAAGGCTGCCTGTTGCGCGACGACTACCGCGCCGGCGCCCGCGTGCTGGCGGATATGGGCCATGTCTTGGAGAATTCGCTGTACTTCCCCCAGCTCGACGACCTGGCATCTTTCGCCAACGCCGTGCCGGAGGTCATTATCGTCCTGAACCACCTGGGCGGGTTCTGCCGCATCGGCCCCTACGCCGGTCGGGATAACGAAGTGATGGCGGAGTGGCGCAGGGGTATCGCCGCCGTAGCCGCCTGCCCCAACATCGTGATGAAGCTGGGCGGCATCGGAATGCCCCGCATCGGCTTCGACTGGCACGAGCGTGAGACGCCCGTCGGCTCGGAAGAGATTGCCGAGTCCATCGCGCCGATAATGCGCTATCTCATCGAGCAGTTTGGGCCGTCGCGGTGTATGTTCGAGAGCAACTTCCCGGTGGACAAGGTGTCGTTCTCGTACCATGTGCTGTTCAACGCCTTCAAGCGCGTGTCCGCGGGCTACTCGGCTTCGGAACGGGCCGATATGTTCCACGACACCGCCGCCCGCGTCTACAGGCTGGATTAGTAATCCCATCGCCCAGAGAAATTCCCTCTCCCTTGAGGGAGAGGGTTAGGGTGAGGGTGAAAATCCCCGCATTCAACAAGCGACAAGGAGCAAGAAAAATGCCGGAAGTCAGACCCTTCGAGATAGCAGTTGATGATGCTGTACTGGATGATCTGAGGCAGCGGCTGGCCGATACCCGCTGGCCCGACGAAATTCCGGGTTCGGAATGGGACTATGGCAGCAACCTGGACTACATCAAGGAACTGTGCGAGTACTGGCGCACCAGCTTCGACTGGCGGGCGCAGGAAAGGAAGCTCAACGCCTTCAACAACTGCAAGTCGGAGGTTGACGGGCTGGACATTCACTTCATCCACGAGAAGGGGCAAGGCCCCAACCCCATTCCGCTGGTAATCACCCACGGCTGGCCCAGCACCTTCTTCGAGATGAGCAAGATCATTCCCCTGCTGGCAGACCCTGGCAGCCACGGTGGAGACCCGGCCGACGCCTTCGACGTGGTTGCGCCGTCGCTGCCTGGCTTCGGATTCTCGCAGGCATCGGGTGAGCGAGGCATGGAGATTGGCCGGGTGGCCGACCTCTGGGCCAAGCTGATGACCGAGAACCTGGGCTACGGGAAGTTCGTTGCCGTAGGCGGCGACATTGGCGCGGGCGTCACATCCCGGTTGGGCTACTCCCACGCCGACAAGCTGCACGGGATACACCTCACCTCCGTCACGCGCCCGACGCCCTATCTCGGCGCTGACTCGCGGGTACTGACCGCCGCCGAGGAAGCACACAGCGCCCAGCGGGAGCGGTGGTTTGCCGACGAGGGCGGCTACAACCACATTCAGGGCACCAAGCCGCAGACGCTGTCTTACGGCCTTAATGACTCGCCCGCCGGGGTATGCGCCTGGATCGTCGAGAAGTGGCGAACCTGGAGCGACTGCAACGGCGACGTGGAGAGCGTCTATACCAAGGACGAACTGCTTACCACGGTCACCATCTACTGGGTCACCCAGACCATCGGCTCTTCGGTGCGGATGTACCGGGAGAACCAGACCCACGTATGGGAGCTGGAGCAGGAGGAGCGGGTGCCGGCTCCGGCAGGCATGGCTATGTTCCCGCAGGAGATCGCCCGCCCGCCGCGCGAGTGGGCGGAGCGCTCCTACGACGTGCGCCGCTGGCAGGAAATGCCCCGCGGCGGCCACTTCGCCGCCTTTGAGGAGCCGGGGCTGCTGGCCCACGAAGTCCGTGAGTTCTTCCGGCAGTTCCGCTAGGCGCAGAATCATTGCGAAGATTTGACGAAGGAGTGGACCATGCCGGTAACAAGGCTTGAAATCACTTCGCAGAAACCCTTTGCCGATGGACAGTCCTTCGGTGAGTCAGGTTCGTACACCCAGATTGACGGGACGGCCCTCTTTGCCGTTGACCCGCTGCATCCGGCCAACGAGACCATCGCTGACATCAAGCTGGCCCCGCGCAACGCCGGCGGGCTGGTGGAGTTCAGCGCCGACTTCCGCATCCTGCGGCCTGAAGACCCCGGCAAGGGCAATGGCCGATTGTTGCTGGACGTGCTGAACCGGGGCAAGGCACTGGCCCTGCGCAACATCAACAGCGCGCCGGACGTTGCTCCTGACGCCCCCCTGCATCCCGGAAACGGGTTCCTGATGCGCCAGGGGTATACCCTGGTCTGGTGCGGGTGGCAGCACGATGTTCCAGATATGCCGGGGCTGCTGCGAATACATGTGCCTGAAGCGATAGAGGATGGCAAGGCCGTGTCCGGCAGAATAGTCGTCACTTTCCAGCCCAATGCCGTTGTCGAGTCTCAGTACTTGTCTGACCGGATGCACCGGGCCTACCCGGCCAACAAGCTGGAGGACTGGGAATCGGTGATGACGGTGCAGGAAGATGAAGACGCCCGCGAGCAGGTCATACCGCGCAAGCAGTGGTGGTTCGCGCGTCTGGAAGACGGGCGGCTTATACCCGATCCTTGCTACGTACATCTGGAAGGGGGATTCCAGCCGGGAAAGGTGTACCAGGTCATCTACACCACCACCGGCGCGCCCATCGCCGGGCTGGGGCTGGCGGCTACGCGGGACATTGCGTCGCACTTGCGCTTCGACGCCGACAGCCACTTGGAACACGCCTACGCTTTCGGCGTTTCCCAGAGCGGACGCTTCCTGCGTTCCTTCCTGTACCACGGGTTGAATTACGACGAAAGCGGCCGGGCCGTGTTCGATGGCTTCATGCCCCACGTGGCCGGCGGCAAGCGGGGCGAGTTCAACCAGCGCTTCGCCCAGCCCTCCAGCCAGGCTACCCGGAGCGTCAACAGCCTGTTCCCCTTCGCCGACGCGGCTCAGACTGACCCGGACACCGGATTGACCGACGGGCTGCTCTCCCGCCTGGCCCACATTTGTACAAGAGACGGGGGTGAGCTGCCCAAGGTGATGTACACCTACACATCGTCGGAATACTGGGCAGGCCATGGGGCACTGGTGCATACCGACGTTGAAGGCCAGCAGGATGTTGAACCGCCGGACGCCGTCCGGGTCTACGCCTTCGCCGGAACGCAGCACGCGCTGGGCGGGTTGCCCCTCACCGACACCGACCCGGTGGACGGCTACCGGGGTGCGCATCCCTTCAACTGCCTGGATTACCGGGCCTTGCTGCGGACGGCGCTGGTCAACCTTGACCGCTGGGTTTCCAGCGGCGAGCCTGCTCCGCCAAGCCAGTACCCGCGAATCGCGGATGGTACGGCTGTTGCGCCCGCCACAGCGGCGAAGGGACTGGAAGTGGCGCCGGGGGTGAAATTGCCGAAGCCGGTGCGCAAGTTTACGAGACTGGATTTCGGGCCTGACCCATTGGTGCCGACGGTCGTTCCGGCGACGGTGGGACGGGACTATCCGTGCTTCGTGTCGCAGGTGGATGCTGACGGGAATGAGTTGGCAGGCATACGATTGCCGTTGGTGTCAGTCCCGCTGGCGACGCATCTAGGCTGGAACCGCCGCCACGCCGACATTGGCGGCGAGGGCCAGACGCTGTCCACGGGCGGCGCGTCCGGCGGGACTCTGCGCGGCTCATCCATCCCATTCGCCGCCACCCGAGACGAGCGCGAGGAAACCGGAGACCCTCGCCTGTCCATCGAAGAGCGCTACGCCTCCCGGCAAGACTTCCTGGAAAAGATAGAGAACGCCGCCCGGGGGCTTGTAGCCGACGGCTACTTGCTGGAAGAGGATGTAGAGCCGCTGGTCGCTCAAGCAAGGGAGCAATACGAAGTCATGGCCGGGCGGGTTCAGGAAGTCCAGCCGGTCGGAGATTAGCCTATACCCCATTGGCAGGTATAACGGATTCCTGTCAATCCCCCAATCCTGAAAGGAGTTGCGCAGTTGAAAACATCCGTCCAGCCCTGTCATTCTGAGCGAAGCGAAGAATCCCTGTCTGCGGAGATAGGACTCTTCGCTTCGCTCAGAGTGACAAAGCAGTCAACTGCGTAACTCCTATCCCGATTCAGACAAAAAACCGGAGGACGCGATGAAATACGACGTAATCGTAATAGGAGCCGGCTCAGGCGGTGGCGCACTGGCCACCCGGCTCGCCGAAGACCCCAACCGCTCGGTGCTGCTGCTGGAGGCCGGGCCGGACTATGTTGATTTGGAGCAGACGCCCGACGACCTGAAGTTCGGTTATGCGCCCCGGGCGTCGGAAATGGGCGCGCCGCACAACTGGTCCTTCACCGGCAAGGGCAGCGCGACGCGCTCTGAAGATGTGGTGGTTCCTCGGGGCAAAGTGGTGGGCGGCACCAGCGCCATCAACGGGCAGGTGTTCCTGCGCGGCGTCCCGGAGGACTACGACAGTTGGGCCGAGTGGGGCAACGACGAGTGGTCCTTCGTAAAGTGCCTGCCATACTTCCGCAAGCTGGAAACCGACACCGATATAGTTGACGACTTCCACGGTTTCGACGGTCCGGTGCCGGTGCGCCGCCACAAGCGCGAAGCGTGGCTGCCGCTGGCAGAGGCGTTCCATGTGTCGGCGATGTCGTCAGGGTATGCCGAGGTATATGACCACAACCATCCCGATTCCAGCGGGGTCGGCCCGCTTCCGATGAACAACCCCAACGGCGTGCGGATGAGCACTGCGCTGACGTACATCACCAACAACCGGCATCGCCTGAACTTCACTATCCGCGGCAACGTGCTGGTGCGTCGCATCCTTTTCGACGGCGCGCGCGCCTGCGGAGTCGAGGTCGAGAGCGGCGGCGAGACCTTTACTGTCGAGAGCGAGCAGGTGGTCCTCAGCGCCGGGGCTGTGGCGTCGCCGCAAATCCTGATGCTCTCCGGCGTGGGCCCGGCGGGCCATTTGCAGGAAATGGGGGTGCCGGTGGTCAAGGACCTGCCGGGCGTGGGTCAGAACCTCCGCGACCATCCCCTGTGCGCTGTCCGCGTCAAGACCAAGCCGGACTTTCCTCTGGACCCCGACGCGCCGCGCATCCAGACGGTGCTGCGCTACACGGCGACAGGCTCCGACCTGCGAAACGATATGCAGATTCTGCCGTCGTCCTTCTCTACGCCGCTCGGCGGCGACCCCTATGCCGAGGAAGGCATTCGCTTCACCTGCATCCTGGAGCTGGCCAAGAGTTCCGGCGAGATAAGACTGCGCTCCACAACGCCCGGCGACAACCCCGACATCAACTGCCGTCACCTCGAGGAGGAAGTCGACCGCGAACGTATGCGCGAGGCGGTGCGGATGTCCTTCCAGTTCATGGAGCATGAATCTTTCAGGGACATTGTCGAGGATGCCATTTCTCCTACCCGCGAGGAAATCGAGTCCGATGACGCGCTGGACGCCTGGATGCTGGAGACGGTGGATATCGGCCAGCATCTTTCCGGCACCTGCAAGATGGGCCCTGCCAGCGACCCGATGGCAGTGGTAGACCAATTCGGTCGCGTCCACGGTATCGAGAACCTTCGGGTTGCAGACGCCTCGGTAATGCCTGACGTCATTCGCGCCAACACCAATCTGACCACTATCATGATCGGTGAGCGCGTCGCCGACTGGATCATCCAGCAGACGGAGTAGTTCTTGTATCCCCTCTCCCTCTGGGAGAGGGTTAGGGTGAGGGCGTCTCTGACCATTGGATAACAACAGGGGCGGGTTTCAAACCCGCCCCTACGTCTCTTCCAGACCGTGTGGTTGTTGGCGGTCTAGTAGTGCCGCAGCTCGACCACGTTGTCGTCGGGATCATAGATGTAAAGGGAGATGCCGTCGCCGTGGGAACCCCAGCGCTTGCCGGGCCCGGCCTGTATCTCCACGCCGATGGCCTCGAAATGGGCCTTCAACTCTTCCATGTCGGTGTAGTCAATGACCATGCAGAAGTGGTCCTGGTTCCTGGCGTCGTCCTTGTCCGCCGGAATGTTGTCGGAGGCGAAGAAGTCAATGATGGTGTCAGGGTTCAGCCGGGCCGAAGGGAAGCGTACCTCACCAGCCCGCCACTGCTCCACGCGCTCGGCCTGCAAGCCGAGGACCTCGGTGTAGAAGCGGAGGGATTCCTCCACGTCGCGGGTTCGGAGAACGATATGGTCCATCTCGGTTATTTTGACGAGGGGTTGGGTCACGACTTCAAACTTTGTCTGGGTAGCCATATTCGGCCTCCTCAATTGTGGCCCTTTGACCGGCTGAGAGCAGCTCCCCAATTGACTCAGGGCGCTCGCCTGTTTTACTGGCATTATATGGCCCGCCTGGCCGCTTGTCATCCTGGTGCCGGGATATTTCAGTTCAGCCTCGGCAGGGCAATCGCATTAGGACAGCCCAGTGACATTACGCTCTTGCCAAGTCTGGCGACGCCTCGTTACCATTGTTCCTGGAACCCTTGAAGCCCCCAGGCCCTTACCCCGGCGTGATGGCCGCCCCGGCATATCCGCCCCGGCCGGAGCGTCAGGAATGGGACGAAACGGGAGACAATGGCACCGGAATCAAAATTTCTGCCGGGGACACGCCCGAAGGGCATGAATTCAGCTTTGAATCCGCCTCCGGGACGGGAAAAAATGGGAACAGACGAGACAAGATGGGAAAAATTCAGTCCCACTTTTCCCGCATCTCCTTCCCCCTGACGCTTGGGCAGGTTCCGGCCCCGAATCTTTCAGGCCAAATGCGATTGCCCTGTCAGCCTCGGCCAGACGCTTGACATGGATTCCAGCCTAGTGTTAACTAATCCACAACTGTTGGATGAAGGGTCTCAACGGCCTGAAATTACACAGCATACCGCTGGGAACCAGGAATCGACAAGGCAAGAGGTGATCCCATCGCTTCTAACTTTGGCGACACGGTTCTGGAGGTAAAAGACCTCCATACTTACTTCTTCAACCGCTGGGGAACCACGAAGGCGGTTGATGGGGTGAGCTTCTCGCTTCGTGAGGGCGAGACTCTGGGCATCGTGGGAGAGTCCGGCTGCGGCAAGACGATGACCGCCCTCTCCCTCCTCCGCCTCATCCCTCGTCCTGCTGCGCGCATTGTTTCCGGTGAGATTATTCTTGACGGTGAGAACCTGGTCGAGAAGACTGACAAGGAAATGCGCCAGATTCGCGGACGCAAAATCTCCATGATTTTGCAGGACCCCCAGACCTCCCTGAACCCGGTGTTTACTATCGGGAACCAGATTCTGGAGGCGCTGGGTATCCACCAGTCCGGCGGACGCAAGGAACTGGTGAATCGCGCCGTAGATGCCCTTCGCGGCGTTCGCGTGGCTGCGCCCGAGCGGCGGATGGAAGACTTTCCCCACCAGATGAGCGGCGGAATGAAGCAGCGCGTAATCGGCGCCATCGCAATTTCCTGCGCTCCCAAGGTCATCATCGCCGACGAGCCGACTACGGCGCTCGACGTTACCATCCAGCTCCAGTATCTGCGCCTGTTGAAGGAAATCCAGGCCGAGACCGGGCTTGCCATTATTTTCATCACCCACGACTTCGGCATCGTTGCCCGGATGTGTGACCGGGTGGCCGTGATGTATGCGGGCCGGGTGGTGGAAGACGCCGGTGTGCGGGACCTGTTCAACAATCCGCAACACCCTTACACCCAGACACTGATGGCCTCGGTGCCCCAGATGGAGAGAACCGACCGGCTATACGCCATTGAAGGGCAGCCCCCGGCCCTATACGACCTGCCCGAAGGCTGCCGGTTCGCCGAGCGTTGTCAGCACGCTCAGGATATTTGCCGGCGGGACTACCCGGCAGTCACTAACGTCAAACAGGGGCACACTGCCAATTGCTGGATGCTTGATCCTTCCTGGTCTCAACCCGCCTTGGCCGGACAGAGGGAGTAATCCTATGCCCACGGAATTGCTGCGGGCGGAAAATCTGACAAAGTATTTCCCCGTTACCAAGGGGCTGATCTTGATGAAAACTGTCGGCCACGTGCAGGCGGTAGACGGGATCAACTTCGCCATAAATGAGGGAGAGACGCTGGGCTTGGTCGGCGAGTCGGGATGCGGCAAGACCACCACGTCCAAGCTGGTGTTGCGTCTTGAAGAGCCTACTGAAGGCAACATTTACCTTGACGGAAAGGACATCAAGGACTTCCGAGGCCCGGAACTCAAGGAGTACCGCACCCAGGTCCAGGCCGTTTTCCAGGACCCCTGGTCGTCGTTGAGTCCCCGGATGCGCGTTCGGGACATAGTGTCGGAGGCCCTGGTGGTCAACCGCGATGTCACCAACCAGGAGCGGGACGACCGGGTGGAAGAGGTGATGAACCAGGTCGGCCTCAGGAAGGCCCAAGCCGACCTCTACCCCCACGAGTTCAGCGGCGGCCAGCGCCAGAGGGTTGCAGTTGCGAGCGCCTTGGCGTCCTACCCCAAGCTGATAATTCTCGACGAGCCGGTCTCCGCTCTCGACGTGTCTATCCGCGCCCAGGTGATGAATCTGCTGGTTGACTTGCAGCAGGAGACCGGAGTGGCCTACCTGCTGGTCGCGCACAACCTCGCCACCGTGCGTTACATGGCGCACCAGACGGCGGTGATGTACCTGGGGCAGATCGTAGAGTACAGCCCCACCGAGGAGTTGTACGAAAATCCCTTGCACCCTTACACTAAGGCGCTGTTCTCGGCGGCTTTGCCCTCGCACCCCGACGTGGAGCGTGAGGAGATCGTGCTTCAGGGCGAGGTGCCGTCGCCCATCAATCCTCCGTCCGGGTGCAGATTCCACCCAAGATGCCCATTTGCCATGGACCGCTGCTCCGTGGAGGAGCCAGTCCAAAAGGATGTCGGCAGCGGTCACATAGTGAGCTGCCACCTTTATTAGGAAACATCGGGTTTGATATCACTAGGCAAAATAAAGCCTCTACCCATCAGAGGCTTTATTTTTCCCCCGGCGTTGACATGCCTTGTCTCCCCGACATATCAGTTCCGCAGTATTGGCCCCGATTCATTCGGGGCCTATTTTTGGCTTCGGCCGGGACCGGCCCTGCCAGACGCTCCCGAAAGAACGTTTGGATATCCCGGCCAATCAACTTTGGGAGTGTGCCCACAGAGGCGCCGCCATTCGGCCATGACGCTACCAACCTGCGAGATGCGGCTGCTTTTCTCCGGTGGCGTTTGTCCTCTGGCAAACGAGGATTGGTCGTAGCTTTACTGGGTCCATCCGGAAACGTCACAACACTTTCATCGGAGGATGAAGGATAGATGCGCCTCAATCTGATTCAGGTTCCTCATCGTTTTCTGGCTCCTCTTGTCCTGCTGTTGGCAGGTCTCTTGGCGCTGGCCGTCGTGGGCTGCGGCGGCGATGATGGAGCGGACACATCGGCCCCTGCTGCCACTTCCGCTCCGGCGGCTACCACGGCGACCCAGGCCCAGCCTGCCACAACGACGGCTCCGTCCGGCAGCGCCGGAACCCGGCAGCAGCAACCCGCTCAAACGCCCGCGCCCACTACGGCCCCTGAGAGAGTGGCCCAGCTGTCTGGAGATATAAGTATAGATGGCTCCAGTACGGTGTTCCCTATCACCGAGGCCATGGCTGAAGAGTTTGGCAAGTCCACTGGCGGTAATGTCAGGATAACCGTAGGCGTGTCGGGCACCGGCGGGGGCTTCAAGAAGTTCTGCGCTGGCGAGACCCATATCTCCGACGCCTCGCGGCCAATCAAGCAGTCGGAGGTAGACCTCTGCGTCGAGGCCGGAATCGAGTTCATCGAGATTCCAGTAGCCATTGACGGCCTCAGCGTCATGGTCAACCCGGCCAACGACTTCGTGGAGTGCATGACGGTTGACGAACTGCACACCGTCTGGGCGCCCGAGGCCGAGGGCGTGGTAACGAAGTGGAGCCAGGTCCGGGCCGGGTGGCCGGACGAAGACATCCGGCTGTACGCCCCCGGTGTGGACTCCGGCACCTTTGATTACTTCACAGAGACAGTGAACGGCGAGTCCCAGGCTTCCCGGGGCGACTTCCTGCCCAGCGAGGATGACAATGTGCTGGTGACCGGCATCTCCGGTGACCCGGGCGCGCTGGGTTACTTCGGTTATGCCTACTACTCCGAAAACGCTGACCGGCTGAAGCTGGTGGCGATTGACGGCGGAGAGGGCTGTATCACCCCCACCGACGAGACCATCAACAACGGCACCTACTCGCCGCTGTCCCGCCCTGTCTTCATCTACGTTGCGAAGAGCGCGTTGGAAGAAGAACACCTCCGGGCCTTCATTGAGTTCTACCTTGGCGCGGCCAACCGGGACCTGATCAGCGACACGGGATACATTCCATTTCCTGATACCATTTACGACCTGGCCCTTGAGAAGTTCCTCACCGGTAATTCCGGCGCAGCCTTCGGCGGCGACGACCGGATGCACGGCACCGTTGAGGAAGTGCTTCAGGCCTCTCAGTAGTTCGGAATTGCTGAACGTGATCGGCCACGGCTTGGCGGGGCCGTGGCCGCCTTGCTTTTGACGCCCGGCCCCGGTGCGGCTACACTGGCGAAAATTCTATGGGATTACAATACTCTGGGATTGCGTTGGAGAGAAAATGAGCATCATCCGACTTTATACCGGCGACGATGGACAGACTCACATCGAAGAGATGAGCCCGGAATCCCACGCCGAGCTGACATCCCTGCAATCGACCACCGGGATCGTATTCCGTACCGTAGAGCCCGGCTACTTCAGCGACTGGCACAACGCGCCACGCCGCCAGTTCGTCATCACTGTGCAGGGTGAGGTGGAGATTGGGTTGGGCGATGGAACGGTGCACCGTTTCGGTCCAGGACACGCCACTCTGGCTGAAGACCTGACCGGTCAGGGCCACACCACTCGTGCTGTGGGCGACAAACCGAGGGTCACCGCGACCATTCCGCTATCCGATTAGCAGAAGGTTCTTTCTCCCAGAGTGAGAGAGTATGGGTGAAGATATCCAATCCAAGGAAAGAGTCGGAGGGAAATCATGCCTATCGTGGCGCATGACGACGCGCTTGAGCGGATAATCTCGACCTCGCAGCCGATCAACGAGTTAGCTGGCGGCTTCGGAGGACAACAGGGGCCGGCGGAGGGCCCGGTGTGGTGGCAGGAAGGCAATTATCTGCTGTTCAGCGACATCCACAACAACCGCCGGATGAAGTGGACCGAAGGCGAAGGGGTGTCGGTTTTCAGTGAACCCACCAACCGCGCCAACGGCCTGACCCGAGACCCCCAGGGCCGCCTCATGGCCTGCGAGCATGACGGCCGCCGGGTTTCAAGGGTAGAACCGGACGGCAGCATCACCGTAGTCGCCAACAGCTTTCAGGGCCGCCCGCTGAACCGCCCCAACGACGTGGTGGTGAAGTCGGACGGCGCGATATACTTCACCGACCCCAACGCTGGAATGCCGGCGCAAACGCAGTTCGACCTCAACTTCCCTGGCGTCTATCGTGTTTCGCCGGACTTGGGGACGATTACGCTGCTTGTGCGGGATTACGTGGGTCCGAACGGGCTGGCGTTCAATCCCGATGAGAGCGTTCTGTACGTCATTGACTCGCGGCTCGGACACCTGCGGGCCTTCGATATGCAGCCGAATGGGACGCTGGCGCTGGCCACCAGCCGCATATTCAGCCACAACCTGGGCGAGCGTCCCGGCATCCCCGACGGGATGAAGGTGGATGTCGAGGGCAACGTGTATGTTGGCGGCTCGGGCGGCATCTGGATAATTGACCCATCCGGGAAGCACTTGGGCAGTATCGAGACGGGTGCGCCACTGCACACGAATATGTGCTTCGGCGGCGGCGACTGGAAGACGCTGTACTTTACCAGTTGGGACAGGCTCTGGTCAGTGCGTGTCAACATCCCCGGCATCCCGGTGCCCACGCCCAAGCCATAGTTGAACATGGCCTAAGCTGGATACTTATACCGGCAAACTCTAATGGAAAACGGGAGGAACCCCAATGGAATTTGGATTGTTTATGATGCCTTTGCATCCCCCGCGCCGGTCGCCGTCGGACTCCTACGACCGAGACGTTGAGCTTATTGTCCAAGCCGACAAGCTGGGTGTCCGGGAAGCGTGGGTGGGCGAGCACATCACCGAGACTTGGGAGAACGCTCCAGTGCCGGAGCTCATTATCGCTCAGGCGCTGGCCCTTACGGAGAACATCATCCTTGCGACGGGCGTCACCATGCTGCCGCTGCATCATCCGGTGGACACCGCCCACCGCATTGCCATGCTGGACCACATGGCCAGGGGGCGTTTCTACTGGGGCATCGGCCTACGGTCATTGCCCACCGACCTGCAACTCTATGGCGTCGAATATGACAGCATGGACGATGTGCGCGAGCGGGGCCGGGAGGCCCTGGAAGTCGTGCTCGGCCTGTGGGAGAACGCCGACAGCGGCAAGTTCGGCTACGAAGGCAAACATTACCAGGTTCATGCGCCCGAAGAGATGGCTGAGCTGGGACGCCGTCTCTACTTCAAGCCTTACCAGCAGCCGCACCCGCCCATCGGCGTGGCCGCTTCATCCCCCAACACCGAGACCATCCGCATGGCCGGCGAGAAGGGCTGGATTCCCATGACCAATCTGCCAAACCGCTTCGTTCCCGACCTGTGGCACACCTGCGAGCAGGGCGCCGCCAGCGCGGGCCGTGTCGCCAATCGCAGCGAGCTGCGCCTGGGTCGGGATATCTACGTCGGTGAGACGCCGGAGTCGGCCCGCGAGGAGGCCCGCATCGTTCTCGGCAAGCCCTTCGAGGAACACCAGTGGAAGAACCGCCAGGCCGGCGGCATACTCGGCCACCTCAAGAACGATCCGGGTATGGCCGATGAAGACGTCACCGTTGACTACATGATGGAGAACATCTGGATAGTCGGCGACCCGTCGGAAGTGGTCGAGAAGATCGAACAGACTTACGAGGAAACCGGCGGGTTCGGGACCCTGCTGGGAATCACCATGGACCCCGACGACCATACGCTGGTGCAGCGTTCGCAGCAACTCCTGATGGAGCAGGTGGCCCCGAAGGTGGCGCACCTCAACTAACCCCTGACCCGGAGAATGACATGACAACCCTGAACGAACGTTTCGAGAAGGGGCTGGAAACCAGATCGAAGTTTGTTGGCGGAGGACCGATAGGAAGCGGCTCCGTACCCGCTTCCCAGGATGTCGCTCCTGACTTGCATCGCATCGCAATGGAAGCGTTGTTCGGCACTATCTGGCAGCGTCCGGCCCTGCCCCTGCGCCGACGGGAAATGATCACGCTTTCGGTCCTGACGGTACTCCAGCGGGAGAACCAGTTGACCCGCCACGTAGCCAACGCCCTGAACCTCGGCCTGACCCCGCAGCAGGTCATTGAGGTGATGATTCATGCTTCGTGGTACAGCGGAGTGCCCACCGCCTTCAACGCGATGGGTGTGGCCAAGGGGGTGTTCGACGGATTGGGGATAGACTTCGAGCCGGAACTGGTGTTCGATCCGTCGGAGACGCCCGACGACTTATACCAGCGTGGAGCAGCCCGCCGGGAAGAGCTGATGGGGCCGCCTGCTGAGGGACGGCCAGGCCCGATGACCCAGGCCGAGCGCGACTTTAACCGGCTCAGTACCGAATACTATTGGGGCTCGGTATGGAATCGTCCGGGGTTGGAGTTGGCGGAGCGCTCGATTTGCACTCTGGCCTGCCTGACCGTATTGGGCCGCGAAGGGCCGCTGCGGAGCCACATCAACGGCGCTCTCCACGTCGGGTTGACAACCGAGGAAATCGTGGAAGTGTTCATACACGCTACATTCTACGGCGGCATCCCCTTTACCCGAGCCGCCATCGATGTTGCCAACGAGATATTCCGGGCCAAAGGTCTGGGATAACCATAGCGACTCTTCCAGCGCGTAATCCAGGGGCGGGCATCATGCCCGCCCTCAGGTTGTTAGCATGACCTTTCAGAGCACATCGGACATTCTCGCCTCTTCTCCCGATCTGGTAGATTTCCGGTTTGACTGGTCAACGCTGCCGGCCGCCACCGGCGGGCTAGCAGGTACATGGGGACGCACCCTGGCCTGTGTGGGCGACTTTGTCGTGTCGGAAGTGCCTCGTTGTCTTCTCTCCGGCAATGGCGAATACGCCTATGCCTACGTCGAAAAGCGCAATCTGAACACCCAGGACCTCATAGCTGCATTGCGACAGCGAGGCGTGCCGTATAACGCGGTGGGTATCGCTGGCCTGAAAGACAAGTACGCTGTTACACGCCAGTGGCTCAGCGTCCCTGCCAGTTTTTCTGAGCATCTTGAGGCTCTCGACGAAATGGAAGGGGTGCGTGTGCTGGAAACCTCGCGCCACGGCGAGGGGCTAAGGCGGGGGAATCTGCGCGGCAACAGGTTCGAGGCGCGAATTCGAGAGCCGGATTCCGAATGGGAAGGTCGCGCCAACGCCATAATCGAAAGGTTGCGGAGCGTCGGGCTGCCCAACTATTTCGGCCCCCAGAGGTTCGGGCGCTTCAACAGCAATGCCATAGACGGGGTGCGTCTGTTGCGGGGAGAGAAGGTGCCGGGCGGCAGGAGGCTCAACGAGTTCTTCATATCAGCTCTGCAATCTCACCTGTTCAATTGGAACTTGAAAGGGCGTATCGAGCGAGGGATGTACGACCGGGTGTTTACCGGAGACCGCGCCCGCCGTCACGATACTGGGGGTATGTTCCTGGTAGGCGATGGCGAGATGGAGTCGGAGCGGGCGCGGCGGCTGGAGATAAGCGCCGTGCTTCCCCTTTACGGGCGGAAGGTCGCCGGCGGTCTGGAGGACGCGGCGGCGCACGAAGAGGAAACCCTGCTGCGGTTCGGACTGCGACGCAGCGACTTCCGGCGCTATACGCGAGGGGCATGGCGGATCAGCCGTGTCCGCCCGGAAGATGTTTCATTCAGAGCCTGCCCGGAAGGCTACGTGGTTGAGTTCACCCTTCCCAGCGGTTCCTACGCCACTACCTTCCTGCGAGAGCTTACCAAGGCCGCCCCGGATCATTCATAGCGTCCGCCGGTGGCCCTTCAGACCACTATTGCAGCGAGATTTTGTTGACACTGAATAGGCGGTATTCTATTCTAAGTCATTCTCCTGAGGGGGCGCGAAAAGCTCCCGCTGGATGTTATGCAGCGTTTCATCATCGTTCGTTGTTTCTACGCGATAATAGTCCTTTTTGCGGTCTCGATTATCGTTTTCGTGCTGGCCCGCGCCTCCGGCAACCCGATAGACACGATGCTTCCTCTGGACGCCACGCCTGAGCAGCAACAGGCTTTCATGGAACTGTGGGGGCTGGACAAGTCCTACCCTGAGCAGTATTTCGATTTTCTGGCCAATGCCTTCCGCGGAGACTTCGGCGATTCGGTCAAGTGGGCCGACCGCACGGCCATGGGACTGGTTATCGAACGGTTTCCCCTGACCCTGAAACTGGGCGCGGTGGCTATTGGCATCAGTGTGCTTATCGCCGTCCCCATTGGTGTGCTGTCGGCAGTGAAGAAAGACACCATCTTTGACTTGAATGGAAAGGTGTTCGCCCTGTTGGGACAGGCTACTCCTCCCTTCTGGCTGGGCATAATGCTTATCTGGATCTTCGCCGTGGAGGTAGACTGGTTTCCCACGGGCGGAGACGAAGGCATATTGTGGATTGTCCTGCCGGCCATTACGCTGGGCTGGTTCCAGGTTGCAGCCCTGATGAGGCTGGTGCGCTCCGCCATGCTGGAGGTGCTGGAAACGGAGTACGTGACCCTGGCCAGGGTGAAGGGCATCCAGGAATGGAAGGTCATCTGGAAGCACTGTCTGCGGAACGCCTCTATACCACCGCTGACCCTGTTCGGCATTCTGGCCGCCCAGGTGATGACCGGGGCCATAGTCACGGAAACGGTGTTCAGCCTGCCTGGTACCGGGAACTTGGCAATCGAAGCCATCCGCGGACGAGACTATCCGGTAATCCAGGCCGTGGTGGTGCTCTTTGCCGTCATCTACATCGGGATGAACCTCGCGGTGGATATTCTCTACGCCTATCTTGACCCGCGCATCCGTTACGACCGGGCCTAGGACCTGCGTCCTCCGGGAAAGAGAGGGAGCGGCCAGTCGTCGGCCTGAAGGCTCATTCAGCTATTGAGTGACAACAAATGGAAGTTTCGCTGCCAACACCGGCGCAAGCTGAACCCCGGGCAGGCCGGCTTTCCCGGTTTGTCCGGGAAGCCCGACGCTACCCGCTGGTTCCCATACTTATCCTGGTTGTCATCCTGATAATCCCTGCAATTTTCGCGCCCTGGATTGCCCCTTACCATCCGATAGACGACGGGAGCCTCCCCAACCGTCTCAAACCTCCGGTATGGGCCGAGGGCGGCACCTGGGACCATGTGCTTGGAACAGACAAGCAGGGGCGCGACATTCTCAGCCGTATCATCCACGGCGCGAAGTACGTGCTGTTGGTCTCGCTCAGCGTCATCTTCGTCAGCGGTGTCATCGGAGTGTCGCTGGGACTGATGGCGGGTTATTTTGGCGGCTGGATCGACAACCTGATAATGCGGGGGGTGGACGTCTTCCTCGCAATACCCGCAATACTGCTGGCCCTCGCGCTGGTGACGTCGCGAGGGCCGAGTTTCGGCGTGGTGATTTTTGTCATCTGCTTCATCCTGTGGTCGCGGTATGCGAGGCAGGTGAGGGGCGAAGTGCTGACAATCAAGAACCAGGACTTCGTGGCCCGCGCCCGCGTGATTGGGGCGTCCCACTTCCGCGTCATCGTGCGCCACATCCTGCCCAACGTGTTCAACACCATCATAGTGCTGGCGACGCTGCAAGTGGGGTTCGTGATTTTGCTCGAAGCTATCCTCAGTTTCCTGGGTGCGGGCATTCCGAGGCCTACACCCGCTTGGGGGCTGCTGGTGTCCGAGGGGCGAGAACTGGTGATCTCCGGCAAGGGCTGGCAGCTTTCCCTGTTCCCCGGCGTGGCTATCGTACTCGTGGTGCTGTCCTTCAACCTGCTGGGCGACTGGCTCCGCGACCGCCTTGATCCGAAACAGAGGAACGTATGACGACCAGAACTGAATCCGCGAGTCCCCGTCCAGCCGGAAGAGGACCCGGCGACGTCATCCTTCAAGTGCGGGATCTTCGCACCTATTTCTATACCCGCGCCGGCATCGTAAAGGCAGTTGACGGGATAGACTTTGATCTGCGACAGGGGGAGACCCTGGGCATCGTCGGCGAATCTGGCTGTGGCAAGAGCATGACTGCCCGCTCCCTGTTGCGGCTGGTGCCCAAACCGGCTGGCCGCATTGTCAGCGGTCAGATATTGCTGGAGGGCGAAGACCTGGTCCAGAAAAGCGAAGAGGAGATGCGGCAGGTCCGCGGGAAGCGCATTTCCATGATTCTGCAAGACCCTCAGACTTCCCTGAACCCGCTCTACACCATCGGCAACCAGTTGCGGGAAGCCCTGGGGCAGACGCATAAGGAAAATAGCAAGAGCATGGTGCGCCGGGCCATAGATGCCCTCCGCAGCGTCAATGTGGCCGCCCCGGAGCGACGCCTCCACGATTATCCCCACCAGATGAGCGGCGGCATGAAGCAGCGCGTGGTGGGGGCTATAGCAATCTCCTGCGAGCCGTCGGTAATCATCGCAGACGAGCCGACCACGGCGCTCGACGTAACTATTCAGTTGCAGTACCTGAGGTTGCTCAAGGAAATCCAGGAACATACCGGCCTGGCTATTATCTTCATTACCCACGACTTTGGGGTGGTCGCCCGGATGTGCGACCGGGTGGCGGTCATGTACGCCGGACGCATAGTGGAGCAGGGGCCGGTTCGGAACCTGTTCAACAACCCTTCCCATCCCTACACCGAGGCGTTGATGGCCTCGGTGCCCAAGCTGGAGGAGAGGGTGGAATGGCTGTACTCCATTGAAGGGCAGCCGCCGTTGCTCCGCGACCTTCCTCCCGGATGCCGCTTCGCGCCGCGCTGCCAGCACGCCCGGGAACAGTGCCTGGCTGAGTATCCGTCGTCATACAGGCTGGACGAAGACCACACTGCGGATTGCTGGAGGCTGGACACCTCATGGCAGTAGCCGAACAGGGCGCAACAACCCATGATGAACCGCTGATCAGGGTCGAGAACCTGCAAAAGCACTTCCCGGTCACCCAGGGTCTGATCCTGATGAAGACCATCGGTTACGTTCAGGCGGTGGACGGCATCAGCTTCACCATCCGGGAAGGCAGGACATTGGGGCTGGTTGGCGAGTCGGGTTGCGGCAAGACCACCACCAGCAAGCTGCTGTTGCGCATCGAACGTCCCACGGGCGGGAAAATAATGCTCAATGGGGAGGATATTCAGGACTTTCGAGGCGACAAGTTGAAGGAATACCGCACTACCGTTGGGGCTGTGTTCCAGGACCCGTGGTCGTCACTCAGCCCCAGAATGCGCGTCCGCGACATCGTGGCCGAGTCGCTGGTGGTTAACCAGGGCGAAATGTCGCGTGAGCAGATGGAGGTGAGGGTAGCGGAGGTCCTGGAGCAGGTGGGACTGCACCGGGAGCAGGCGCACCAGTATCCCCACGAGTTCAGCGGCGGACAGCGCCAGCGCATCGCCGTGGCCAGCGCGCTGGTGTCATACCCCAAGCTGATTGTGCTCGACGAGCCGGTTTCGGCGCTGGACGTCTCCATCCGCGCCCAAGTGATGAACCTGCTGAAGATTCTGCAAAACGAATTCAACGTCGCCTTCCTGCTTATCGCCCATAACCTGGCGACGGTGCGGTACATGGCCCACGATACGGCCGTGATGTATCTGGGGCAGATCGTGGAATATGGAGACACCGAGGAGATCTACCACAACCCGCTCCACCCTTACACCCGCGCGCTGTTTTCCGCTGCTCTGCCCTCTCACCCGGACCTGATACGGGAAGACATTGTACTGACCGGCGAAGTGCCGTCTCCAATCAATCCGCCCACGGGCTGCCGCTTCCATCCCCGTTGCCCCTTCGCCATGGACCGCTGTTCCGTGGAAGTACCGGAGTACAAGGAAGTGGAGCCGGGCCACATGACAAGCTGCCACCTGTATTAGACGACCGCAGGCAAAACAAATTTTTGCTATTCTCGTTCAGAAGGCGGCGGTTCATCGAAGGACTGGTTGTTGGCCTCCGCCTCTCGGCGCCGCTTCAGCCACGCGATCCATTCGGCACGTTCTTGCTTGCGTCCTTCGTTTATCAGTTCTTTGACCCTTTTTGGAATCAGTAGCACGATGTACCCTCCGCCCTCTACGATGATTGCGAATGCCGACGCCGAGCCCGCGGCTACGCCGTATATTGTGGCTAATAGCAAGAGGAGGTTGTCTTTGTATAGCAGGTCATCCCAGTGGAGCCAAAGCATAACGGCAACGGCTACCAGATAACCAATGAAGTAGATGACCCAATAGACGTCAAGGAAACGTTTCATTCACCTATATGCTAGGCAGGCACCCGGCGGCTGTCAATCATTCCGTTGGATTGATGCAACTCCCAAAGATAAGGGGCATCCCGGCTATCGGGATGCCCCTTACGGTTGCCGATGGCGATGCCTTTCTTAGCGGGCGGCCTTGGCGTAGGCGGCGCAGCAGAGGCGCGGTACCGTGTTGCCGGGGTAGACCCAGTCGGCCACCACTTCGGGGTTCACCGTGATGGTGTGCGGGAACCAGAACAGCGGCATCGAAACATGGTTGTCGTACATGTAGTTACCGATGTCGCGTGCGATATCGTCCCGGTCCGCCGTGTCATAGGTTACCTGGAGGTCCTTGATCCTCGCGTTGAGCCAGTCGTCCTCGTAGTGCTTGGTCACGCCATGACTGGTGTACGCGATGTTGACGTAGTACTCGATGGGGAAGTAGATGATGATGTTGGGCCAGACCTGGTTCTGCATGGTGCGCCCGCGATAGCGGTTGGCGACCTCCGAGCCGTCCAGGTCCACCAGCTTGGCCTCAATGCCAATCTGGTTCCAGTATTGAGTAATGGACTCGATGATCTGCGGCAGCTCCGACTCGCCTGGCGAGACATAGGAGTTTGCGGTGACCTTGATGTGCCCCTTCGGGCCTTCTTTGCGGTCGGTGGAGTACCCAGCGGCCTCAATCAGGTCGCGGGCTGCGTCGGGGTCATAGCCGTACTCTTCGTCGTACCGCTCGACCCATTCGTCGTTCCAGCCTTCCAGCGTGGGGTGGAAGCCGTCAATGTACATTGGTTGCCAGTATCCGGCGTACAGGAAGTCACCCAACTCCACGCGGTTGATAGCCTTGTTCATGGCCCTGCGGATGTTCAGGTCGTTCCACGGCTGGTCGGGGTCGTGGGCCTCCTCAGACAGCTTTCCGAATTCCCCGGACTCGGCCTCAGTGGCGTAATAGGAACCGCCGAAGAAGATGGACACGTCGTTGGAAGTGAAGCGAGACTTGATGAGAGCCATTCCCTCGCTGACGGCGTCCTGTTGCAGGTCAATGGGAAGGTCGGCGACGTGGATTTCGCCAGCCAGCAGACCGGCGTAGCGCGAAGCGTCCTCGGGAATCCAGGTTATCTCCAGTTCCTGGAATTCAGGGTTCTCGCCACTCCAGTGATCGTAGTCGATTTTCTCCATGATGATAGAGGTTCCCTGGTTGCGGTCCAGGTACTGGTAGGTGTTGGTGCCAACGAGGCCCTTCTCGTCCAGTCCTGCCTCGCCTTCGGCTTCCCAGAAAGCGACGCTCCAAGGCGACATTTCACCGGACTGGGCGCCGAGGTAGAACAGCATATTGGAATTGGTGCGAGTGCCGTGGAAGGTGACGTTGTAGTCGTCGTGGACTTCCAGCACTTCCTCGTAGTTCATGGCGTCGCCGCGTTCTGAGCGCGTAGTGATGCCCCCGCAGGTGGACAGACGGCTGTCCTCGCGGCAGAGAATCTTGAGGGTGTGCATCAGATCGGCGGACGTGAACTCACCCCAGCCGTCATGGAACTGGACGCCCTCGCGTAGCTTGATGTCCCAAGTGCTCAAGTCTTCGCTGGCTTCCCAGGATTCGGCCAAGCGGGGCACGATCTGGCCGTCATTCACGTCCTTAGCCAGAAGGTTCTCCAGCATTGGCTCGTACTGCACGTAGGCCTGACGGCTGCCGGCCCAGGGGCGGTTGGTCTCGTTGGCCACTGCACCGATGGCGTAGACCAAGCGGGTAGTCTCGGAAACGGGCACCACCGCAGTGGGCTGCGGCATGGCCGTAGGAGTCGCAGCCGCGGCCGGAGCTGCGCTTGTAGGCGTCGGGCGGTCTTCCTGGGGTGGCGCGCCGGCCGGAGCCGCGCTGGTGGCGGTGGGGCGGTCTTCCTGGGGTGGCGCGCCAGACGGGGTTGCTGCGGGCGCGGCCGCCTGGGTGGGCGCAGCGGTAGGCGCAGGCGCGTCAGTCGGCTCCTCTGCCGCTCCGCCGCAGGCGATGACGAAGGCCAATGCCGCGACCAGCGCCAACGTCAAGAATTTCCCATTCAATAGCAATCTGGCTAACATCAATACCTCGTAACAGAAGATGTTGGATGCGTGCTCCTCCCCAGAAGTGCGCCGCCTGTGCGCACGGGACGAGCCACATTAAAAAGCTATTGCGGAACTTACCGCAACAAGCGCGGATTATAGCTATCGGCGAAATCCGCGTCAATTGGGAGAGGGCGGGTTTAGGGGCTTCAGGGTTCACGCTGGAACGGGTCGGTCAGCTCGAATTCCTTCCCCGTTTCCCGGACAGCGGGCATCACCTCCTTTCCGAACAACTCCAGGCAGCGCATGGTGTCTTTGTGGGTGATGGAGCCGTCATTGGTCCACACGCCGAGGATACCGGGGCGCACCCGCGCCAGCACCTCGCGCAGCTTGCGTATCACCGTGTCGGGGCTGCCGATTACCAGGCGGTTGGCGTCTATCATGCCCTGATAGGCTTCGTCGGTAATGGGGCCGGTGCGGAAGGGGTCGTTGAGCCGGGCGGCCCTTGCCTGCGCCGACAGGGCGGCGGCGGACTCCGACGTGCGCATGGTGGCGCGGCTGTAGCCGGGCGGGAAGGAATACTCCCTCGGCATAGGGACGCGCCCGACGCCCACCAGCGCCTCCAGGAACCCGCGGCCAGCCTTGTACGCCTTTTCGTCGGTGTCCTGAACGTGGATGGGGAGCATATACCCAAAGTGCTCCGGCCCAGCCTCGTAGCCGAACTCATGCGCTGCTTCGCTATAAATCTGCTGCATCTGTCCGAAAGAGTCGGGAACGATGCCGAGGTAGAGTAGGGATAGCGCCGCTCGGCGCACCATACCACCGTCTCGGCGCTGCCTGAGCCGGGTATCCATACCGGCGGGTGGGGTTTCTGCAACGGCACCTGGAAAGGGTTCACCACCCGGAAGTGGTAGTGCTTGCCTTCCCATCGAAACGGGCCTGGGGTCGTCCACGCCTTCATTATCAGGTCGTGGGCTTCCTCGAACCGCTCCCGGTTGTGCACCGGGTTGGCATTGGTGGACCAGGTTTCGGTGCCTCCGCCGCGCACGAAACCGGAGACCAGCCGTCCGCCGGAAATCATGTCAATTTCGGCCAGCTCCTCGGCCAGGCGGAGGGGATTGTCGTGAATGGGCAGCGGATTGCCCATCAGTACTATCTTGGGTTTCTTGGTGATGCGGGCCAGGATGGCGGCTTCGAGGTTCATCGCCGCGCCGAGGCTGGTAGGGGTGTTGTGGTGCTCGTTGAGCATCATGCCCTCGAACCCCAGCTCTTCCACGTACTCCCACTCGTCCAGAGACTCGTTGTACTGCCGGGAGGCAACGGCAGGGTCGAAGTGGGAATTGGAGAAGGTCACGCGCACGGCCTTGTTGGGGCTGCGCAAAACGTCTTCCTCGGTGTAATTGGTGTAGGCCCGCTCGGTGAACCGCATCAGGAACAAGGGGATGACCTCCGATGTGTTAGCGGTTTTTTGACGCAAAGGCGCAAAGACGCAAAGAATTTATATGCCCAGCAGCCGCTCAGCGTTCTTCCAGAGGATAGCTTCTTTCTCCTCCGTGGTCAGGCTTTCCTGCCGCAGCACCCATGACACCGGCCAGTCAATGGCCATGTCCGCAGGCCAGTCGGTGCCGAATACAATGCGGTCTGCGCCCACGGTGTCAATCAGGTAGCGCAGAGCGGGCTCGCTGTGGGTGAGGCAGTCGTAGTAGAACTTGTCGAGATAGGCGCTGGGCGGCTGCTGGATATTGACCCGTGCCTCGCGGCGCACCTGCCAGCCCCGGTCCATCCGCCCGATGCCGAAGCAGGTGTACCCGCCCCCATGGGCCAGCACCACCTTCAGGCCGGGGCAGGCGTCCATCACCCCGCCAAAGACGAAGGAGGCGAAAGTGATAGCCCGGTCGGCGAGGTTTCCGATGCTGTTGGGAAGGTGATAGCGGTCGCTGCGCGGCGTAACCACGGTGTCTCCCACCTGGTGTATGAAGACGGCCGCGCCCAGGGCTTCGGCTGCTTTCCACAGGGGCATGAAGGACGGATCGTCATAGGTGACGCAGTTGACGTGATCGCCGATCATCGCGCCTTTGAGTCCCAGGTCACGCACTCCCCGTTCCAGCTCGGCAACGGCGGCGTTGATGTCCTGCATCGGTAGGGTGCAGAAGCCGGAGAAGCGGTCGGGGTGCTGACGCATCATGCCGGCAACTTCCTCGTTGGCCTCGCGGCAGGCGGCAACGGCGTCGTCAACAGTTGGGAAGGTGTAGTAGCCGACGAAGGTGGAGACTACATGAACATCCACACCCAGCGAGTTCATGTCGGCGAGCCTCTGCTCCGTGTCCCAGCCGAAGGCGGGAGTCAGCGGCTGAGTCAGCTCTCCGAGGCCGTATACCAATTGTCCATCGGCGTTGCGATGCCCGGTGACGCCGTGCCAGGAGTCGCCGCGATAGAGCGTGTCCAGCATACAGTGGGGCATCAGATGAGCGTGTATGTCTATGCTGCGCATTCTTCTGGTCTCTCCCTAATCCAGTCCCAGCAGGTTTTCGATGTTCCCGCCCAGGATGGCGTCCTTCTCGGCGTCGGTTAGTTTGGTCATGCTCCGCACCCATGAGACTGGCTCATCTATGGCCATGTCGAAGGGCCAGTCGGTGCCGAACACCACCCGGTCAATGCCCACGCTGTCAATGAGCATTCGCAGGGCGTCTTCGCTGTGGGTGAGGCAGTCGTACCAGAAACGGTCGAGATAGCGGCTGGGGGGCTGCTGGATGTTGACACGGGCCTCGGAGCGCACCTGCCAGCCCCGGTCCATGCGGCCTGCGCCGAAGCAGGTGTAGCCGCCGCCGTGGGACAGGCAGACTTTCAGACCCGGGCAGGCGTCCATCACACCCCCGAAGACGAACGAGGCGAAGGTCACGGCCCGGTCGGCTAGGTTGCCGATGGTGTTGGGCAGGTGGTAGTTGTTGCTGCGAGGGCTGACAACCGTGTCCCCGGACTGATGGATGAAGATAACGGCCCCGGATGCCTCCGCCGCTTTCCACAGCGGCATAAATGATGGGTCATCGTAGGTGACGCCGTTCACGTGGTCGCCTATCATGGCGCCCTTCAGCCCCAGGGTCTGCATCCCGCGCTCCAGTTCGGCGACGGAGGCGTTGACGTCCTGCATTGGCAGGGTGGCGAATCCCGCAAACCGGTCCGGATGGTCCTTTGTGAGTTGAGACACGTACTCATTGCACTCGCGGGCCATCGCTGTTATGGCGGCGGCATCCCGCTCGTAGAAGTAGAAGAAGGAGTTGGTGGAGAGGACGTGAACATCCACGTTCAGTTCGTCCATTTCCTTGAGCCGCTGTTCTGGCGTCCACATGGTGCGCGGCGTGTATTCGTGGGTGGGCAGCATCTCGGCTGAGGAAATGCCGTGCCAGTCCTTCCCTTCGGCCATGGCCTTGACCATGCCTTCCGGGCTGATGTGTGCGTGAATATCTACGGTTCGCATCTGACGGGGAAGCTCCTGAATCATAGGATTGGAAAGGGGAAATTGAGACTACGGGATTATAGCCGAAATTCGTATCAACTGCTTCGCCTTTTCGTAGAGCAAAGTAATTCCTCGTCCCGGCTCAGATTTGCTATGGTAAACTTCCATAGCTATGAAACGAAGCACGGAACGGATTCTTACCACCCACACCGGCAGCTTGCCACGGCCTCGTCCCATGCTCGATCTGCTGTTGAAACAGCAGCGGGGGCAACTGGAAGATGAGACCCTGTTGCATCAGTCGGTGCGCGATGCCGTGGCCGACACCGTGTCGCGGCAGTTGGAGTGCGGCCTCGACGTGATCAACGACGGCGAGATGGGCCGCGTGGACTATACGGTTTTCGTCAAAGACTTGCTGACCGGGTTCGAGGGGGAGAGTACGCCTCCTATAGGAGCTGGCGACGAGGAATTCCCGGAGCTGGGGGAACTGCTAAAGCCCTTTGCCTCGCCTTTCCAGGTACGCCCCGCGTGCGTCGGGCCGGTGGACTGGAAAGACTGGCCTTCGTTCCAGCGCGACCTGTACAACCTGGCGGTTGCCCTTCGACAAGCCCAGGATGACCGGGACGGCGACTCTGTGTGCGAGGAAGTGTTCATGACCTCGCCGTCACCCGGACAGATAGCCCGTTTCCTGCACAATCATCACTACCCTGATGATGAGGCATACCTGTACGCCCTGGGCGATGTGATGAAGAGGGCCTATGAGGCTATCGTCAACGCCGGATTCCTGCTGCAACTGGACTGCCCGGATTTGGCCCTCAGCCGCAGCACGGTGTTCGCCCACTTGACGCTGGAGGAGTTCCGCAGCGTCATCAGGATGCACGTCGAAGCGCTGAATCACGCAGTTGCTGGCATTCCCGCCGAACGTATGCGGATGCACGTATGCTGGAGCAGCACCATGGGGCCGCACCATACCGACGTGCCGCTGCGCGACATCGTGGACATTGTTCTGGAAGCCAAGCCCGCCGCCTTCTCTTTCCCGGCTGCGAACCCCCGCCACGGTCACGAGTGGAAGATTTGGCGGGACGTCAAGCTGCCGGAGGGCAAGACGGTCATTCCGGGCATGATAGACTCCACGTCCAACTTCGTAGAGCATCCCGAGTACGTGGCCGAGCGCATCGTCCGCTACGCAGGGGTCGTCGGTAGGGAAAATCTGCTGGTGGGCGCCGACTGCGGTTTCGGCACCTTCGCAGGAAGACTACAGGTGGATTCCAAAATTGTGTGGATGAAACTGGCCTCGCTGGTCGAAGGGGCGCGGCTGGCTTCCCAAGAGCTATGGCAATCCCGACAACACCGGAGCGAGGCGGATTGAGAGCGAAGCAGCCGCTGGATACCTATCTGGCCGACTACCGTCATAAGCATGATGGTTTTCACGACCTGCTCTGGGCCTTCCGGCTGGTTGAGGAGAATTTTGACTGCCGCCGGGTGCTATATCCAGGCAGCTACTTGCACGTCACCCCCTCGCTGGTGTTCCCGGAAGTCTGCTATGTTGATTCGGTCAAGGGCATAGCCGCCGCTCTGGCCTCACATGACCTGCTGGAATATCTCAGTGGTCATAGAGAATACTCGGAAAACCCCCGTATCTGGTGTTATGAGGAAGACTACGCCCGCTTTGATAGCGAACCTCATGTTTCGTTTGATCTGTTGATTTCACTTAACGCCGGGTTTGTGTCTCAAGCCTGCCGTTCTTTCCTGAAACCCGGCGGCCTTCTGTTGGCCAATAACGGGCATTATGATGCCGCCCGCGCCCAGGTTGACCCTGGCTACCGGCTGGTTGGAGCGTTAGACGGAGGCAGTCTGCTTCTTGATTCCTCTCATCCTGATCTTTCGTCGCATTTCAGGACTGCCAAGGGCGAGGCATTGACGCTGGAAATGGTGGAAGCTGACGCCAAGAGGCCTCCCAGCAGGGCCCGATTCATGCCGTCGCGGGAAATGGAAGCATATCTGTTTCAACTGGCTCCGATAAAATAGTCCGAATGGATGACCAGAGCCTTGCCGGAAATACTGGATAAGCGCGCATGACCTCGACTTTCAGCAGCGAACCAGCCCAGGCGCGGCGCTTCCGGCCCCGCCTGCCGCTGGCGGCGGTGGTTGGCCTGGCTGCCGCAGGGCTGGTGATTGTCGGCTCTGCCGTCGGCCCGTGGGCCAATGTCGCCGGGGAGTTGCACGTCGGCGGGGAAATCGAGCGATTCCAGATTCACGGCATGGTGGGCGACGGCGTGTTTACCCTGTCATTGTCAGCAGTCGCGGCATTGCTGATTCTATGGCGCATCCTGAGAGGCCGGGCCAGTGGCTTCCTGACCGGACTGGCGGTCGTGCTGCTGCTCATTGCGGCGGTGATTGGAATGCTCAACTGGGCGGACATAGACCACATGCCGGGGGTGTACGTTCCGGCCAAGCACTTCCACAGCGACGCCCGAGCCGCGTGGGGACTTCTGACCACGACCTTCGGCGCCGCTGCCGGAGCGGTGGCAATGGCATTTCAAGTCTGGAACGACGAACTGCGGTAACCCGCTGGAGGCTGTAGATGGTAGCATCACAGGGACTGGAGAGGACGGAATTCGACCCGTCGGCGGCTGACCAAGAAACGGTGGCCTTCGTTGCGGAACTGGAAGCCCGGCTGTCCACAGTTTCGCCGCCGCAGGAAGTGGGAATCCAGGCGGTGCGCGAGGCTGCGCGATCGGGTCAGTCCTTCTTCGGCCCGGTAGTGCATTCCGACATCGCGGCCGACCGGGTGATTGACAGTCCCGCTAGCGGGCTGACGCTGCGGGTGTTCACCCCGCCGGTAGTCAAGGGCGTGTACCTTCACTTCCACGGCGGCGGCTGGGCGCAGGGCGCATCCGACCTGCAGGACCCGCGACTGGAGCGCATTGCCAACGAGTGCGAGGTCGCGGTCATCAGCGTTGATTACCGGCTGGCCCCGGAGTATCCGTACCCCGCCGGGCCAGACGATGCCGAGACCGCCGGCTTGTGGCTGGCCCGCAACGCCGGAGCCGAGTTCGGCACTGAGAATCTGGTCATAGGCGGCGAGTCCGCCGGGGCGCATCTTGCGTCCGTCGCTCTCCTGCGTATGCGCGACCGGCACGGTTTGACCAGCGCCTACAAGGGAGCCAACCTGCTGTACGGCGCTTACGACCTTACTCTCACTCCCAGCTCCCGCGCCTGGGGCGACCGCTACGTGGTGTTGAGCAGGCCGTACATCAACTGGTGCCTGGATATGTTCGTGCCGGCGGAGAGGCGCACCGACCCGGATGTGTCTCCCCTGTATGCTGACCTTTCCGGCCTTCCGCCTGCGCTATTTTCCGTGGGCACGGTTGACCCGCTTCTCGACGACACCCTGTTCATGCACGCGCGCTGGCTCGCCGCAGGCAATGAGGCCAACATCGCGGTCCACCCCGGACTGCCCCACGCTTTCCCACTCATGCCTCTCAAGGCCTCGGAACAGGCCAACGCAATCTGCAACGAATTCATCCGGCTAGCCATCAGTCGCGACTAATCCAGCCAAGAATATTGATGGAGGAACCAAATGCCCAGCGTCAAGCCCACTGGTATTCATCTGGACTTCGGGATATTCGACTCGGTGGAATGGAGCGAAGAACGGGCGGCGGACATATATGAGAATCGCCTGGAACTGGCCGAGTTCGCCGACAGGAACGACTTTTACGC
The DNA here is from genome assembly GCA_009840175.1 of Chloroflexota bacterium. GTDB lineage: Bacteria > Chloroflexota > Dehalococcoidia > Lucifugimonadales > UBA3495 > VXOI01. Next base: position 16,011 of record VXOI01000267.1, on the reverse strand, counting down.
CTTTCACCTGGTGGAGCATCACACGACCCCATTGTGCATCGCGCCATCTCCCGGCATCTTCCTGTCGGCCATCGCCCAGCGCACCAGCCGCATCCGAATAGGGCCGCTGGGATTCCTGCTGCCCTTCCACAATCCGCTGCGGCTTTACCACGAAATCTGTATGCTGGACCACCTGTGCCAAGGAAGGCTGGAACTGGGATTCGCTCGCGGCGTGGTGCCCATGGAGGCAGAGCGGTTCGGGCTGCCCGGTGAAGAAGAACGCCGCGACATGATGCGCGAGGCCCTGGAGGTCCTGCTCTACGGCTTCAACAACGAGACCCTGGACTTCGAGGGCAAGTATTACAACTATTCCGGCATCAAGCTCTGGCTGAAGCCCTACCAGGACCCCTATCCGCCGCTGTGGTATCCCACGGCCAACATCGAGATGATCCCGTGGGTGGCGGAGGCGGGCATGAACACCTGCGGCATCATAGAGCCGTCGCGGGAATACAAGGAACACTACGACCTGTACAAGAGGATCTGGGCGGAGAACAAGGACAATCCCGGCCGGATCAACGGCCATGTGGCGGAACCCAAGATCGGCATGGCCCGCCCGGTCTACGTCGCCGACACTGACGATGAAGCACTGAACAGGGCCCGCCAGGCGCACAAGGTCTGGCGCTCCCATATCGGGTTCCTGTTCGATCAGGCGGGCATAACCATCGAACCCCTGGAGCGTCTCAGCGACTTTGACGAGCAGATCAGCGAGGAAACCTTTATCGTCGGGTCGCCCCAGACCGTGGCCGATAAGATAGTCCGCACCGTGGAGGACTGCGGCATCAACTACTTCAACGGCCTGTTCACATTCGGCGACTTCACCCACCAGGAAGTGATGCGCTCGGTGGAACTGTTCGCCAACGAAGTGATGCCGGCGTTCAGGTAGAAGCCTGGCAGGTGGGGCGCATCCGCTTTGCGCCCCTATTACTCTTCGTCCGGTTCGCCTTCCAGGAACTCGCGGACTTCCGGCGTTTGCGGGAGCATCAGGACGCCCTCTACATCAACACCATACTTGGCAAGAGCCGCCTCTTACCGCCTGCGCTGCCGCTTGCGTTCTTGGGCTTGGCCTTCCTTACGTGCTTCCTCTTTCAGTTTTATCGCTCGCATTGTTGCCAGTACCATAGACCATCCGGCCTCCCGGCAGATTGTCGCCAGAAAGGCGATGCCTACCGACGCACTGGCGACATTTCCAAATCACAGGTTCAGCATCTTCTCGAGGTTCTTCCAGAGAATGGCTTCTTTCTCCTCCAGAGTCAGGCTGGAAAGGCCCATCACCCATCCCACGGGCCAGTCAATCATCATGTCGGCGGGCCAGTCGGTGCCCAGCACCACGCGGTCTATCCCCACGGTGTCTATCAGGTAACGCAGGGCCGGCTCGCTGTGGGTCAGGCAGTCGTAGTAGAAGCGGTTCAGATAGGCGCTGGGCGGCTGCGAGATGTTGACCCGCGCTTCCGGCCTCACCTTCCAGCCCCGGTCCATGCGGCCCGCGCCGTAGCAGGTGTAGCCCCCGCCGTGGGCCAGGCAAATTTTCAGGTCGGGATAGGCGTCCATCACGCCCCCGAACACGAAGGTGGCGAAGGTCACGACGCGGTCGGTCAGGTTCCCGATGGAGTTGGGCAGGTGATAGCGGTTGAGGCGGGGCGTTACCGTCGTCGGCAGGGCCTGGTGAATCAGCAGCACCGCGCCCATCTGCTCTGCCGCCTTCCAGAAGGGCAGAAACTGCGGGTCGTCGAAGGTGTGCCCGTTCACGTGGTCGCCGATCATCGCGCCCTTGAAACCTAGCTGCGTAACGGCGCGTTCCAGTTCTGCAATCGCCGACGGCGCGTCCTGCATCGGCAGTGTGGCTAGTCCCGAAAGCCGGTCGGGATAGTCCATCGTCATCTGGTGAACTTCGTCGTTGCAGTCGTTGGCGATGGCGACGGTGGTGGCGACTTCTTCGTCATACTTGTAGAAGGCGACGTTGGTGGAGACGATCTGCACGTCAACGCCGATGGAGTCCATGTCCTCGATGCGCTGTTCTGGCGTCCAGGCGTTGCGCGGGTTGTGCAGTTCGCCCTCGGCGGCGGTCATACCGTGCCAGGAGCGGCCCTGCAATACCTCGCGCTGAAAGCATTGGGGTGTGGAATGGGCGTGGATGTCTATGGCCCGCATTTGGTTAGCCTCTCAAAAAATCCCTCTCCCTTGAGGGAGAGGATGCCTTGCTCCAAAACCCCCACCCCCCGCCCTCCGACCTGACCCTTTAGGAGCGAACGCGAGGCTTCAGGGGCACGCGAGGCAGGTTTAGGAGCGATTTTGGAGCAGGCAGGACAATCTAGGGGCCAATGATAGCACAGGCGACGGGCAGGCAAGCGATAGGACAACGGCAGAGCGTGGCCGACTGCTGCATTGGCCCATGGCTAGCTTGCGCCGGGGATGGGCACTGTGCGATGAGCGGCAGAGTATTTATACAGGGGAGATGCATGCTGGATCGCTCCCCTATGACCCGAGCTGGACCTTGGCTATAGTAGTCAAACGACACCGCCCGAGAAAATTCCGCTACTCGATTTCGGTCTGTGACCGCGCATAAACTGCCCGCAAGGCGCCGGATTCTATCATAGGGCTGAGGCCAGGCCGGTGACTGAATCCGGTGTAGGTCGGGCGTCACCTCATGAGGACGCGGCTACTGGTTGGAGGCAAGGCGGCCTGGAGAGAGTTGACAAAGAAACAACTCCCGGGGTGGATGCGGGCTGTGATTTAGTAGGGCACCGGTTGTTCACAGAGAGCAGATGAGATGGATATCGAAACATTGCTGTACCTGACGGCGACTCTCGTCATGGTCGTAGGCATACTGGTATGTAAGGCTCGTCATGACATCAGAAAATTAAAACTCCTACTAATCTAAAGCCAAGCTGGGATATGCATTTGCTGGGTTTTGTGAATCGGGTCGGGAGCCTGGCAACAGTGCTTCGGCCCTTGACTGGAGCACTGTGCGGCACCGCCGTCTCACCTCATCTTTTCGGCTGGCCGGACCGGACAGGAAGTTGCCCAACCGTTCGTGTACCGCTGCCCTGGTCCCCAGGCACAGATTGCGGGTGGTCTCCTCTTTGGCCCAGCCCCAGATGGCCTCATCAGCGTTGAAGTCCGGGCTGTAGCCTGGAAGGTTTACCAGCCGCAGGTTCAGGCCGGGCATCCTGAAGTACTCCCGCAACACCTCGCCACGATGGGCCGGCGCATTGTCCCAGATCACGTTGAGGATGTCGCCGCCGCCACGGTCATTCTGGTTGGCCAGAGAACAGAGGGGCCTAATTCGTACTGTTGCTGTCAGTGGGCCGGGAGGGCGTCTTTCGATACTCCAGGTGTCAGTCTGAAAGCGCGAGCCGCCGGGGTTGCCCGATTCCGCTTCAGTGAATAGGATATAAGTTAATCAAACGCGACAATACTGAGGACAGGAGCCGGCGTTGCGAAACCCCACGGACTGCCAGCACCCAACGGAACACTGGACTACCATCGGCGAACTCCGGGTTCGGTACCTGGACTGGGGCGGCGACGGCGAACCGGTCATGCTCATGCACGGACTCGCGTCCTCAGCCCATTGGTATGAACTCGTCGCCAGCCATTTGCGCCACAAATACCGGCTCTTCGCCGCCGACGCCAGAGGACACGGCCAGACCAGCCAGGCCACGGGCGGGTATGACTGGCAGACTCTGTCAGATGACGGCGTGGGACTTATGGACTATCTCGGCATCTCGCGGGCTGCCGTCTTCGGACACTCTTGGGGAGCAACCGCAGCCCTCAACGTGGCCGCCCGTTTCCCGGACCGCATAGCCGCCCTGGGACTGATCGACGGCGGCGTGGGTAGACCAGGCGGGCCCCGGGAACCGTGGGAGGTTGTCAAGGCTAGGGTTCGTCCCAGAGACGTGACGGGGAACAGGGAACAATTCCTGGATCGCCTGCGCCACCAGTTGTCTTTTTGCTGGAACGACCAGATCGAACGCATCGTCCAGACCATGGTGTATGAGGACCAAGAAGGACAGATTCAGGACATCCTGCGCCCCGAAAATCACTTGCAGGTAATGAGAGCTATGTGGGAAGAGCCCGCCTCCGAGCTCTATTCCAGGATTGCCTGCCCGACGGTTATCATCCCGGCGGGCCCGACACCTGAACGCGCGGATACCGAGCGGGCCAGGCAGAAGCAGGCTGGCGTCGTCGCCGCCGAAAAGGACATCCCGCAATGCCGGGTGCGCTGGATACCCGAGACCGTTCACGACATCGGTTATCATAAGCCCGAGGAATTGGCCCGGGTTATGGACGAGTTTCTTTCGGGCCTCGGCTGACCGTCAGCACAGCGACAGGCCCGCTCAACCCTCCCCGGCAAGACCGGGATCCAGATTCGTATCAGAGGAGCATTGATGACCATGTCAGATTCCAAGCAGACGCTCTCCAACCGGCTTGCCAAACTCCACCAGCAGATGGAAGAGGCCCAGGTGGACGCATATCTTGTGCTCTCCTCCGATGCCCACCTGAACGAGTATGCTCCCGAATATACGCGCCGCCGGACGGCCATCACCGGTTTCCGGGGCTCCGCTGGCGATGTCCTGGTCTGCCCGGATGGGAGCCATCTTTTCGTAGACTCCCGTTACCACATTCAGGCGGATGACGAGGTCGACCACGACAATTTCCGTGTCCACAAGCTCGGGCTGGCCGAGGAAAAATCCCTTAGCCAGTGGTTGACCGAGATGGAAAAGGAACGGGGCAGCATACGAGTGGGATTCGACCCCTATGTGGTCTCGATGCAGGCCCACTCCGTGTACCAGTCAGCCTTGAAATCCCCGGATTCCGCCCTGGTGCCGGTCACCGACAACCTGGTGGACGCCATATGGGACGAGCAACCGCCGCCGCCGGCCAATCCTGTATATCAGTTGCCGGACGACCTCACGGGTTGCGGCGTCGCCGAAAAGCTGTCCAATATCCGTAAAGAGATGGAAGATGCGGGAGCCACCCTGCTCGTGCTGACCAAGCTGGACGAGACCGCATGGGTAACCAACCTCCGTGGCACGGATATAGACTACAATCCCGTGTTCGAGGGCTATCTGGTCATTGACCGGGAGCGCGCCACCTGCTTCACTCGGGTTTCGCCCCCCGCGGACGTGACGGATTCCCTGGCCTCGTTAATCGCCTTTGAACCATACGCCGCCTATGCCGACGCGATGCAGCGTTACGGCGCGGAAGCCTCGGGCATGGTCTGGCTGGACCCCAGCGGGACCACGATGGGCACCAGGCTGATGCTCCACGAAGACCAGAAGCTGCTTGAGAAGCCCAATCCGACAGTGGCTCTAAAGGCAGTCAAGAACGAAACGGAAATTGCCGCCTCCCGAAACTCCCACCGTCACGCCGCCGCCGCCAAGATCCGCAGCCTCAAGCGCCTGCAGGACTCGATCAAGGCGGGCGAGACGGTCAGCGAGGAAGGTTATAGCCAGATCCTGTACGAAGAGTATTCCAGCGAGGAAGGTTTCTACGACCTCAGCTTCACCACCATCGCCGCTGCCGGAGCCAATGGGGCGATCGTCCACTATGCCGACGCCAGCCCAGACGTTCCCCTCCGAGACGGTGAGCTGTTCCTGGTTGACTCCGGCGTACAGCTAATGGGCGGCACTACCGACGATACGCGCACGGTGATCATCGGCGAACCGTCGGAAAGGCAGAAAGAGGTCTACACCCTGGTATTGCGAGGCCACATCAACCTCGCGATGCAGAAATTCCCCGAGGGAACCGGAGGGATTGCCCTGGATGCCCTGGCGCGCACGTTCCTGTGGAACGCCGGACTCGACTACGGGCACGGAACAGGGCATGGCGTCGGCGCCTTTCTGAACGTCCACGAGGGACCCCAGCGAATCACGCCGAGGGGGGCCGACGAGCCGTTCAAGATCGGAATGATTGTCTCCAACGAACCCGGCTACTACGAGGCGGGATGGGGCGGCGTGCGTCTGGAGAACCTGTACGTTGTCGCCCCCGACGAGGAGATGCCCGGACATCCCGACGGCCGGAAGTGGCTACGGATGGAATCGCTGACCCTGATTCCCTTCGACAAGAGACTCATCAACTGGGACCAGCTTTCCAGTGGGGAACGCGAGTGGCTGGAAGGATACCACCGGCAGGTATGGGACACCATCGCTCCCATGCTGGGGGACGAGGATCGGGAGTGGTTGCGGGAGGCTTGTCAGACCCCCTAGTCTCCCACAATAAGCCCGTTTGCTGAAACCTGCCCGTTCCCTGCGGGCAGGAATTTCATGGATAGCGGATTGACGCGAAAGCCTGCGAAGCTCCAGGTCGGGACTCCAAATCCGAGCGGGACATGGCCCAGGCGAGAAACCCCGCATTGGCGGTCCGAAGTTCCAAATAATGGCCAATGGCGCCTACCAGGCTGATTCCTCCAGCGACCGAATCAAAGTCTGCGAGGACGCGCCAGAGCTGAAGGGAGACCGACCGGGCGTCGTCCAGCGTCACACCAGACCAGGTGAACGAGTGCAATGCAGCGCAGGGACGAATACGATGACTGGTTAGGACCGGCCGGTCTGCGATTGCCCCGAACCCTGAGCCTGCTACGCCGTCGGCAAGGACAAGGAGCTGCAAACTGCCGTTGCTTCCAAGGAGATAGACTGCGATGATCAATTTGACCGACGAGATGGTATCGCGGTTGGACAGCGCTTTAGCCGATGGATATTCCTGCCTGGTGGGCACAGCCTCCAAGGACGGCGAACCCCAGATAAGCCCCAAGGGAAGCGTGATGGCCTTCAACCGGGATACGCTGGCCTATTGGGAGCGGGCCAAGCGGTCGGCTCTGGACAATGTTGCCGAGAATCCGCAGGTCGTCGTCTACTACGCCCACGCCGCCGACCGGGTGAGGTGGCGGTTCCACGGCAAGGCAACCGTCCACGAAGACGGTCCCGTTCGACAGGAAGTCATGGATCGCTGCGTCCAGGCAGAACTGGACCGGGACCCCGAACGTCTGGGTGTGGCCGTTCTCATCAAGATAGAAAAGATCACGGAATTATCCGGGGAGGTGCTGCAACAAGCGGACTAGGCCAAAGACCCGCTGAAACACGCAAGGATTCGCCTCAGGGTGAATGTAGATTCCGCCTTGTCATTGGTTTAGTGCCGGGAGCGCTCCACCCACCCGTCCGAATGGCTTCATGGCCACTTGGCGTCACTTCGAGACCCGTCCGGCAACCCCGTGGCAAGGCCCGTGGAACCACGGTGTGCTACGCCAGATGAACGTCAATTGCCGTGGAACGTAACGCCGTCCCTATCCAGCCACATCTGGGAAAAGGCCAAAGGGTGGGCTGTTCTCAACCTTGGCAGAGGCGATGTTCATTACCCTGATGTTGGCCGTGCCGGGAGTGGCGCTGGCAGCAGGCGTTCCGGGTTGGAACTGTTCTACGGGGGATGGGCATCTATTCCGGACCGATTTCCTCGGGCAGGTCAGTCCCCAACCACATCTCAAAAACGGTTCGGCCTATCGTCAAAATAGGCCCACCATTCCACCATCTTCCGGCCACGTCGGCTACAGCGGGACGCACCTCTGTCCCAAAGACAAACGCAGGGCGTCCCGTCCGCCAATGCTTTTAGCCCGATTCGTTCAGCCCTATGCGTACTGAAACGGGCTTCATGCTCTCGACCACGAAGGCGATGTGCTCGTCCAGGTCAACGCCCAGTTCGTCGGCGCCCTTCAGAATGTCGTCGCGGTTCACATCCTTGGCGAAAGCCTTGTCCTTCATTTTGCGCCGCACCGAGCGGGGCGTCACCTCATCCAGGCTCTTGCTGGGTCGCACCAGGGCCACGGCGCGTACGAAACCCGACAGTTCGTCCACGGCGAACAGGGTATGCTCCATCAGCGACTCCCGAGGGATGCCGGTATGCTCGCCGTGGGTCAGCACGGCGCGAATCATGTCCTCAGGATAGCTGGCGTCGCGTAGAATCTGCGCTCCATAGGTGGGATGGCTCTCCGGCGTGGGGCATATCTCCCAGTCGAAATCGTGAAGCAGGCCAGCAATGCCCCAGCGATCCTCATCCTCGCCGAACCTGCGGGCATAGCCGCGCATTGACGCTTCCACCGTCAGCAGGTGCTTCATCAGTACGTCGGTCTGCACGTGGCGGCTCAGAAACTCCAGGGTATTTTCCCTATCCATCATGTCCATCGGGCTGTTCCTTATTATCCCCTCTCCCACATGGAGAGGGTTAGGGTGAGGGCGTATCAACAGGTTCGTCGTCCTGCGGGGCGCTCGCGGCCGGGCGCCCCCCCGGGCGCGGCTGGCAGCGGACGGCGGTAGTGAGGAAACCGCTGTGGGCCACCATGCGATGATCGGGCCGCACGCTGCGCTCGGTGACGTGCCAGGTACGCAACAGCGTCTCCATGGACTCCACCAGCTGGTAGCGGCCGTCCTGCTCCAAAGCACCGCCAAGACGATGCACTTGCAGAATGGTGGGCAGGAAGCTGAGCATCACCCCGCCCATCACCAGCGCGTCTGCGATGGTTCCCACGGCCTGCCACGGTTCGGGAACGTCAAGCACCACGCGATCGACATCGCTTTCCCCGATGCCTTCGTAGATGCTGCCTATCTTGACTTCCAGGTTGGAAACGTCAGGAATAACGCGGCTGATGTTCTGCATGGCCTTGGGCAGCACTGATTCGTCAATCTCGTAGGTGATGACCCGTCCCTCCGGCCCGACGGCGCGGAGCAGCGCTGCGGTGAGCGCCCCGGACCCCAGCCCGCCCTCGATGACGGTGGCTCCGGGAAAGATGTCGGCGAAGTTGACAATGTTGCCCAGGTCCTTCTGGTATATGATCTGCGGGCCGCGAGGCATCTGCCGCACGTAGTCCCCCAGCGTGGGACGCACCGCCAGCAACGTATGACCCCGGTCAGTACGATACCAGCCGCCGACGCTGCCCCCGATTAGCTGGTCGTGCTGCAACCGCCCCAAGTGGCTGTGAAACGTGCCGTCCTCTTTCAGCGTGACCATGTAACGCCGCGACTTGCGGTCCAGCAGCAAGGCGAGCTCGCCGGGCCGGAACAGGTTCGGGTCGGCGCCAGCCTGCAACATTCCATCTCCTTCTGGGAGAGGGTTAGGCCGAGGGCGTGTTTCTGACTCGTTCAAGAGAATTGCCTAATCGCCGGCCTGGGCAGGCTGTTTGCTTTCGTCATAAGCCACCGGACGGCTGCCTTCCAGGTAGGCGGTGTTATGGTCGGCGTAAGGGTCCATGTCCGGGAACACCACCAGCAACTCGGCGTTTTCCTCGCCCACCACCCTGAAAGCGTGCTCCGCCCCCGGCGGGATGACCAGCGTGTGATCCTTCTCCACCCGGTGCGATTCGCCGTTGATGCGAACTTCCAGCGCGCCGGATAGAATGACGATAAGCTCGTCTATGGCGTGGGTGTGCAGCGGCGCCCCGGTTCCGGGCTCGGCTGTGTTGAGACTTAGAGACGTGGAAACGCCATGCTCATGGGTGGTGATGTCCCATTTGCGGTAGCCGGGCCGCCATGGCACTTCGGGGGCTTGGTTGTGGTCTATGATAGGCATATCTTGTCCTCGCCGACGGAAGGATGCGGCCGATACTGGCCTGGGCGGACTTGGGTATTGTACGCCATTTGACCCCTAAGCGGGCAAATTCCCTGCCCGAATAGACAGCGGAAGAGCCTGCCTGTCGCCCAATCAGGATAATCGTATAATCAAGTAAATCACAGTTCAGACAGAGGTTGTATGCGGCGGCGCCTGTTTACCCTGGAGCAAGCAAACCACTTAATTCCCTGGCTTGAGCGGACTTTTCAACGGTTGATGTCCTCCAGGGAGCAGCTGGATGATACCCGTGAGCGGCTGACCGGGATACAGCGCGAGTTGCAACGCCTCAACGGCACGTTCGAGCGCTACAACGAGATCAATTCCATGCAAGCCGAGCTGGACACCATGGACAAGGAACTCAACGAAATTGTGGACGAGATAATCGCCGAGGGAATCATCATCCGCGACATCCCCCGCGGCCTCGTTGATTTTCCCCATCTGCGAGACGACCGGGAAGTCTACCTCTGCTGGATCAGCGGCGAGGAGCGCATCGAGTTCTGGCACGAGACCAATCGCGGCTTCGACCACCGCCAGCCGCTCTGAGCTGGATGGTCAAGACCAAAAAAGTTGGTGGAGTTATCTAATGGAACTTGATTCGAAGGCAATCGCCGAGTTTTGCCAAAAGCACCACATCACCCGTATGAGGAGCTACCCTAACCCCCATCGCACCGCTGCCCAAAGAGTGAAGGCGCCTGAGTTCCTAGTAGACTTTGAGCCGGGCCGCACCCCCGGCTACTTCGATATGTTCGGCGGCCCCGGCCTCCTCGGTATGGAGGAGGAACTGGCCCTGCTGCTGGGGAAAGAGGAGGTATACCTAATGTCCTCCTCCGGACTCAGCCCGTCTTTACGCCAGAGAGACTTGGCTGGCTCGCTTAGCGAGGGAGAACCTCTATACGAGGCTACCAAGCAGGCGTGACAGTTCCGACGGAAGACCTGATTCCCTTGGGCCATATCCTGGAAGCGTCCGGGTGGGCCTTGTTGGTCGCCGAAGGCCGCACCCGGCGCGACCTTGATTCAGATTTACAGTTTTTCCTCGCCTTATGCCGAGCCGTTGAAGTGGTAGGCGAAGCCGCCAATCGAGTATGCGATGCTACTCAGACAAGAACACCGGAGATACCCTGGCGGCGAATCATCGGAATGCGGAACCACTTGGCCCACCGATATGACAACGTTGACCACGACACTCTTTGGGACGTGGCAACTATTCACCTGATTACCCTGAGGGAAAACGTGCGTCTGCTAATCCCCAACGACTTCACTCCCATCCCCCTCAGATAAACCGCGCCTGCTGCCTGGCCGCTTCCCCGTGGTCTATGTAGACCGTGATGGTCTCGGTGAAGAAGTCGAACGCCTCCGTCCCCTGCTCCCGCTGGCCCACGCCCGACGACTTCAGCCCGCCGAAGGGCAAGTGCACCTCGCCGCCCAGCGTCGGGGCGTTGACGTGGACCATGCCCGTCTCCACGGTGTTGATGTACTCGAAGGCACGGGATATGTCCCGGGTATAGACCGATGACGACAGACCGAATTCCACGCTGTTGGAAATCTCGATAGCGTCCTTCAGGTCCCTGGCCTTGAATACGGTCAGCACCGGGCCAAAGATTTCCTCTTTGGCGATGCGCATATCCGGCGAAACGTCGGTGAACACCGTGGGCTCCACATAGTAGCCTGCGTCGTATTCGCCGCCGGTCAGCGCCCGGCCGCCGAAGGCCAGGTGGGCGCCCTCCTCGGTGCCGACGCCGATGTACTCCTGCACCTTCTCGTACTGGCCCGGCCCGCACAGGGGCGACACGTCCACCTCCGGGTCTATGCCGTCGCCAACCCGCAGGGCGGAAGTGCGGGAGAGCAGCCCGTCCATGAACTCGTCGTAGACCGACTCTTCCACTATCACCCGGCTGGTGGCGGTGCAGCGCTGGCCGGTGGAGCCGAAGGCGCCCTGAACAATTCCGCCGAGGGCCTTGTCCATGTCGGCGTCTTCCAGCACGATGACGGCGTTCTTGCCGCCCATCTCGGCCTGCACCTTCTTGAGGCGGCGGGCGCCGTTGGCGTACAGGTCGGTGCCGATTTCGGTGGAGCCAGTGAAGGATATGCCGTTGACGCGGGTGTCTTCCACCAGCGCGTTGCCCACCTGCCCGCCGGGGCCGGTGACCAAGTTCAGCACCCCCGCGGGCAGACCGGCTTCCTCGAACACCTCGGCAATCTTGACCGCGCACAGCGGCGTGGACGACGCGGGCTTGAAGATCAGCGCGTTGCCGCAGATGAGGGCCGGGGCCATCTTCCACACCGGGATAGCCACTGGAAAGTTCCACGGCGTGATGATGCCCACTACTCCCAGCGGTCGCTTCATGGTGTAGGCCACCGTGTTGGGCAGCTCTGACGGCGTGGTGTAGCCGAACATCCGCCGCCCTTCGCCTGCGGCGTACTCCATGATGTTCATGGCCCGCCGCACTTCGCCCCGGGCGTCGGCGATGGGCTTGCCTTCCTCGGTGGTGATGGCCGTGGCGATTTCCTCCGCGCGGCGGCCCATGATTTCCAGCGCCTTGTACAGCACGGCGGCGCGTCCGGGAGCGGGCATATTGGCCCATTCCGGCAACGCCTCCCGCGCTGCGGTAACGGCCCTGCCGGCGTCCTCGGCGTTGGAAGTCTGGAACTCCCCCACCACCTGTTCCTTGTGGGCCGGGTTGTACACCGGATAAGTGCGGCCCGATACCGTCTCCACCCACTGGCCGCCGATGTAGTTCTTGTACGCGGTCATTCAAGCTCTCCTGGCCCCGAAAATCCCCTCTCCCCTTGGGAGAGGGTTAGGGTGAGGGCGTACCCCCTACCCGGTGTATTCCAGCCCCACGCCTATGATCTCTATCTGCATGGAGCGGGCGTCGGGCGCGACGCTGTCGAATGTTACGCCGAGCACGATATTGATGCCCCGGTTGATTTCCGGGCTGCCGGGGACATCCACGCGATACTCCAGGTTTTCACCGCGCAGGTCCTGATCCATGTGTTCGGCGATCCGCTGGTCGCCGTCGTACACGATGATTTCGTTGACCGAGGCATTGTCCCGGGTGCGGAAGCTGACCAGCGCCCCGTCTATCCGCATTCGCGCGCCATCAATAACCGCTGGCGTCGGCACCGGGAAGTGCAGCCAGGTGTTCTGTCCCCTTGCTCCCTCAATCCGCACAAAGGGACCGGTAGCCCGAACCGAGGTTATCCGGTTCGGATATTCGACTTGCATATTTGCGCCGTGCATCCACAACGTGCGCTGCGGCATAAGCTGTCCCCCTTACTGTCTGTTGTCTGTCTCTGCAAATCATACACCCGCCCCGGAATTCAGTACAGGCGGCAATTCAGGATTCACAGGATGATAGGATTTTCAGGATTTCCCATCCTGTGAATCATTGAATCCTGAAAATCCTGATTCAGACAAAATCGGTGAGCCCGGACGCTGGTAGAATGGACGCGCTTAACCCAACGCAAGATGGAGGAACGACATGGGCAGGCTGGACGGCAAGGTGGCTTTGATTTCAGGCGGCGCCCGGGGACAGGGAGCGCTGGAGGCGGAACTCTTCGCCGCCGAGGGCGCCAGCGTAGTCTTTGGCGATGTGCTGGACGACGAGGGCCGCTCGGTGGAGCGCCGCATCACCGAGGCGGGCGGCGAGGCGGTCTACGTTCATCTCGACGTGACCAGCGACGACGACTGGACCGCTGCCGTAGACACGGCCGAGGCCCGCTTCGGCAAGCTGGACGTGCTGGTCAACAACGCGGGCATCGCCAACGACGAAAAAATCGAGGAGACCAGCGAGGAGCTGTGGGAAAGCATCATGCTGGTCAACGCCAAGGGCGTGTTCCTGGGCACCCGCAAGGCGTTGCCCGCCATGCGACGCGCCGGTGGCGGCTCCATCATCAACGTATCGTCCATCGCCGGCATCCTGGGGCGGGCCCTGACCGGCAGCGCCTACAGCGCGTCCAAGGGAGCCGTCCGCACCTTCACCAAGACCACCGCCATCCAGCACGCTTCGGAGCGCATCCGCTGCAATTCCATCCACCCCGGCCCGGTGGACACTCCCATGCTCGCCGGAATCAGCGACAACCCGGACGTTCTGTCACAGCGCACCGAGGAAGTGCCGCTGGGCCGCCTGGGCCACTCGCGGGACATCGCCTACGGCGCGCTCTACCTGGCATCGGACGAGTCTGCCTGGATTACAGGCATAGAGCTGATCATAGACGGCGGAATTACGGCGAAATAACTGGTGATGAATGCGGAACCAATGTCAACCGTTTCCGCACTCCGGTACAATGGATATACTTTTCCAGGGAGCGGCCTGCAATGAAGCTGACCTTTGACCAGGAGCGCGTACCCCTGTCCGTCTGGCCTGACGGCTCCGTGCGAGTTGACGGCGGGCGGCTGCACCTGGCCGTCGTCATTACCGCCTGGAACATTGGCCAATCTCCCGAAGAAATCGCCGCCAACTTCCCGCCCCTCGACCTGGGCCACGTCTATTCCATCATCGGCTACTACCTGCACTGCAAGGAGGAAGTGGACGAGTATGTGCGCGACTGGAACGAGCCGTGGGAGCAATTTGCCGCCGACACGGAAGCCTTCGAGGCCAACGAGGACTACTGGCAGCAACTACGCATCCGCGCCGTCGAGGGGGGTAAGCTGGACAATCACCCGGACATTCTGAAGAATGCGAAGGAACGAATAGCCCGCCGACAGGAATCGCTGGTCCAGCGCAACCGCCAGGCTTAATTTCTATGCTGCGATTCCTGGCTGACCACAACTTCAGCGAGATCATTATCGCTCAAGTGTTGGCGGCGCTGCCTGACCTTGACCTTGTTCGCGCCCGCGACATTGGGATGGCCCAAACTCCCGACTCGGACATATTGGAATGGGCAGCCAACTCCGGGCGCATCGTGCTAACTCACGACATAAAGACTATGGTGTCGGAGGCATGGGCCCGAGTAGCCGCCGGGCTTCCAATGCCGGGAGTCCTGGCGGTAACATTGGCAACTCCGTACCATATAGCCAGAAATGACATCATTCAGTCAGCCCTGTACGGACTGGAAAGAGATTGGACAAATCAGGTCAAATACTCGCCTCTCCCCTAACCTTCGGGGTTTAATGGCGGTAGCACAGCACAGCAGCCACGATAGATAGATTCAGGAGGCGTCCGATGCTTTGCCACAACTGCAACCTTGAGACCGTCGAAGGCGCAGCCTATTGCACCCATTGCGGGATGCCCATGCTCCATGGATGTCCGTCCTGCCAGGCAAACAACCCGCAGGCAAGCGCCTACTGCTACGCCTGCGGGACAAGCCTGTTGGCAGCGTCGGCGCAACAGGCCGGGCCGCCGCCCGAAGCTCCGTTCCGTCCCCCGGAAGCCTATTGGATCGAAGAAGCATACAGGGGCGAGGAGCCGTTTTCGCCAGGGGAACCGGGCCGTTCCGGCCCGGCGGCTCCGGTTGAACGCGGTGGGTTCTGGAACCGATTCGTCGCCGTGCTGATTGACGCGCTCATTCTGGCTATCCCCTATATGCTGGTTTCCCGGTTCGCCCCGGACGGCGGTGACTTCCTTCTGCCGTTGGCCTATTTCGTCGGGTTCTGGGCAATATGGGGCGCCACGCCCGGAATGCGGCTGCTCGGGTTGAGCATCGAGCGGCCCGACGGCACCCGCATCGGGCCGGGCCGCGCCATCGCCCGCTACTTCGCCGCGCTGCTGTCTCTGGCGCTATTGGGCGTGGGCCTCATAATGGCCGGACTGCGGGAGGACAAGCGCGGGCTGCACGACCTGATTTGCGACACCGTGGTGGTTCAGCGGGAACCGGCATCGCTGTCGGAGATGGTCAACGACTTCTGGAGCAGCGTCAGGGGCGTGGCCCGCTAGTCCGCGGTGATCGCGAGCATGACCCCTGCAATGAACTGTCCCAACTGCGGCGAGGCCGCCAAGTTGGACGCCAACTTCTGCGTCGGTTGCGGCACCCGGCTTATAGTGGCCTGTCCCGGCTGTGGTGAAGTCAACTCCGCTGACAGCCGCTATTGCCATACTTGCGGGAGAGGTCTCGTCCCTGGAACTGCATCCACCCCCTCTCGTCCGGCTGTCATTTCCTGCCCCCGTTGCCGGGCGTCCAACTCTGCGGAAGCTGATTTTTGCTACTCCTGCGGTTTGCCTTTCGACGAGGGCCGCGGACGCCAAACCGGAACTGTCAGCGCCGTCCTCCCCGGGCAGCCCGCCGGTTTCTGGATTCGGGCAGTTGCGGCCATCATTGACGCCTTGTGCCTGGCAGCGGTGGAGTTTATGCTCATTGTCATTGCCCCAGGTATTTCTTTGGACATTTACCTAGGGAACCTCTGAAAAACTGACACCTATAGATGTTTCGATTTGTGCGGCC
>VXOI01000054.1 GCA_009840175.1 Chloroflexota bacterium | reverse complement strand
GCCTTCCTGCCAGAACTCATAGTTGCACAGCTCACCGCAAGGTCCGGGCAGTGTTGCCGCTGGCTGCCCTGTGGGCGACGGTGATGGCGTACTGGCATCTGCGCTCGACGGGAGGGTAGGACTCGGCGGGATGGTGGGCGACGGCGGTGGCGTACTGGTAGCTGCGCTGGGTGAAAGGGTTGGGCTTGGCGGGTTAGTTGGCGTCCGCGCCACCGGTGCCGCAACCGCGGCCGGCGCTTCGGGCGTGGGATCTGATGTTGGCCCGACTGGGGAATCGCAGGCGGCAAGCGTCAGCAGCGCCAACGCCGCCAGAGCCAGCGCGGATATACGCAGGAACTGGGCCATCATTTCACGCCTTTCCTCTTGACTTCATCTACTGGGGCTCCTGGGGCTGCGGTCCACCGCTGCATACCTGCCTTCGCAGAGGAAAATAACCAGCGCGATGTACAGTATGACGTCTCCCGTCTGTTTTCGAAGTCAGCCAGTTGCCAGCGACGGGTTTTTGCCCTGTTTGAACCGTCATCAGAGCAAGTGCCGTCCCTCACTTGTATGTGTTGGCGTGGTTGCCATCGGGTTCCAGAGGCAGTGTTCGAGTGGGAATCGTCTCCACCGTCCCCGCGCGAGTCAAAACCCGTTCGCCGTTGCAACAGAGGCCAATACATCGGATTGCGATGTAGTGTCAATTCTGCCATACTAGCGCAATCGAAATTGGGCCTGCTCCGGATTATGAACCGGCACGGTTCAAACGAGCACCATGGGTTCGGGACGGCCTCCTTATTCTCCGTAACCTTGTTTCCTAACTCGCGTTTGAACTGCGGCATTGCGCGGACACCCTGAACCGGCTGCTCTCGGACGAGTGGAACGGATATGGAAGTCGAACAGGGACGGGCGAACATCAACCGTCTGTCCATCACGATAGGGATCGCCTGCTTCCTCTGGATGCTTAACTTCCTCGGCATCACCCCTTTCTATCCGTTCATGGCCGAGGATCTGGACACTTCAGTGGCGCTGCTGGGACAGATCACAGCCCTGATAGCGATCATCAGCATCCCCATCGGCATCATTACAGGACCGGTAGCCGACCGGTTCGGATACCGAAAGGTGCTTCTCAGCGGCATCTTCACCCTCAGCATCGGCTCTCTCATTGTGGCGTTCTCGCCCACTTACAAGTTCCTCCTGATGCTGGTGCCCTTCGGCGCCATCAGCCAGGCCACGGTGAGGCCCCTGTCAATCGCAATCGCCGGTGCCCATCTCGCCCAGGAGGACCGGAGGCGTGCCGTCGGACTGGCAACGGTCGGGATGTCCACGGCGGGAGTGTTCGGCATCCCGGTGCTCACCCTGATAGGGTCATTCTGGGGATGGCGCATGTCGTTCCTGTGCCTCACCGGCCTGAACGCCATGCTCACCATCTTCCTGGTGCGCAGCATTCCTAGAGACAGGGAAGGGGTCGAGTCCATTGAATCACCGCCGCTGAACCCAAGGGCTTACGCATGGATGCTGACGGATGTGGCCACGGTTCTGCTGATTGCCTCCACCTTCCTGCGGGAATCCAGCATCTGGGGGTTCTATACCTTCAGGGGGGCCTTCTTCGTTGAAACCTTCCGGGTAGGCAGCCAGCACATAGGCTGGATATTCAGCATCGCGGGCATCGGGCTGCTGTCGGGGAGCGCCATCGCCGGCAGCCATAGGTTCAGGCTGCCGCTGTCCATGATAGCCCTGCTGGGAATCACGATTATGACGCTGTGCTGCACCCTGACCCTGGTGCTGTCCTTGGGACTGGTGTTGGCAGTGGCCCTGACCATGATCACGGCCTTCGGCTTGGGGTTCGCAATGGTGGCCACGGACACGATGATTGTTAACCTGGCCAAGGGAGGGCGCGCCACCACCACCTCCCTGAACCGGGCCGCGGCCAACATAGGAACTTCCATCGGGGGAGTCTCTGGGGGACTGATGTTGTCGCTGGGAGGTTATCGCCTGCTGGGTGTTTCGGTTTTCCTCTTCGGAATAGCAGCGTTTCTGTTCGTGTTGTTCTCTTCCTTCCTAAGGGGGCGAAGGAAAGCGGGGAAGTAACTTCAGTCGGACAATTTAGGTTAAGAAGCATGAGGGGCGACTGCCCCGGTTCCCGCCATCGTCAGTTAGGTCATAAGAGGGCCAGCACTGGGCTGCCCTCTCCCACTATCCATGATGATTGCGGCTCCGATAGACAGGTGAACAGGAAGGCCGCAGATATGGCCTTCCTGTGCTTTCCCAGCCCCGTCGTACTGCCTCCCCTCATTGGGCGCCCATGGTCTCCAGCAGGCTGGCCAGGTCGTCGGCGTGCTCTTCCTCCATGGCCAGGATGCCTTCCAGCATCCGCCGGGTGGTGGGGTCCTTGTCGCCGATGTAGCGGATTATCTCGCCGTAGGAATCAATCGCCACCCTCTCGGCCACCAGGTCCTCGCGGATCATATCGATGAGGGTCTCGCCTTCCACGTACTCAGAGTGGCTTCTGGTCGCCAGCCCCTCCGGAGAGAAGTTGGGCGCTCCTCCAAGCTGGACTATTCGGGCCGCCACCTGGTCGGCGTGGAGCTGCTCGTCGTTGGCGTGCTGCAGGAACTCCTGCGCCACCGACTGCGCGTTGATGCCGCTGGCCATGTAGAAGTGGCGCTTGTAGCGGAGGACACAGACGATTTCCGTGGCCAGCACGTCGTTCAGTAGCCGGATGATGGTGACCAGATCGCCCTGATAGCCCTCGGTTACGGCGCCCCGCTCAATATGCTGCCGCGCCCGGCTTCGTATTTCCTGAATGTCCGAAAGGAACTCTCCCGCCATACTTCCTCCTGGCCTTCGGCTGATTCGGCCCCGGATTATCCCCCGAAACTACCCAGTGGACAAGCGAGGCGGCTCCACAGTAGCGATGATGCGCGCCAAGGGCAACGTTCATGACCGTTTCCAGACCCTTCTCCGATGCCCCTCTCCCTGAATCGGTGAGCGGGTGGCCCGGGCCCGGGTCCTCGGCCGGGTCGAGTAGCGCCGTCATGTGCTGCGCGTTGGACCGGACCTTCCTTCCAACGCCATACGGTGTGGGGATAGGTTCCGGGGCGGGGGCGACTCCGCCTAGGACAGGTCCGACTCCTCTTGGAAGCGCGCCAGGCGCTGCGGGAAGTCGTCGGGGAAGTCCTTGGTGTCCCTGGAGTAATTTGTGCGCTGTCTTGGCATGTAGCCGGTCCTTCGCCCGTGCGCGTCTGCGCTCTCCTCCTGCGGGCGCGGGTGGATCGTCCGGCTTCGGCGGACGGGACGGAAGGACAGCGGCGGTCCTGCCGGACATCTCATCTGTGGAGCCCTTCTTGCGTTTTCAGTCCTGCCGCCGGGCACAGCCCGCGAACACTCGGCGGCCAGCGCCGCAAACAACATTACGCGACGAGAGCGGGCCGCTATGCGTCCATTGGTCATCATCGCGTCTTCCTATGAAGTTGATCTCCTCTGCCCTTGGATTCCACCCCCGCTTCACTCCGTCAGCGCCAGCAACACCGTCTGCCCGTCGCTCCAGCCCAGGGAGGACGACCAGTACATTTCGGGGCCCGCTGTCGAGGAGCCGCTGACGGCAAACGTGCTGCCGTCCACCCACAGCGTCAGCGCGCTGAGCGCGGTCTTGGCCTCGCCGCCGGTCAGGCCGTCGAATGATAGATGTAGTCGTTTTACGTCCGTCTGCTGAATGACTTCTATTGCCGTATAGGTGACGCTCCCATAGTCGAAGCTGTCGTCCGTGAGGTTAGTCGAGCAGTTTTCATGAGCAGAATCAGAATTGTCGCACCCGAATTTAACGTCCACGAAGCGATGTTCATCCACCGTCAGCGTGGCGGCCCAGACGGTAGTCGGCAGCGTCGCCGTCACCTCGGCCGATTCCGGGCTGGCGCCCGCAGCGTTCACGGCCCGGACCTGGAAGGCGTAGGACGCCCCGCTGTTCAGGCCGGGCACCATGTAGGAGACCCGGTTCGCCTGGTTCTCCGCGCTGTTCGGGATGTCCGTCCAGTCGCTCCAGGCCCCGCTGCCCTCCTTCTGCCGGTACTGGTACTTGGTGATGGTGCCGTCGCTGGGGTCCGTCCAACTCAGCCTGGCCCGGCTGGGCCTCGCCTCCGCAGCCAGGCCCGCCGGCGGCTCCGGCTTCACGGTCTTGCTGATCGACACGGCATACTGCTGCCCTGCGGCCCAGGGCGGGTTCGGGCGTGGGTGGAATCCCAAGAAAAGCTGTGTTAGTCGTGTGCCGTCCCTTGTGGTACTTGTAAGTTCCGTGGCGCGACTGAAAGCAAGCTTGTGGCCAGCCACGGTCAGCGTCAGGTCCCCCAGCGCGGCTCTGACTCCGCTGAGATGTCCCTCGAAACTCAACAGAATAGTGCCGCCGAGCCCGGCGCTGCGGGCGGCATTCCGCCTCAGTGTCTGCACCGTGTAGGTGACGCCGCTATAGGTGAAGTCATCATCCGTGAGGGCGGTCAAGTCCGAGCAGTTGTCGAAGGCGGTGGCCGTATTGTCGCAGCCGACTTCGCCATCCTCCATTTTCCCCACCAGCGTCGCTTCCCACACCTCGATTTCCGACACGGTGATGACCGGGGAGATGCCGTAGAGGGGCAGCTGGTTGTCCTCGGCCGCGGGCGGCTTGCCGGTGGACCCCCAGGTGGGGTAGCTCATGCCGCCCGTGCCGATGGGGTCACCGCGGTAGTCCAGCGCCTGGGGGCTGCCGACCCAGACGTTCGGCGCGCCGGCGTAGAAGCGCAAATTCGGGTATGACCACGCGTTGCCGCTCCGGTTCGAGCCGGTCCACACCTGGGGCGCCGCTCTTTCCGCCCCGGTTGCATTGCGGGATACCAGGTCGGCCCACTCGTCCTCGAACAGGTCGTCGCCGATCCACGTGCCCACGATCAACCCGCCGCCGACTCAGTAGACCGGCACTTTCGGGTCGTTGGCGATGTTGTCCCGGGCGTTGACCGCCGCCGTGGAGATGACTGCCCGGTACTGTTCAGCGAAGGAGCTGAAGCTCCCGGGCAATGCGTCCTGCACCTGCTTGTTGTACCAGTTGATGTCGGTGGCTGTCGCCCGGTGTCCATTCTGAGTGACGAACAGCAGGCGGAACTTCTCGCCCGGCTTCAGAGGGTTGCCCTCGGCGTCCTTGGGGATGTAGTCCCAGCTTTGGGGCACGGTCGCCCCTTGGGGCGGATCCGGCGGCGCCTGTGGCGTGACCAAGTGCGACCATGCTGACGGCTTGCTCCAGCCGGCGTCATTTCGGACGCGCACCTGGAAATCGTAGTCGGTCCCGTTGGCCAGACCGGTCACCGTGAAGGACGACGGGTCGACGGCGGGGACCGATTTGCCGTTGGAGTCTTCCACGAGCGCGCCGTTCGCGCCGCGCTCTGCGACCAGTGTCCACTTTGTGTCATTCCGCTCCCGGTACTGCCACTTCGCTTTGTCATCCGTCCAGGTCGAATAGTCGTCGTGGGTGTCCCAGTGGAGGATGACCGCGCCGTCGGCGGCGTTGGCGATCAGACCCGTGGGCGCGGCCGGCTTAGCCGTCGGCTTCGCCTTCACCGGCCTGGAGCTCTTGCCCTCGCCGCCCGGGCCCACCGCCCGCACCCGGAAGTTGTACGTGGTGCCGTTGGTCAGCCCGGACACCGTGTAGCTGCCCACCAGTCCTATATCCGTCCAGTCGCCCCAGTCCCCCCAGCCGTCGTCGCCCCTGGCCTGCTGCTGGTACTGCATCTTCTCGATCCGGTCCCACTCCGGGACGCTGGACATATCGTCCCACGTCAGCCGCACCGACTGGTCCATGCGAAGCGCCTTCAACCCCGTAACCTGCTCCGGCGGGGGAAGCGCGGTCAGGTACAGCCTGACCTTCTGCCCCTCGGTCCAGCCCAGGCCAGTCCGCCAGAAGACGCCGATGGAAGATGTACCCGCGCCGCTGACGGCAAACTCCTCTCCGTCCACGTGCAGGGTCAGCGCCCCGAGTGCGGCCTTGGCCTCAGCTCCCGACAGGTCTTCGTAAGCCTTGGTCTCACCCTCTGACACGCCTTGGAAACCCAGGGTGAGCGTCTTGTTTGCAGCCAGACTGACGATAACTACCCTGTAGCCGGTTCCCTTGAACTTGAACTTGGGGTTGTCAAGGGCGTGCTTTTTCGTGCAGTTGGCCAGGGCGATAATGTCCTTTCCGTTGTAGCAGCCGTGGAAGCCATTGTCCTCGTCCACCGTCAGCGTGGCGGACAGGAGGAGTTTCTGGTTGTCCGGGGGCGGAGGCGGCCCGGTCAGCCGCAGGGAGACCTTCTGCCCGTCGGTCCAGTCCGGGTTCGGGTCGAAGGGCCAGGATACGGCCCCTTGGTTGCCCGCGTTGCTGTCTGCGATAGCAAACTGCGCGCCGTTTACGTGCAGCGTCAGCGAACCAAGGGCAGGTTCGACTTCCTCGGAGAACATATCCTTGAAGCCCACGAGTAAGACATTGTTATTACTGTTCCAATAGATTGCGTATAGCGTGTAGGTGACGCCGTCGAAGGTGAAGTCGTTGTCTGTGAGGACGCTCGCGTCGGAACAGTTGGCTTGTGAGCTATCTTCATCGTCACAGCCATGATATTGCTCACGTTCGTCCACCGTTAGCGTGGCGGACCAGTGGGGGTACTGGGCCTGGGCCTGGGCGGGTTCAGCCGCGGGCAGAGCGGCAAGGGCCACCGCCAGCGCCAGCAGGACAAGGAGGGGCAGGCGCCGGGCCGGGAGGAGGCGCAGCGGGGCAGACATCAGCGCACCCCAAAATCGGGGGGGGGGGTAGAAGTTCCCGGTTTCGGTATTCAATCCTGACCTCCTCTACGTCCGCCGTATGCTGGCCGTGCCGTGGACTGTCGGCGTCGCTCGGACGAGTCTCAGTTAGCGCTGCTGGCGCCCCCGCAGCCCTGATCGTTCCGGTCCGGATACGTCAGGCAGGCTGTCAGATTTCGGCAAAGGTATAGAGTATCCCTATAAACATTATGGGGGCTAATTGTGGGGAAAATCAGTAAATTATCAGTAAAAATAAAAGTGTGATTTTCGGTGAAAACGTGTTAGTGGCAGTGGTCAAGGTGCTATACTAACCCTGAAATCACCAGTCATAAGCGCGCGGTGCGGCGATGTACCGAGCGGAGCAACCGCAGCCGGGACCCGAAGGCCGGGCGCCGGGAGACCGCCTCTCCCGCCTGAGCCAGGCCATGCTGCGCATCAACGAGAGCCTGGACTTCGACACGGTGCTCCAGGACGTGGTGGACAGCGCCAGGTCCCTGGCCGGTTCCCGCTACGGGGCGATCACTGTCCTTGGCGAGAACGGGCAGAAGCCCGACTTCATCGTCTCCGGGCTGACCCGGGAGGAGCACCAGGGACTGTGGGAAATGCCCCAGGGGTTGGGCTTCTTCGAGTACCTCAGCGGGTTGACCACCCCCCTGCGGCTCTCCAACATCACCGGCTACCTCGGCGCGCTGGGAATGGGGGAATTCATGCCTCCGATACCGGCGTCGTCGCTCCTGGTGGCGCCGATCCGCCACCAGGGGGCGAGCGTGGGCACCGTCTACCTGGCCCACGAGGCGGAGGGGCGGGAGTTCAGCCAGGAGGACCAGGAGACCCTGGTGATGTTCGCCGCCCAGGCGGCGCTGGTCATCGCCAACGCCCGTAGACACCGGGAGGAACGGCGGGCCCGGGCCGACCTGGAAACGCTGGTCAACACCTCGCCGGTGGGCGTGGTGGTCTTCGACGCCGCGACGGGGACGCCCACCCTGGTCAACCGGGCGGCGCTGCGGATCGCGGCCGGGCTGAGCGACCCGGGCCAGAGCCCGGAGCAACTGCTGGAGGGGTTGACCTTCCGGCGGGCCGACGGCCGGGAGGTCTCGCTGAGGGAGTATCCCCTGGCGGCCGCGCTGGGCTCGGGGGAGACGGTGCGGGCCGAGGAGATCGAAATGCAGGTCCCCGACGGGCGCCGGGTCAACGCCATCATCAACGCCACGCCCATCCTGTCGGAGGAGGGCGTCCCGGAGTCGGTGGTGGTCACGGTCCAGGACCTGCCGCCCCTGAGGGAGCTGGGGCGGCAGCGGGCCGAGTTCCTGGGCCTGGTGAGCCAGGAGCTGCTGGCCCCCCTGACCTCCATCCGGGGCTCCGCCGCCGCCGTACTGAAGGACCCGGCCCGGCTGGACCCGGCCCGGACCCGGGAGTTCTTCAGCCTAATCGAGTGGCAGGCCGAGCGGATGCAGGGCCTGATCTGGGACCTGCTGGAGCTGGCCCGCATCGAGGCGGGGACGCTGCTGCTGGCCCCCGAACCCACGGACCTGGCCTTCCTGGCGGGCCAGGCCCAGGCGTCCTCCCGGGAGGGCGAGTCCGGCAATCGGGTGGAGGTGGACCTTCCCCCGGACCTGCCCCCGGTGGCCGCCGACCGGCAGCGGACCCTCCAGGTGCTGGACCGCCTGCTGTCCCACGCCTCCGGCTACTCCCCGGAAGGTTCGGTGATCACGGTGAGCGCCCGCCTGGAGGACTCCCACGTGGCGGTGTGCGTGGCCGGCCGGGGGCAGGACCTGCCGCCCCAGCCCCAGCCCCTGCTGTTCCGCCGGCGCTCCCTCGCGGGAGGCGGGGGCGAGAGCGTGTCTCTAAAAAACATCTCCGAGCCCAC
>VXOI01000150.1:2479-8648 GCA_009840175.1 Chloroflexota bacterium | reverse complement strand
GTCTGGTGGGCTCGGTGAGTTGTTTCAGAGACAGGGGGTGGTTGGACGCCGACGTTGCCGAAGACCTAGCCCGGCGGGGCGAGCAGGTGATCTTGGTGCGCCCGGAAACCAAGCCGGACGATATCCACGGCATCATCGCCGCCGCTGGAGTGGTCACCAGCCGGGGCGGTGTCACCAGCCACGCGGCCGTGGTGACACGGGGGCTGGGCAAGCCCTGCATCGTGGGCTGCGAGGGTATGCAGGTTGACCTGGAACTGGGGGAGATGAACGGCAACGGTCATACCATCAAGGAGGGCGACCGGGTCAGCATGGACGGAACGCTGGGGCAGGTGTACGTGGGCGAGCTGGCGACGGTGAACCCGCGACTGGAAGACCTGCCGGAGGCCAACGTGCTGCTGGGTTGGGCCGACGAGGCCCGCAGGCTGGGCGTGATGGCCAACGCCGACACGCCCGCCGACGCCCGGCAGGCGCTGGCCATGGGCGCCGGTGGCATCGGGCTGTGCCGCACGGAGCATATGTTCCTCGATCCGAACCGCCTGCCCGCGGTGCGGCAGATGCTGCTGAACTCGGAGGCGGCGGAGGAATGGCGTCGGGAACACGGCGACCGGCACATTGACCCGCTGGCCAATCCTTTTATGAACCCGGAGGTTTCGGACATACCGGCGGCGGTCGTTGACTTTTACCAGGCGCTGGACCGTGTGAAGCGGCTACAGACCAACGACTTCCGGGGCATCCTGCGGGTAATGTCGCGCCGCCCGGTGATCATCCGGCTGCTGGACGCGCCGCTGCACGAGTTCCTGCCACCCTACGATGAGCTGCTGGTCGAACTGGCGACCCTGCGGGCCACCGGGGCACCGCACGAGGAGGTTGCAGAGAAGGACGCATTCCTTCAACGGGTGGACTCGCTGCGGGAGAGCAATCCGATGCTGGGGCATCGCGGTTGCCGCTTGGGGCTGTCGTTCCCGGACATCTACCGGATGCAGGTGGAGGCCATCATCACCGCCGGGGCGCAGCTTGTCGCCGAGGGCGTGGAGGTGCACCCGGAGATAATGATTCCGCTGACGGTGGACGTGGAGGAAATGCGCCGCCTGCGGGCCGACCTGACGCGGGTGGCCGCCGAGGTGCAGGAACGGATGGGCGTGGAAGTGCATTACAAGTTCGGGACGATGGTCGAGACGCCTCGGGCGGCGTTGACCGCCGGGGCGGTGGCCGAGGAGTCGGAGTTTTTCAGCTTCGGCACCAACGACCTGACGCAGATGACCTATGGATTCAGCCGCGACGACGCCGAGGGGAAGTTCCTGCGGAACTACATCAATGAGGGCGTGCTGCCCGCCGATCCCTTCGCCAGCATTGACCGCGACGGCGTGGGCGAGCTGGTTCGGCTGGCGGTGAACGCGGGCCGCAAGGTGCGCCCGGACCTGGAGATCGGCATCTGCGGGGAGCACGGGGGCGATCCGTCGAGCGTGGCCTTCTGCCACGAGGCAGGGCTGGACTACGTTAGCTGCTCGCCGTTCAGGGTGCCGGTGGCGCGGCTGGCGGCGGCGCAGGCGGCGTTGCAAGACGGCTAATCCTCGATGCTCGGAGAAACCCTTCTTATGAATCGAACCCCTATGCTTGTGGGGGTGCTGGCCTTCGTTGTGCTGGCACTCCTTATCGTTGCGTGCGGGTCTGATCCCACGCCCACCACGGCCCCGGCGGCTACGACAGCGCCGACCGTACCGCCACCGGCGACGGTCTCACCGCAGCCGACGTCACCGCCCGCAACTGCGAC
Organism: Chloroflexota bacterium; assembly: GCA_009840175.1. Classification (GTDB taxonomy): domain Bacteria; phylum Chloroflexota; class Dehalococcoidia; order Lucifugimonadales; family UBA3495; genus VXOI01. The sequence continues at coordinate 6,877 of VXOI01000150.1, read as the reverse complement.
TCCCGCGCCAACGCAGGCTCCGACCCGGGCCGCGCCCCTGCCGACAGTGGCTCCAACGCCCGCGCCGACGCCGGAGGAACCGGAGGAAATCGATCCCAGCGATGCTTACTTCGCTATGGAGCGGGTGCTGGAGGTCAGCATCGAGATTGACCCCGAAGACTGGGACACCCTGCGCCATCAGACGCGGACGTTCGAGGATCTGATGGCGGAGATTGAGAAGTACCAGCTCTCACGGCCTTTCGCCAGTATTTACGACTGGTTTTCGGCTACGGTGACCATTGACGGGGAGACGCACACCGAGGTGGGGGTGCGCAAGAAGGGGTTCCTGGGTTCGCAGAGCGACACCAAGCCTTCGCTGAAGCTGCGGTACGACAAGTACGTGGATGGGCAGTCCCTGGGCGGCGTCATGGAGCGGATGACTCTGAACAACAGCGTGCAGGATCCCTCGATGGTGAACACCTGCCTGGCCTACCAGGTGTTTGCCGCCGCCGGTAATCCCGCGCCGCGCTGTAATTTCGCCACTGTGACGGTGAACGGGAAGGAGCTGGGGCTGTACGTTCATCTGGAGGAACTGAAAAAACCCTTCCTGGCGCGGCACTTCGACAGCGCCGAGGGCAACCTGTACGAAGGGACCATCAGCGACTTCACGCCCGAGTACCGGGGAACGATGGAGAAGAAGACCAACGAGGATGAGGACGACTGGTCGGACCTGGACGCGGTGATGTCGGCGTTGCTGGACCCGTCAGATGCGGGGCTGGAAGCGCTGGGCGAGTTGGTGGATTTGGACAGATTCCTGTCGTTCTGGGCTACGGAGTCGCTGGTGGGGCATTGGGACGGGTATGCGGGTGACCGCAACAATTACCACTTCTACCGGGAGCCGGACGGGAAGTTCGTGTTCCTACCCTGGGGGGTGGATGATACGTTCCATCTGAAGGACGATCCCAATCCCTTCGACAACATCAGCGAGCCGCCGCCGTCGGTGCTGGCGTTGTCGGCGATTCCCAACCGGCTGTACAACATCCCGGAGTGGCGGGCGAAGTATGCAGAGAGGCTCAAGGACATCCTGGAAACCGTCTGGGACGAGGATGAGCTGCTGGCCAGCGTGGATGCGATGGCGGCCATCGTGCAGCAGCACGCTCTGCCGGACGCCAGGGCCACGGCGGCTGAGGACACGGAGCGGGTGCGGAAGTTCATCCTGAAACGGAAGGGCGAGATACTGGCGGACATTACGCCAGAGCCGCCGGACTGGCCGGAGCCTGAGTACGGCGCGGCGACTGCGGATGGGGTTGAGTCCTTTGAGTTACGGTTCGAGACCACCTGGGGGTCCAGCCAGGGCGCGAACCCGCTGGCGGAGGGAACGGTTTACGAGTTGACGGAGGACGGGGAGTGGGTGGTCGCAACGGAGGGGGACGCCGGGGCCACCGCCGGGCCGGCCAGCGCGCAGGAGGCGGCGGACATCGGGGTGGAGAATGCGGCGCTGTTCACCGTTATGGGGCTTTATCCCGATGGGGCTATCCGGGGAGTGACTTTCTGGATGCCCGTTGACCGGGTTGCCGCCGGGGCCAAGTTGTCCATCGGGGTGGACGCCGACGTGGGGGGCGTTGTCTGGACGATACCGGCAGGCCGGTTCGAGCCGGAGGGGTTCATCCCGGTCGCCGGGGGTGGTATTGAGCTGGCGGAGGCTGGCACGGAGCCGGGTGCGGTTATCGCGGGGCATCTCTATGCCTACTTCGGGGACGGTCAGATACCCGATGGCGAGGGCGCAACCGGCAGACCGGTTTCAGGCTCGGTGGAGGTTAGCTTCGAGACTGCCTGGGGTTCCGACAAGAGCGCCAACCCGTTCGGGGAGGGGAGCGTCACCAACATTGCCAGGGACGGCGGGTCGCAATCCCCAGAGGGATTGGGAGTCATAGCTGGTATCGCCGGTCCGGATGAACAACTCCTCTTGCCCGATGTGCAGGACCTGGCCTCCATTGCCGTCTTGGGCATTGAGGAAGACGGATCCCTGCAAGGACTGACCATCGTGCTGCCAATCTCGCGGCTGGCCGACGGCGCCACCCTGATCATCGGCGAGGATCCCGTTGCCGGTGGAGTTTGGGGAATACCGCCGGGTGGCATCAGCCCGGACTTCTTCCTGCCGTTCACGGAAGGCACACTGACGCTGTCCCAGACCGGAACGGAACCCGGCGCGGCCATTGTGGGCGATTTCAGCGGCGAATTCATCGGAACATTCTCGACAGAGAAGGTCACGGCGATAGTGGCAGTAGAGCTAGATGAGTCCCGCTTGATTCTCAACGAAGTGGCGGCCAAGGGCGACCCGCTGGACTGGTTCGAGCTGTACAACATCGGCGATTCAGTCATAGATTTGACTGGTTACGTTGTCGCCGACGACCTAACCAACGCCGCCAAGCGGGTGGCCTTCCCGCCGGGGGCCGCCATCGCACCAGGCGAGTATCTGCAAGTCGAGCTGGACAAGAACGGCTGGCCCGGCTTTGCCTTGAGCAGCGACGAGGAGTTGGGCATCTGGACGGCTGACGGTGAACTGATTACAAAGATTGACTGGGAAGAAGGATATTCCGGCGCCGGTCAAAGCATCGCCCGGGTGCCTGACATCACCGGGGGCTTTCAGACGGTCGGCAACCCCACGCCGGGGGCGGCGAATCAGCCGTAGTATAATCCAACACGGAGCGCACAGAGATTCACCCCCACCCTAACCCTCCCCCTGAGGGGGAGGGAATAATAAGGCGCTCCGTGTTGAATTGGAAAGGAGAAAATCGTGGTTGCAACATCCGCAGAGGCACGTTCCCAGATTGTGGCGCTGGTGCGCGATTTCGTGCGCCGCGAAGTGGAGCCGGTGGCCGCCGAGCTGGACCGCGAGGACCGGGTGCCGCATGACCTGATAGACCAGATGAAGGAGCTGGGGCTGTTCGGCATCACCGTGCCGGAGGAGTACGGCGGGCTGGGGCTGGACTACACCACCTTCGCCACCATATTCGAGGAACTGAGCATGGGCCTGATGAGCCTGAGCGGGGCCATCGGGACGCATCACATCCTGACCTATACTCTGACCCACTACGGCACCGAAGAACAGAAGCAGCGGTTCCTGCCCGACCTGGCGTCCGGCAAGAAGCGCGGCGGGCTGGCGCTGACGGAGCCGGGCGGCGGCACCGACGTCGCCAACCTTCAGACCACCGCCGTCAAGGACGGCGAGGAATACATCATAAACGGCTCCAAGATGTTCATCACCAACGGGCGCTACGGCGATATGTTCTGCCTGCTGGCCCGCACCGACCGAGAGATGGAGCCGCGCCACCGGGGATTGAGCGCCTTCGTGATGGAGCGGGGCGAGCCGGGTTCCGGGTTCGAGGTGGGCCGCGACCTGGACAAGCTGGGCTACCGGGGACTGGACACGGTGGAGCTGAACTTCAACAACTACGCCATACCCGCCGACAACCTCATCGGAGAGCAGGAGGGCGTGGGGTTCGGCCACGTGATGAGCGGGCTGGAGACGGGGCGCATCAACGTGGCGGCGCGGGCCGTGGGCGTGGCGCAGGCAGCCTTCAACGCGGCCATCCGATACGCGCAGCAGCGCGAGTCCTTCGGCAAGCCCATCGCCGAGCACCAAGCAATCCAGCTCAAGCTGGCGGATATGGCTACAAAGATTCAGGCGGCGCGGCTGCTGGTATACGACGCCGCCGCCAAGAAGGACGAGGGCGGTCGCATAGACCTGGAATCAGGCATGGCCAAGCTGTTCGCCAGCGAGGTCTGCGGCGAGGTCACAATGGAGGCCATGCGCGTCCACGGCGGCTACGGGTTCATCAAGGAGTCGCCGGTAGAACGCTACTACCGCGACGCGCCGCTGATGATCATCGGGGAAGGCACCAACGAAGTGATGCGGCTGGTGATTGCCCGGCAGTTGCTGCGCAGGCCGGAGTACCAGATTTAATTGTGGGCCTTTATCCATTAGAATAGCGCAATCGGCAACCCCGGAATCAACTGGCAAACATGCCGTAGGGCCCGGGTTGGTCGAAAGAATGCTGAGGAGACTCCGTTAGTGGTTCGACAGGCTCACCACCAACGGAGTCTTCGCGTTCCACGGAATCAGTCTAAACAAACCACTCGGGTATGAGGGCCACAGATGAAGCCAGCCAAGTTCGAATATTACGCTCCCACCACCCGCGACGAGGTTCTGGAACTGCTGGGGCAGCACGGGTATGACGCCAAGGTGCTGGCCGGGGGCCAGAGCCTGATGCCGATGATGAACCTGCGTCTGGCGCGCCCGGCGGTGGTGGTGGACATCAACCGGGTAGAGGGCCTGTCGGGCATCGCCAGCGATGACGGCGGCATAACCATCGGCGCGATGACCCGGCAGCGGCAGATCGAGCGATCGGCGGAGGT
>VXOI01000150.1:0-2469 GCA_009840175.1 Chloroflexota bacterium | reverse complement strand
GTGGGGGAACAGTTCCCGGTTATCGCCGCGGCCATTCCGCAGATCGCGCACTTCCAGATACGCAACCGGGGTACCATCGGCGGCAGCCTCGCCCACTCGGACCCGGCGGCGGAGATTCCCGCCCTGTGCGTGGCTCTGGACGCCGAGATTACGGCGGCCAGTAGCGGAGGCGAGCGGACGATTGCCGCCAGCGACCTTGTCATAGGGCCGCTGACAACTTCGCTGGAGCCAGAGGAGCTGCTGACGCAGGTGCGTTTGCCTGCACTGGATGGCGACGGCGAGTGGCGCTGGGGTTTCCGCGAGGTGTGTAGACGCGACGGGGACTTCGCGCTGGTGGGCGCTATCACGTTGCTTCGGCTGGACAGCGGGAACGTGTGCCAGGAAGCCCGCATCGCCATGTTCGGCGTGGGCGACGGGCCGATACGGGCCTCCGACGCCGAGGCGTCGCTGGTGGGCCGGGTCGTGGACGCCGACGCCCGGGCCGAGGCCGCCGCGCTGGTATCGGCGGCGGTGGATCCCGGGTCGGACATCCATGCTTCCGCCGAGTACCGCAAGGAAGTCGGCGGGGTGATGGCGCGGCGGGCGCTGGAAGATGCCTGTTCAAGATAAGACACGGTTAATTCCCCTCTCCCTCCGGGGGAGGGTCAGGGTGGGGGTGTCCCCACTGCGGCCTATGGATTCCCGCTTTCGCGGGAATGACGGGAGAGTGGGAACGACGCGGAAGGGGAACGACCAGCCGCATTCCAAGGTCAAGCATATTTCCGGGAGTAGGTGCAACATGACGCAGCAACTTATTGACATCAGGATGACGGTAAATGGACGGGAGTATACCGGGCGGGTGGAGCCGAGGCTCACGCTGGCGGACTTCCTGCGCAACGAGTTGGACCTGACCGGCACTCACCTGGGCTGCGAGCATGGCGTCTGCGGCGCCTGCACCATACTGGTGGACGGGGAGGCGGTGCGCTCGTGCCTGCTGCTTGCGGTGCAGGCCGACGGGGCAACGCTGATGACCGTCGAGGGGCTGGCCAACGGCGACGAACTGCACCCACTACAGGCGCAGTTCCAAGAGAATCACGCATTGCAGTGCGGCTTCTGCACCCCCGGCTTTCTGATGACGGCCTACGCCTTTCTGCGGGACAACCCCAACCCGACGGAGGCCGAGGTTCGAACAGGCATCGGCGGCAATATCTGCCGCTGCACCGGGTACGCGCCCATCGTGAAGGCGATTATGGAGACGGGGACGGTGTAAATCGGCCTGAATCGGGGACGGGAGAAATCGAGTTATGACCACCCAAACCAAGCTGATAACCGCCGATGAATTGCTGATGATGCCGGAGGATGGCTACCGGTATGAGCTTATCAGGGGAGTGTTGATAAGGAAAATGCCACCCGGAGACCGGCATGGCGACGCAGCCGCCTGGACTGCCGCAGAGTTTGCTAACTACGTCAGGGCCAACGATTACGGGGCGGTTCGCGCGGAAATCGGTTACAAGTTGGAATCCAGCCCGGACACGGTTCGCGCCCCGGATGTGTCCTGGATCGCGCCGGAGAGCGCGCCGGAGCCCATACCGGGATACCGGGATGGCGCTCCCGACTTGGCCGTAGAAGTGAAATCGCCGAACGATTCGCGGCCTGAAATGTTTGCCAAGGCCCAGATGTGGATAGGTTATGGGACCCGGATTGTGCTGGTGCTGGATCCTGCGCCAGTTACCGTCACGGTGTACCGGCCAAACACCGAGCCGGTTACCTACGGAGAGGACGACGTTTTAGACCTCGGTGACCTGCTGCCGGGATTTGTCTGTCCGGTTTGGCGGCTCTTCCGGCAACAACGCTGATACAGGACAGTATCAAATGACGACTACGAAACAAAAGCTGCTGACAGCCGACGAATTGCTGCGACTCCCCCGGGGAGAAGGGAAGCGGTATGAACTCATCCGGGGAGTGTTGATAGAGAAGATGCCTACGGGAGATCCGCACGGGGATTCAGTGACTCGTGCTTCCAATTTGATATTTACTTATGCCGAGGACAAAGACTACGGCGTTGTCAGAACGGGAGAACCAGGCTACAGACTGGAGAGAGGGCCGGACACTGTTCGCGCCCCCGATGTGGCCTGGATTGCGCCGGGCCGCATCCCGCAGGGTACGCAGGGCTACCCGGAACTGGCCCCTGACCTTGCCGTGGAGGTCAAATCCCCCAGCAACTCCGACCCGGAGATGGCGGCTAAGGCCCAGATGTGGCTCTGCTACGGCTCGCAAGTGGCGCTGGTGCTCGACCCTGCCACCGTCACGGTCAGGATTTACAGGCCCAACACTGAGCCGGTCACTCTTGGCGAGGATGATGTTCTTGACCTGGGCGACCTGTTGCCTGGTTTCTCCACCCCAGTTTGGCGGCTGTTCCGCAGGCAGCAGCCCCCACCCCCACCCTAACCCTCCCCCTCAGGGGGAGGGAAATATCAGAAGGAGCGCGCG
>VXOI01000013.1 GCA_009840175.1 Chloroflexota bacterium | reverse complement strand
ATTTTCTGTTTTTGTACACCGGTTTGTATTGCCCTTCCCCCCTGGGGGTGGGCTAGGGTGGGGGTGAACTCCTTGCATTAGTACCTTCTCCGGTCGCTACCCTCTATTTGTCATCGTAACAACGGGATGGCAAAATGACGGAGGAATTTCCGGCTCAACCGTTGAGTCGGGGCATACCCTGAATCTGAGGATGGGGGGCGAATAATGCCGCCAATTAGAGTGAATCGCGCCAAGGAGAAGCTGCAACGCGGCGAGGTGGTCACCACCATATCCGGCTTGCAGGACAGCGACATCATAGACTTTCTGGGGCCTCTGGGCTTTGATGCCGCCTGGATCGAGTGCGAACACGGCCCCGTGGACTGGGACGCCCTGGGGGATATGACCCGGGCCTGTGACCTGTGGGGGATGACCTCGATAACCAGGGTCAACGCCAACGACCCCGGCCTGATAACCCGCACCCTCGACCGGGGCAGCATGGGCATAGTCGTGCCGCACGTCAACAGCCGCGAGGCCGCCGAGCAGGCCGCCCAGTCTGCCAAGTATGCGCCGCTAGGCTACCGGGGGATGTTCGGCGGGCGGCAGTCCTTCGGCGTGGCCGACTACTTCCACACCGCCAACGATCAAACTATGGTGGTGGTGCTGCTGGAGGAAGTTGAAGCCCTGGAAAACATTGAGGAAATTCTCAAGGTTGACAATATAGACGTCTTCTTCGTCGCGCCGTCTGACCTGGCCCAGACTATGGGGCACATCGGCAACGCCGAGCACCCGGAAGTGCAGGCCGCTATCGAGGAGGCCATCGGCAAGATTGTCAACGCGGGCCGAACCCCCGGCACCCTCGCCAACGACGCCAACATCGCCAAGTTCAAGGAGATGGGAGTCAAGTTCCTGATGACTTCCTGGAATGCCTGGGTCGTCAGGGGCGCTTCCGAGTTCCTTCAGAAGGCATCCGCATAGTATCCGCTTTCCAGCCGCTCATGCTGAGGTCTTGACCATTCGCGAATGTCCTGAAGGATGAGCGGCTGAACATTCCTGCTTCACCCGTCTGGCGTCGGCGTTGCCGTCTGCTCTGAAGGTTCTGCCGAGGCAGATGCCTCCTGTCGCCCGGGATTTACCGGAAGCAACGTCACCGCTCCAGCAACGAACAGTGCGGCGCAGCACGCTATCAGGGTCTTGTACCCTAAATCCTCGGCACTGTGATTCAGCAGGTCTATTCCAGGCCCGAACAGCCGGGGGATAGCAGCTCCTCCTATGGTGGAAAGATTTACTATGCCAATGTGGGTACCCGCCTGCTGTTCGTCTCCCATGACGTTGGCCAGGGCCCAGTTCGCGCTGAGCAGCGTTCCGGCCGAAGCGCCTATAACGCTGGCAGTAATCAGCACCCCGGAGGTCGTGTCCACCGTCAACAGCCACGACGTGCTCACAGCGCCCGCTACCGCCCCCGCAATCACCACTGGCTTGTGCCCGATACGGTCGGAAATCCATCCGGCGGCGAAGACTGCTACCGCCAGCGAGCCTCCTATGGCGGGGATCATCTGGCTGAGAGTCTGCGCCGGGTTACTGGCCTCCACTACGTCGCGCAGAAAGAACAGCCCATAGGTGGGGAAGGAGTAAATCGCCGTCATCAGCAGGAGACGCGATGCCAGGAACATCCCGAACTGCCGGTTCAGCACCCGCTGCGAAGTGCCGTCGCTCCGCCGCACCGGCCTGGCCCGCCGCCTGGGATCCTTGGCCAATACCGTCGCGCAGGTAACGGCCACCGATATGGCCAGCGCCGTGCCCAGAAGCGCATATACCGCCCATTCCCAGTTGACATACAACACAGGCACTGGCCCAAGCCCGGCGCCAGCGGCTTGACCAATGAGAGCGGCGCAGGCGGTTACCAGCGCCAACCCGCCTACCGCGTCCATCAGTATCTTTACTGACGACGCCACCCCGACGCGGGACCGTGGCACCAGGTCGCGGATGAGCGCCATCCCTGGCCCGTATGCGATGTTCAGGTTGGCCTGGATGAACATCCAAGCAGCGAATAGCGCCGCCACGTTGGGAGACAGCACCAGGAATATCAGGCTGCCGCAGACAACCACAGTGCCGAATATGATGAATGGAACCCGGCGTCCCAGGGGAGACCGGGTCCGATCGCTCAGCCGTCCGATCAGCGGCTGGATCACCGCCGCCACCAGCAGCCCTCCCATACCCAGCATAGCCAGGTACGAGTTCTTTAGACTCTCCGGGGCCAGCGAAAGGACGATGACAGGAAGGACCGCCGTGTCCATCGCCGTGATGAACCCGGTGACTCCGAAGCTGAACGCATTAAGCCGGATTAGCGAAAAGACGCCCCAGCTAGCTTCTGCCGGAGTTCGCGCCATTTAGGACATGGGCCGTCGGGTGTTAGAGGACATAAACGGACAGACACCTGGAGAGAGTAGTGGCTGGCTGTAGGCCAGGTGGTGTATCGTACTTCTGGGTGCGGCGGTATGTTGGTTGCATGAGCCAAGACTCATGGTTGCCCCATATAATACAACAGCCATAACGGGTGGGACGCCCGAATTCATGCCGGCGAGATGATAAGTTGAAGATATGCTGCCTGTTGCCCAGCGGGGCTGAAATCCTGTACGCACTGGGGCTGGCGGACAGCATCATAGGCGTCAGCGACCTGTGCGATTATCCGCCGGAGATTCTGCAAACCAAGACAGTGGTGAGCCGGAGCAGGGTTGATCCGTCGGTGATGTCCAGCGAAGAAGTGGAAGCCGCCCTGCGGGATATTCTGACCAAGGGCGAAAGTCCCTACGAGCTGGACTATGAATGGCTGGCCCGGGAGCTGCCGGATATAGTGTTTACCCAAGACCTGTGCCACATCTGCGAAATCGACGCCGGAGAAGTCAACCTGGCGGTGCGTGGGATGTCGGTCCAACCCAGGGTGGTAGTGCTGCAACCCAGGACTTTCGCAGACATACTCGACTCGATCACCGAAGTGGGGGAGGTCTGCTGCGTTCCTGGCCGGGCAGCCGAATTGGTAGCTTCGCTCTACGAAAGGGCCAGAACCGTCGCGGAGAAGGTCAAGTGCGCTCCTTTCCGTCCGGCCGTATTTTCACTGGAGGGAATCAATCCGCTGGTGGTCGGCGGACACTGGATACCTGACCTGCTACAAAGGGCTGGCGGTAGCATCGCCAACCTGGAGCCGGGTTGCGACGCCCGCCGTCTCGATTGGCAGGAAGTGCTCGAGGCCAACCCAGACAAGCTCTTCGTTGACCTTTGTTCTTCCGATGTAGACCGCCACTTGCGTGAAGTGCCGTGGCTGGCCTCGCAAAAAGGTTGGCAGGACATCCCGGCAGTAGCTACAGGAGAGGTGTATCTTATAGACCACTCCTACTTTAGCTGCCCGGGCCCGCGTGTCGTTGAGGGCCTGGAGATTCTTGCCGAACTGACGCATCCCGATCTGTTCAGCGGCAGGATTCCGCCGGGCGTGGCGGTGAAGCTGGACGCGGATGCCGCAGCGAGGACGCCTCCGGAGGACATCGCTTCCTGTTTTCATCCCTTCCCTTAGCCGCTGGGAGGTCGCACCGGGTTTGGATGGTCTCAGCAGTGGCACAGATACTAATTGCGTATTATAATTACGCAAATTCAGCGACCCGGCTATCCGGCCCACTGCCTTCTGTTCGCGGGATGCCCCAAATGGGCGAGCTTCGCGAGGGTCGTGACTTGGGGTGTGTATGACCTCATTCGACAAGAACGAATTCAGGGCAGCTCTTTCTGAGTTCGCCACCGGCGTCACCGTCATCACTACGCTGGACGATGAAGGCAACCCCCACACCATGACCGCCAACTCTTTCACATCGGTTTGCCTGGAGCCGCCTATTGTCCTGGTTTGCGTTGCGCACGGCACTCACACCTACGGGTATCTGGAGCAGCGGCAGCGCTTTGGCGTCAACTTCCTCACGGAACAGCAGGAAGAAGTCGGGGCGTATTTTGCCAAGAAACCCCAGGACCGCACGGGCGGGGTGGATTACAGTTTCTCGGAATCCGAAAACGGTGTCCCCGTTCTCGACGGCTCGTCAATCTTCCTTGACTGCGATGTTGTTGGCTCCCACGTTTACGGCGACCACACCGTCTATATGGGCGAGGTTAAGGAGATCCGCCGAAACGAGTGTGACAATCCGCTCATGTTCTACCGCAGCCGCTGGTATCACCCCTATCGCGCCTAGCCGCCCCAACATCCATGCCCTCAGCGAAAAAGAGAACGCCGACCCTCAACAGGTCGGCGTTCTGCTGTTTTCGAGTGTTGGCCCAGGCTAGGCCGCCCTTCGCTCCGAGACCTTGAATGTTGCCAGGAAGTCCTCGATCTCCTCGTTGACCTGCTGGAACTTTTCCATGTGCGCAAAATGGCCGCCGCCGGGGATGATGGATTGGACTGCTCCCTGAATGTTGTTGGTCAAAAAGTCGGAATACTTAACAGGGGTCATTACGTCCTCGCTGCCACAGATGACCCGCGTCGGCAGATTTATCTCGCTAACGCACTCCATCATGTCGAAGCTGTCGCAGGCCACCAGGTCGTTGAGTTCAACTGCTGGCCCGACCTCTGCGGCCCGCTGCTTCAAAACTGGATAGACTTCATCGCTCACGCCGCTGTAGTAGTCCAAGTGGCCTTCCAGCCAGGGAGTGTTTCCTTCGCCGGGTTCGCGGCACCGCTCCAGATACTGGGGATGTACCCGCAGGCGGGCCCCGGTGCCCATCAGAATCAGCCCGCGCAGCTCCTCAGGGTACTTCAGGGCGTAGCGCATTGCGATGGCCCCGCCCATGGAGTGGCCGCAGAGGATGACGTTCTTGTAGCGTCGCGCCCGGATAAACCCGCGCACCCATTCCAAGTAGCCGTCCACGCTGTCGCAAGGTTTGCCGTCGGGGTGGCCGGGCAGGTCAATTGCCTTGGCGCTGCGGAAGTGCCGCAGTTGGTAATAGAAGGAAAGGCTGGAGCACCCGGCCCCGTGGATGAATACGAGTTTCATTCCCAATTTGCCGTCTCTCCTGAATTGCTGTTAAGAATACTAAGATGATAAGAATATCATCTGCGGAGAGGCATTTTACACATGGCGATAATGAATTGCAAGATGAATTACGCAATGCGACACCAATATGGATTCAACCCGTCCCACGCCAATTATGCCCGTATCCGGCGCCGGTGATTGGAGTCCACAACGGCAATGGGGCGAACCCAAGCCCGCCCCATTGCCGTTGTCCTAGCCGGAATAGAGCCCCCGCGTCTATTCCAGTTCATCCATGTCAGCATCGCCATCATTGCCGCCGTTCATCTCCGGCGTGTGCCCGTTGGAGCTGCTGGCGCCATTGCGCCCGTTGCGGCGATGGCCGTTGGCAGACAGTCCGTTCCTGAAGCTCCGCTCCGTCTCCTGGAAGACCGCAATGGACGCCACATAGTCGTCGGCCTCCCGCTCCTTCCACAGTATGACCCCCTGAGCTACGCGCCCGGTCTCTCTGACGTCCTCCACGCTGATGCGCACCACCTGGGCCTTGGAGGAAATAATCAGCATTTCCTGTTCCTCCGGGTCAGTGAGGATTCGGGCAGCCGACAGTGGCCCAGCCTTTTCCGTAACCTGGAAAGTGCGCACGCCCTGACCTGCCCGTCCGGTGGGGCGGTAGCTGGATGTGGACGTCATTTTGCCGTATCCTCCCTCGCTGACCACCAACAGATAACTGTTGGGCAGCGCTACTCCCATAGCGATGACTTGGTCCTCGCCGATGAGCCTGATTCCCCTGACGCCGCCTGAAACGCGCGTTCTGGGGGTCAGATCGTCAATTGCGAACCTGATGGCCTGCCCATTCTGGGTCACCATCATCGCGTCTTTGGCCTCCCCGACTTGGGCAACGGAAACCAATTCGTCATCCTGAGTCAGGTTCATGACGATTAGCCCAGATGGGCGGATATTGGACAGTTCGCCAGTCTTGAGCGATTTGATCTGCCCTTTCTTGGTAGCCAGCAGCAGGGCGTATTCGTCCTCCGGGTTCTCGATGTGCAACGTGGCCTGCACCTGCTCGTTTCGCTGCAACGGGAGCAGATTTGACAGCAATGTCCCGCGTGAAGTCCGGGAGGCGTCTCCGGGAATCTGGTAAGCCTTCAGCGGATAGACCCGGCCCCGGTTGGTGAAGAAAAACAGTCTGCTATGGGTGTCCACCACCAGCAGGTCGAGGATTGCGTCGCCCTCGCGGGTGGTCATTCCCCGCACGCCCTTGCCGCCCCGGTTCTGCTGTCTGAAGGTGCTGGGCGGCACGCGCTTGACATAACCCCGCTGACTCAGCGTGACTATCACGTCTTCCTGAGGGATAAGGGACTCCGGCGTCTCTTCCCCTACTTCCTCTTCGAAGATGGTGGTGCGGCGCGGGTTATTGAACGACTTCTTCAGTTGGCGGGTTTCCGACTTGATCTCGGCCAGAATCTTCTCCGGGTCGTTCAGCAGCGCTTCCAGCTCGGCGATCTTCTGTAGCAGCTCCTCGTGCTCGTTTTGCAGCCGCTCCCGCTCCAGCGCCGCCAGACGTCGCAACTGCATATCGAGAATCGCCTGCGCTTGCACCTCCGACAGGTCCAGCCGCTGCATCAGGTTGTTGCGCGATTCCTCCACGTCTGCCGAGCCGCGAATGATCTCTATGACCTCGTCAATGCGGTCGAGCGCCAGCAGCAGCCCCTGCACGATGTGGTCCCGGTCGCGGGCCCGCTGTAGCTGGTATTCCGAACGCCGCCGGATCACTTCTTCCCGGTGGCGGATGAACAGCTCCAGGCAGCGGCGCAGCGGCAGCACCTGCGGCTGTCCGTCCACCAGCGCCAGCATTATCGAGTTGAACGACGACCGCAACGCCGTCTGGCGCAGCAGGTTATTCAGCACCACCCTCGGCTGGGCGTCCCGGCGCAGTTCGATGACGATGCGCATTCCGCGCCGGTCAGACTCGTCGCGGATGTCTGATATGCCCTCTATCTTCCGCTCGCGGGCCAGCGCCGCCATTCGCTCGATGAGGGTGGCCTTGTTGACCTGGTAAGGAAGGGAGGTAACGATGATGTTCTCGCGGTTGTTCCGTGTCTCCTCGAACTCCGTTTCCGCCTCCATGATGATGCGGCCGCGTCCCGTCGTGTATGTGTCCACTATTCCCTTGCGGCCCCGCACCTTCGCGCCGGTTGGAAAGTCCGGCCCGGTGACATGCCGCATCAGCCTTTCGGTGGCGGCGTCCGGGTGGTCAATCAGGTAAACGAGAGCGTCGCAGACTTCGCCCAGGTTGTGCGGCGGAATGTTCGTGGCCATGCCCACCGCGATGCCCGACGCCCCGTTGACCAGCATATTGGGCAAGCGGGCCGGCAGCACTGTCGGTTCGGTGAGCGAGTCATCGAAATTTGGTGCAAAGTCCACCGTGTTCTGGTCAATGTCCGCCAGCAACTCGTCGGACACCGGCGCAAGCCGGGCTTCGGTATAGCGCATGGCCGCAGGAGGATCGCCGTCAATGCTGCCGAAATTGCCCTGTCCGGTTATCAGCGGGTAGCGCATGGAGAAGTCCTGCGCCAGCCTCACCAAGGCGTCGTAAACCGAACCCTCTCCGTGGGGATGGAACTTGCCAAGAACTTCACCGGCGATACGCGCGCTCTTGCGGAACTGGGAGCCGGGGCGAATGCCCATATCGTGCATCGCATAGAGGATTCTTCGCTGCACCGGTTTCAACCCGTCTCTTACATCCGGGAGCGCCCGCGCCACGATAACGCTCATGGCGTAGGTGAGATACGAAGTGCGCATCTCGTCTTCGATGCGGATAGGTTGCTCTCCGGGTGGTTCGGTGGGCTGGACCGGGGCAGTAGTTACCATGGGTCTACGCTCCTCAAATCGCGGTTTTCTCTAAATCTGCCCTACTTCCCGTCATTCCCGCGAAAGCGGGAATCCACGGACTCCAGAGTTGCAGTCTTTTCCATAGCAAGGAGGCATTGATTCCTGCGGATGCCGGGAATGACGGTTAAGAGGTTGCAGGGCCGGTTTATCCTGCCGTAAGAGCCGCTTCGAACCGTTCCGCCCGGTCATGCAGCCCGGCGAAGAGATTGACGAACAGTCTCGGCACTTCATCCTGCCTTTCCGGGTGGCATTGCAGCCCTATTACCCAACTGTGTTCCGGGCTTTCCAGCCCTTCCACCAACCCATCGTCCACGTTGTAAGCGGTGGACATCAGGCGGGGCGCGCGATGAGCCTCATTGAGGCCCTGATGGTGATAGCTGTTAACCCTGAAGAACCCCGCCGAGCCGATTATCGCCGCCGACTTCGCGCCGGGTGCCACGTAAATCTGGTGTGACACCCGCTCCCCGTCAGGGTCGTCATTTCGATGCCCTGGCAGGTCTTGAATCAGCCTGCCGCCAAAGGCCACGTTCAGCAACTGCATCCCACGGCAGATGGCCAGTACCGGCATATCCGCCGACAGGGCGTAATCCAGAAGGCGAAATTCCAGTTCGTCCAGTTCCGTGTTTAATTTCAATCCGGCGTTGGGGTCCGGCTCTTGGCCATAACGCGAGGGGTGAACGTCCGGACCCCCCGAAAGCAGCAACCCGCCCACTCCCCTCATCAACCCGGACGTGGGTTCGTTGGCTTGGTCTTCGGGGTGACGCACCCGCGCCTATGCGCCCGCAGATTCCCTTGCGGCACCATAAAGCAGGGCA
>VXOI01000200.1 GCA_009840175.1 Chloroflexota bacterium | reverse complement strand
GGCAGTATCTGGCTCAACCTCTGTACTCCCTGTACTCAACTGCGTAAGTCCTATTCTGAAAGGAAGTGTGCCCTATTATTTGGCATCTTACGTCATAACTCTTGTAGTATGCAGGACAATTGCAAAGTCTGCGAGGGCAGATTCACAAGCGGTGAATTGAGATATAAAGGTGAATTGAAATATAAAGGTATTGATGTGACTGATTCCAATTCATACTCACTCAAAAGAAGGGTAGCCGAGGATGCCATAGGCGGCAGTCAATGTTCGCCTCACGATTGTAAGAGGCAAGACAGGGTGTGAAAACTGGAACCACGTAACCTTGACACTGCGCCGCAGGCCCACCAGAATCTCCCCAGCATCTGCACGTATTCTCCTCCAAATGTTCGCCAAAAAGGATGAGGAGCCGGAAAGACAGAGTTGAGTTACCAGACCATCATTCTCGAAAAGAAAGACCATGTGGCGCGGCTGACCCTCAACCGCCCGGATAGCCTGAACGCGCTGAACCGCCAGATGTTCGCGGAGCTGAACTCGGCGCTGGAAGACGTGGCCGGCGACCGGGAAATGCGGGCGCTGGTGCTGACCGGCGCGGGGCGGGCCTTCTGCGCCTCCGCCGACATCAAGGAGGAGCGGCAGGAAGGCGACAGGCTGCTGGGGTACATGGAACCCAACGAGATTTACCAGTTCATCCGCAGCGGGCCGCAGGGCATCACTCTCAAGCTCCACCGGATGGAGATACCAACCATTGCGATGGTCAACGGCCTGGCCATCGGCGACGGCTTCGACTTCGTGCTGGCCTGCGACATCCGCATCGGTTGTGAGCGCTCCCGGTTTATGAACGCCTTTTTGCAGATGAGTCTGGTGTCCAACACCGGCGCAACCTGGCTTTACCCGCGGGCTATGGGGGTCAACCAGGCTCTGGAGTTGCTGTACACCGGCGACTGGCTGTCGGCGGAAGACGCGCTGCGGCTTGGCGTGCTAAACCGCCTGGTCCCGTCGGAAGACTTGCTGGAGGAAACGATGGCCTTGGCCGTCAAAATCGCCGGGAAATCCCCGGTGGCCAACCGGCTGGTCAAGGGAATGGTCTACCGGGGCCTCGGCCAATCGCTGGAGGAGCATCTGCCCGAAGCCGCCCACGCCGAGGTGCTGTCCCTTGCCAGCGAGGACCACAGGGAAGCGCTTGCCGCCTTCCTGGAAGGGCGGGAACCACAGTTCAAGGGACGTTAGTTTACTTACATTGATGGACAGGATGCACAGGATTTTTTCATAGCGCGCTGGATTCCTGCCTTCGCAGGAATGACGGATGGCCGGGAAGGGCGGATTTGGCGGACTCTCTGTTAGAACAGTTGAAAGCGACGGTCGGACGGGAACTGGTGTTTCAAGCGCCCGACGAGACTGGGCGGGCGGCTTTCCGGCAGTACGCCCTTGCCGTTGGCGACTTCAATCCGCTCTACTCCGATAGGGAGCAGGCTGCCGCTCACGGCCTGCGGGACGTGATGGCTCCGCCGACGCTGGTCTGCGATACCTGGCAGTATGTAGACAGTGACATGGACGAGCGCGGCGACCTGCTGGGCCGAGGCTCCTTCCGGGAATTGGCCGGACTTCGTGCGGGCAACGAGTACGAGTTCTTCCAGCCCATCCACCCGGACGATGTGCTCACGGCCCGCTGGCTGGTCAAGGATGTGTACGAGCGCACCGGACGCTCCGGTACGCTCATCTTTCAGGTCATCGAAGCCACATTCCACAACCAGCGCGGGGAACTGCTGGCTCGCAACACCGAGACCCTGTTCTACCGGGAGGAAGCGCCGGAATGAGC
Organism: Chloroflexota bacterium; assembly: GCA_009840175.1. Classification (GTDB taxonomy): domain Bacteria; phylum Chloroflexota; class Dehalococcoidia; order Lucifugimonadales; family UBA3495; genus VXOI01. The sequence continues at coordinate 6,907 of VXOI01000200.1, read as the reverse complement.
GCCAACGGGAGCGGCAGCCGGTTCTTCGAGGACGTCTCGGTGGGCGAAGAACTGCCCCCGCTGCACAAGCAGATTGACCTTCCCCGCATGATGGCCTACGGCGCAGCCACCTGGGACTTCATCCGAGTACATTACGACGCCGACCACGTCAGGGAGCTTGGCTTCCCCGGCCCCTTCGTGGACGGTCAGATGCTGGGGGCTTTCCTGGCCCAGCACGTCCAGGACTGGGTAGGCCCCGGCGCATTCCTCCGCAAGCTGGGCTTCCGCAACCGGGTGATGGTCTACCCCGGCGACTCCCTGACCTGCTGGGGCGTAGTCACCTCGCTGTACCGGGAGGGCGACGACCCTTCGACAAGCTCAGGGCAGGCCCACTCGGCAGGCCCAAGTGAGGGGCCGGGATTCGCCGAGTGCGACCTATGGATTGAGAATCAGCGGGGCGAGCGGGTAGTGGACCGGGCCAATGCGGTGGTTCAGCTTCCGCTTCGGGCCGAGTCCGGGCAGCGCCGATGAACTCCGAGGTCAACGCCAAAGCGACACCCGCATCGGCCCTGGCGGATGTGCGAGTGGTGGAGTACACCGAGATGGCGTCCGCATCCTTCTGCGCCCGCTTGCTCGGCGACGCCGGGGCTGATGTGGTTAAGGTGGAGCCACCCGAAGGAGACCGTTACCGCAGCCACGGTCCCTTTCCCGACGGCCACCCCGACCCGGACTGGAGTGGGATGTTCCTGTACCTGAACGCCAACAAGCGTGGCGTCGGTCTCGACCGGCGGGACTCGCGCCAGAATGCGGCGTTCGGCGACCTACTGGCTAAGGCCGATATTCTGGTACTCGGCGGGCAGAGCGCCGAGATAGAGCGGCAGGGTCTGCGCCGTGACCTTTTGAAGCATCTCAATCCCGGGTTGATAGTCTGCGCCATCACGCCCTTCGGCCTGTCGGGGCCGAACAGCGGGTACGTGGGCGACGACCTGACGGCGGTGGCGTCCGGCGGGTTGTCCTTCGCCACCCCCGGCGTTCCTGACGGCGTGGAGGACCCGGTGAAGGAACCTCCGCTCACGGCCAATACCCCGCTGGCCGAACTGATGGCCGGGGTGCTGGGCGCGGCGGGCTGCGTTGCCGCGCTGCTGGTCAGGCAGTTCAGCGGGCAGGGCTGTGAAATTGACCTCTCGTTGCAAGAGGGAGTGGCGGCGGTTATGCCCTACGAACTGGCCCACGCCGCCTACCATGAGCCGAAGAAACGCGAGTTGCTGGGCTTCGCGCTGATGCCCAACGTCTATATGCCCTGCAAGGACGGCTACGTGGTAATCATGGCCGTGCTGGAAGGTCACTGGCGCAGCCTGATGGAGGCAGCGGGCAACCCGGACTGGGCTGAACTGGAGGTGTTCGCCACCGCCCGGGAGCGGGCCCGCAACTGGGACGCGCTGGAACCCCTGCTGCTGGAATGGACCATGTCGCACACCGGCGAGGAAATCGCCCGCCTGGCGCAGGAACGCGGCGTTCCCTGTTTTCCGGCATACTCAGTGGGGCAGATGATGGAGTCGCCCCATGTTGTCGAGCGGGGCTTCCTCCAGGAACTCACCAGCCCCGGCGGCCAGAGTTTCAAGCTCCCCGGACACCCCATCCGCATGGGTGCCACGCCCTGGCAGTCGTTCCGGCCTGCGCCCCGCATGGGACAGCATACTGCCGAGGTCCTGCGCGACTGGCTCGGCTGGACGGAGGCCGAGCGGTGAACCCTTCGACAAGCTCAGGGCAGGCCCAATTGCCGTTGCAGGGTATCCGCGTTGCCGATTTCGGACAGGTCATCGCAGCCCCGGTGACGGCCCAGATGCTGGGCTGGCTGGGCGCGGAGGTCATTCTGGTCGAGACCGAGTCCCGTTTCACTACCCGCGTCTGGCCGCCCTTCGCCGATGGGGAGTTCGGCATAAATCAGAGCGGCGGTTTTAACCTGGTCAACGGCAACAAGCTGAGTTGCAGCCTCGACCTGCGCCTCCCCGACGCGCGGGAATTGGCCAAGGGCATCATTCGAGTCAGTGACGTACTGGTCGAAAACTACGCGACTGGAGTAATGGAAAATCTGGGGCTGGGGTACGATGAGGTGAAAAAGCTGCGGCCCGACATCATCTACATGTCGCTGGGTGCCTTCGGTCGCAGCGGGCCGTTCAAGAATCTGACCGGATTCCACAGCGTCATCAACCTGTTCAGCGGTTTGGCGGCGGTCACCGGCTACCCGGGAACCCACCCGAGAATCATGGGCGGTCTGATTCCCGACGCCTTCGCTGGCTGCTACGGCGTCCTGGCTGTGCTGGAGGCGCTGTACCACCGCTCGCGCACCGGCGAAGGCCAGTTCGTCGAGGTGTCCATGACCGAGGCGCTGACAGGCATGATTCCCGAAGCGGTGACGGAATACTCCCTCACCGGCAAGGAACAACCAAAAACCGGCAACCGCGACGAGCGGAAAGCGCCCCACGGTGTGTTCCGGTGCTTGGGCGAAGAGAAATGGGTGGCGGTGTCTGTGGAGACGGACGCGCAATTCCGGGCGCTGGCGCAGGCTACCGCCAACCCCGGCTGGGCCGACGACGCCCGGTTCGTCACTCTCGCCGCACGTCTTGAGAATCAGGATGCGCTGGAAACGCTCGTTCAGCAGTGGACTGCCGGACAGAAAGTTGCAGAGGTGGTTGCAATCCTCCAGGCCGCGGGCGTTCCGGCGGCGCCGGTATCAGACAGCGCCGAGGTGCTTGCCGACCCGCACCTGACCGAGCGGGGTTTCGTGGCTCACGTGGAGCACCCGGTAGCGGGCAGGCGGCCCGTCCTCTCCCTGCCGTGGGCTGCCGACGGGCACAGGGTGGACGATCTGCGGCCCGCGCCCACCTTCGGCCAGCATAATCAGTGGGTGCTGAGAGAACTGCTTCAAGTGTCCGACGAAGAATACGAGCGGCTGGTGGCAACGGGCGCGATTGGGTGAAAGCAGGGTCTCACCCTCACCCTGGCCCTCTCCCTCAAAGGAGAGGGAGAGTGAAACGGAGTTATTATGCCCAGAAATGTTGTCGAGGTAGATCCTCAGAAGTTCCCGTGGCTGGATCTGAACCGCTACACCTTCTGCCTGGGAGCGGAGAGCGGCGGGATTCTGTACCTGGCGGGGCAGACGGCCAGCGAATACGATCCGTCCGTTGGGGCCGTGGTCTGCAAGGGCGACTTGCTGGCCCAGACCAGGGTCATCTACGAAAAGCTGGGCGTGGTGCTGGAAGCCGCCGGGATGTCCTTCGACAACGTGGTGCAGACAGTGGACTACATTGACCCGGCGGCCCTGCCCCAATACCGGGAGACCGGCGCAATCCGCCGCGAGTTCCTGGGCGGCACCCCGGTTGGCTCCACCGGAATCTGCGTGGAGCGGCTGCTCCGGCCCGATGCTCTGCTGGAGGTCAGCGCGGTGGCGGTGCGCGACGAGAAGCGGGCCGTCAATCCCGGCTATGACCGCTACGGCGCTCTTACTTACGTCCCCGGCGTAGTCGCGGGCGATACGCTTTGGACTTCCGGCTTCGTCGGCAACGACGAGGTGGACGGACAGGCATCCTTCCCCCAGGACACCGGCGTTCAGATGGGACTTACCTACGAAATCGTAGGCAGCGTTCTGGCCGCCGCCGGGGCCGCTCCTTCGGATGTTGTCAAGACGCTGGAATACGTGTCGCCCCAGGCGTGGCTCCAGTACGACGGCGGCGCAGCAGAGTCGCGCAGTGCGTTCTTCAAGGGAGACTACCCTGCCAATACGGGGATCACGGTCAACCGGCTGCTTCGCCCTGAGGGCCACGTGGAGGTCGAGGCGGTGGCAGTGCTGGATCGCCCTTCGACAAGCTCAGTGCGGGAGGAGATACAGGTGCCGGGGTGGGAGGCCAGCTATAGCGGCGCTACCTACGTTCCGGGAGTGAAGAAGGGACGGATGCTGCAACTGTCGGCACAGTCGGGCGTGGACCACGCCACCGCCTCGGTCGTTGCGCCCTTCGACATTGTGGCTCAGGCAGAGCAGGCATACGGGAACCTGGCGCGGGTGCTGGCCGAGGGGGGGTACTCTATGGACGACGTGGTTAACACCATCGAGTGGGTCCCGCCCAACGGCCTGTCCACCTACCGGCGGGTGGGAGAGGTGCGCCGCAAGTTCTTCGGAGACCCCGTATCGCGGCACGGGGCAGGCGGCTTCCCCTCTGCCACCGGAGTCTCGATGCACCGCATCCGCAGGCCGGGCCCGCTCGACCGGATGATTCCTGAGCTGCTGTTTGAGGTCACGGCAGTGGCGATAGTCTGACCTCGGCTTCGTGCTGGTTGGGGAATTGCTCAGTCCAGCCGCCTGATGCGCGGGAGGGCGAGGGCAGAGACGACGCTGATGGCAGCGAGGGCCGCGCCGTTGATCAGCAGCGCCCTGGGAGCGCCCACAACCCCGGCCAGCGCACCGATACCGACGTGGCCGACGGGGGCGAAACCGATGCTGAGCACCCAGGAACCCATGGCCCGCCCGCGTTCTTCGTCGGATACGGCGTCCTGCATCAAGGTCTTGTAGAGGGTGTCTACGGCCATGGCGCAGGCGTTGACGAACAGCAGTACGCCGATGAAGGAGTAGATGTTGCCCGAAAGGGAGAACGCCATCAGCCCGGCACCGAATCCGGTGGCAGTGGCGAACATCATCAGCCCTTTCTTCCTGACTCCCCCCAGTCCTGCCAGTATCCAGAGGCCCAGCAGTCCACCGCCCTGCCGGGCGGCGGTCATCACGCCCAGTCCGGTGGGGCCTACGTGCAAGACCTCCTTGGCGAACACCGGCAACAGGGTCATGTGTGTGAAGCCGAGTATCTCGGTGGCTGCCGTCAGCAGCATCAGCACCAGCAGCAGGCGGTAGTTCCGCAACAGCCGGATATAGCCTGACAGGTTTTGCAGCACCGATGCGGCAGCAGGCCGAAGGGACCGGCCCGGGTCTCTTATGGTCAGGGTCGCCAGAGCGGACAACAGGTAGCATACTGCCGCCGCCGCGAACTGCCAGCCCGCTCCGGCAGCTTCGATGACCGCACCGGAGACGAGGGAACCGGCGATGCCACCGCCCTGCATGGCCATCGCTCCCAAGGCCAGCCCGTTCAGGGCGTACTCCGGGCCGACGATGTCGTAGGTGAAGGTCTGCCGGACGGTGAGGACAAAGGCGAAGGTGCAGCCCAACGCGGCCACCAGCGCGATGACGACCCAGACGTTTTCCAGACCGCCCAGCAACAACAGGGCCATAATCAAAGCGACGGCGGAGGCTCCGAGGCTGCCTAACTGCACCAACTTTCGCCGGTCCCAGCGGTCGGCAATGGCCCCGGACAGCAGCCCCAACAGGAAAAAGGGCAACATACGGGCTGCCGCCCCTACGCCCACCATCAATTCCGAGCCGGTCAGCTCGAAGATGAGCCACCCGACGGACACCTGCTCCATCCCCGTTGCGAGGGAGTAGAGAAGGGTGGATCCCCACAGCAGGCGGAAGTCCCTGATGCGCAGGGAGGCCGCCCAGTTCCACATTCCATTCACAAGGGATGATGATACACCTTGCAATGAGGAGTTGCGCGGCGGGTTCGCGCTCTGCATCCCTTGTAAATGTGGGGTATGGCAGGGTATTAGGGCACTAAAATTGCCGGTCAAGAGAAATCCTTCGACAAGCTCAGGATGAGTGGATGTTAACTTAGGCTCTGGGATGAGTGGATGTTGGCGTACGCCTTACTGAGCGCAGGCTTTACTTTGAAGAGAATCGAGAGGGTAAGGTGGGGGTGAAATCGTGCGGTTCGGAAGTGGTATCATTGGCCTGTGCCTGCCCGGCATAGGAGGTATAGGTATGCCGTTCGGAAACAATGACTGGCTGGCCCTTACGCAGGAAGACCCCATTGAGCCTGAAATTCCTCTCTGTGACCCGCACCATCACTTCTGGGATGGCCGGATGCAGAGCATCCCCTACCAACGTTATCTGATCCACGAGCTGATGGACGACCTGAACAGCGGCCACAACGTCCGTTCCACCGTGTTCCTGGAAGCCCGCTCGATGTACCGCGCCTCCGGGCCGGAGGAGTTGCGGTCGGTGGGCGAAGTGGAGTTCGTGCAGGGCTTGGCGGCGGCCAGCGCCAGCGGCACCTACGGCGAGGCCAGGGCCGCAGCGACCATCATCGGGGCCGCCGACCTGAAGATGGGCGACGACGTGGCCCGGGTGCTGGAGGCGCTGCAAGCCGCCAGCCCCAATCGCTTTAAGGGCATCCGCCACAACGTCACCTGGAGTCCTGACCCGGAGATAGATAACAGGGAAGAGCCGGGCGTCCTGGCCAGCGATTCCTTCCATGTCGGCGCGCGTGTCCTTGCCAGCATGGGGCTGTCGCTGGACATCATGCTTGCCTTCCCGCAGCTCAATGAGGTGGCCGAGTTCGCCCGGGCCGTGCCTGAGGTGTCCATCATCCTGAACCACCTGGGCGGCGTCAGCCGGACGGGCATCTACGCGGGTAAGGATGACGAAATCATCCCGGCGTGGCGTGAGGGTATCGCGGCGGTGGCCGCCAACCCTAATGTCACCTGCAAGCTGGGCGGCATGGGAATGCCACGCTGGGGGTTCGACTGGCCCTATCGCACTATTCCCATCGGTTCCGAGGAGCTGGCGGAAGGCATGGCGCCGTGGATGAACTATGCCATCGAGCAGTTCGGGCCGGACCGCTGTATGTTCGAGAGCAACTTCCCGCCCGACAAGGTGTCCTTCTCGTACAACGTGATGTACAACGCCTTCAAGCGCCTCTCCAGCAGCTACAGCGCCAGCGAGCGGGCCGCCATGCTCCATGACACGGCGGTGAGGGTGTACCAAATCGAGACGTAACTCCCCTCTCCCTCCGGGGGAGGGTTAGGGTGGGGGCGTTCCATGAGATAC
>VXOI01000001.1 GCA_009840175.1 Chloroflexota bacterium | reverse complement strand
AATTTTTATTCAATATTTATTTCCAACCACCCCCCGCCCCCCCCCTGCCCAGCCCCCCCCCCCCCCACCCCCCCCGGGGGGCCCCCGGACCGTCAAATGTCCAGCCTGTAACGGCGTGATACCCCTGAGCCCCAACTGGAGGTTGGATAACAGCGGAACGGGCATCCGTCTTGAGCCTGATGGCCAAGAATGTCGGTTCCGAGTCGTCCACGACCGCGGAGCCTGTTCGGAGTGCCGCAAGGCTGACCCCCGAAAACCGTGCAACACCGCTACCCTCCACCCGGACGGCGAGATCAGCTCCGGCACCACGGCCCGGGCCGTGGCCGTTTGTCCCCATGCGAACTGCGGCACCACCACGCCCAAAGGGTACCTGGCCAGGGAAGCCCAGGCCGGACGCATGGGCCACGAACTCTATGCCGTCATCTACCGCGACTCGTGGACCGAGAAGACCAAATCAGGGGTGGACAAGAAGCGCCCGACGACTTTCCGAGGGTTCAGGGAGGTTGACCGAGAACTCGACAATGGCGAACTGATTGAGGGAGAACTGGCTCGCCTGGAATCACGTTGGGCGGCAGACGACGTGCTTCCCAGTGAAGAAGTGCCGCCTGGCAATGACCGACGTCCCCACACTTACGGCATGGAAAAGTGGGTAAAGATGTTCAACCCACGGCAGCAACTTGCCCACGGCCATTGCGTGGAAGCCTTCCGCCAGTGCGTCGAGGAAGACCGGTCCGCCGAGGTGCTGGACGAACGCCGGAAGGCCGTGTGGGTATACATCAGTATCGCAATAGACAAGATACTGAACTACAACAGCACAGCTTCAATCTGGCATCCACGGTCAGAAGTCGTAGCCAACACGTTCAACTCCCATGATTTGAGCTTCAAATGGTCATACGCTGAAATGGCTATAACCTGCCAGGGCCTGGGACTCGAATGGGCCATCAGAGAGGTGGGAGATTGCCTCTCCAAGTTCCTTGAAATGACCAACCAAGGTGAGACCCAAGAGCAGATGTTTGGCACAGACAAGCCGGCAAGGATCCCTACACCCTCCAAAGTGATAAACGGCGAGGCTCAGTTCATTTCCCAGCTGTATGACGGCAGCGTTGACTGCATCGTCTTCGACCCCCCGTACCACGACAACGTGTCCTACGCCGAATTGTCCGACTTCTTCTACGTCTGGCTGAAACGAACCGCCGGGTACGTTTTCCCCAAAGACTTCAGCAGGCACCTCTGCGAAAAGGACCTGGAAGCCATCGCCAGTCCCGCCCGTTTCAGAAACGTCGGCGACAGCGACCAGTCGGCCCGGCAGCAGGCCACGGCGGACTACGAGTCGAAGATGGCACAGATATTCGCCGAGTGCCGCCGGGTGATCAAGCCCGACGGCATAATGACCGTCATGTTCACCCACAAGTCCACCTCGGCTTGGGACGCCCTGACCGTGGCCCTGATCAACTCCGGTTTCAGCATCACCCGCACCTGGCCGGTTAAGACCGAAGCGGAGTCGTCGATACACATCAAGGACCGGGCCGCCGCCCGCACTACCATACTGCTGGTCTGTCGGCCCCGGGAGAGCAACCCGACGCCCGAACCCTGGCATGAGGTCGAAGAACTTATTGCCAGGGCCGTGCAAAAGGACATCCGGGACAACCTGGGCCATGCGGAGTTGCGCCCGATTGACCTATACCTGAGCGCCTTCGGCCCGGCCCTGAAGGTCATAAGCGAGCAGTGGGGAACCGAAAGGCATACCGCCAACGTCGGGCGGCCGGAGGCACCCTACGCCGTAACCCCCACCGACGCCCTCCAGGTTGCCCGCGCCGAGGTCAGCCGGCACCGGGCGCAGGCTATCAGCGAACGGTGGGCCAACAGTCCGGTGGACGAGGCGACCAAGTTCTACGTTCTCGCCAGCGACGCCAGTGGCGGGGCTACCATGGAATTCGATGAGGCTAACCTGCTGGCCAGGGCAATAGGCGCCAACTTGGACCGGCAGGATGCCGGAATGAAGAGCATCGTGGCCTTCAGAAACGACAAGGTGTCCTTGCTTAGCGCCAAGGACCGGATGGCGGCCGGGCACGTTGGCGAGAGCCAGTCTCCCAAGACCAGCCTTGATCTTGTCCACACTGCGGTGGGGCTTACCGGGCGCCGCAACACGCTGGACGCTCAGAAATGGCTGACCCAGAAGCTCTATGACCCCCAGGACGACCGGTTCAAGTACACGCTGGAGGCCCTGATCCGCACCACCAAGCCGGGCCACGACGACTTCCAGGCCCAGCGCAGCCTCTGGCAAGCCCTGTTCGGGGAAGACGCCCCGGAACCGGCGGCGGCCCAGGGCATCCAAATAGCACTGCTGTAAGCCAACTTCCGTAAACGGGACAGGAACCATGCGAAGCCAGCCGGATACGTTCATCTGCCACGCCAGCGAGGACAAGGCAGCAATCGCCAGACCGCTTCATCAGGCTCTGACCGATAGGGGAGTCCACTCGTGGCTTGACGAATCCGAGATTCGGCTAGGCCAGAGCATTCGACGGAGAATAGACGATGGACTGGCCAACTGCCGCTCGGCCACAGTGATCCTTTCCCGGTCCTTTTTCGCCAAGAACTGGGTCCAATACGAGATGGACGGATTGGTGGGAAGGGCAATGCAGAAAGAGATATTGCTTTTCCCCATCCAGCACGGTATTACGCTCCATGAGATCAGAGATCACAGCCCTCCGCTGGCGGGGTTGAGCCTGTGGAATACCTCGGACTTTTCCCCGGAAGCGATTGCCGACGAGATTACCGCGCAACTAAGTAACGCGTCGTCCGCAACGTCAGGTCAACCGGCTGGACCAATTCCCGTAGACGTGGCGAATCCGGCGCCTGCCCGGAAGTTCGGAATCTTCTACATTGCAAACGCGGAAACGCCGGAGCTTGCGCTAGGTGCAGATCCCGGAGCCGACGCGCGAATATTCTCTTTCAATGCTGCCGAACTCGAGGACTGGATCCCGGCGCTGGCCAACGGCGAAGAACTGGAATACATACTCGACGGATACCTGCTTTGCGTGCAACTGAATTGGGGCAACACCCTGAGGGGGCCCGAAATAGCGGCGAGCCATAAGCTCTCCGGCGGGGATCCTTTCGCCCTGACCATACGCAACCGGGACGGCTCACAACTCTATTTTCCGGTAGCGGTAAACCCTTCACCATCGAGCTGGATCTCGGCATCCAGAAGCGGTTCCGGCTGGATGACCTTCCGGATCGGGTAAACTGATGTCTCTCGCCGACCTGGACCTGAAGCGGGTCTACAACCACAGCAACTGCCCGGACATGATCGCCGGGTTGTACGAGCCTCTGCTAGGCGAGGCGGTGAGGTACGACCGTACCACCTACACCTTCACCGCCAAGGGGCTGATAGCCGCCGCCGCAGGTACGGCCGGACTCATCAGGAACGGAGGCCGAATTCGGCTGATCTGCGATCACACCGTCCGCTCCGATGTGCTTCAAGCCCTCCACGATGGGCAGATTCAGGCCGAGGGCGCTCTGTTGCAAAGTCACAGCTGGGAGGACCTGTTCCTCACGCAGCCGGATGAATTGAACCGGGACCACCTGGAATTGGCAACCTGGTTGGTGGCTGAAGGGATAATGGACGTAAAGGTCGCCCTGCGGGACCCCAGCATCTTCCACGCCAAAAGCGGCATCGTGGAGGATGAGGAAGGAAATCGGGTGGCCTTTTCAGGAAGCCTCAACGAGACCCTCTCCGGTTGGACCACCAACTGGGAGTCCATAAAGGTCTTCAATGACCGGGATGGTCTGCCCTATCTTGAACCGACGGAGTTGGAGTTCCAAATCCTCTGGAATGACCGGGCAACCGGCCTGAGAGTCATCTCCCTGCCCAAGCTGTACCGGGACTACATCGTAGAACGCGCACCCTCATCCACTCCGAAACTGCTGAGGCTCAGACCCAGGCTCAGACCCAAGAACGAGACCAACGCGTCCTCCGACTATTGGAGGAACATCAGGAAATCGCTCAGGGAGGACCCGGACAGCACTGCGGCCACCATACCGGCCAGCCTTTGGCCTCACCAGGAAAGGTTTCGGCGGCAACATGCCGATGCCGGCGCTCCCGCCAGGAGGCTCATCGCCGATGAGGTCGGCTTGGGAAAGACCCTGCAAGCCGGCGTCATCCTCAAGACCAGACTGAACCAGAGCCTTGCCAGCAAAGCGCTGATTATCGCTCCCAAGGCCGCCACTAAGCAGTGGCAAGGCGAACTCCTGATGAAGTTCGCCATCGACGCGCCCATCATCGACGCCAGCTCCAAGACCTACCGGGACGGGCGTTCGGAGCCAGCCGCAGAGCCGCCCTGGGACGTGCCGCTCGCAATCGCCAGCCAGCAATGGCTAGTGAGGAACGTCGACCGCTTCATCAACACCTGCGGCGAATATGATCTGATAATCTGCGACGAGGCGCACCGGGCCAGATTCCGGGACGTTGACGACGATACGAGAAGGCAACCCAACCAGTATCTCAGGATGATGTATCGTCTCTGCCGAAAGACCCGTGAACTGCTGCTGCTCACGGCCACGCCAATGCAGATGAACGAGATGGAATTGTGGGCCTTGTTAGGTCTTCTGGACCCGGAGGGTTGGAACGAGTACGAATACCGCAGGTTTTACCAGGACGAGGTGCCTGACGTTCAGGAGTGGAAGTTCCGGCGGGACCTCTGGAGAAGGTCCAATCCCACTGAGAGAGCCCCGGGTGTGCTCAACAGTGAGAATGACGATTTCATCGCTTCCATGCTCCGAGACCCCGCATCAATGAGCCAGACCATCGCCACGATGGAGAAGACGGCTCCCGCCAGGAGGCTGATGAGCCGGCACACCAGGCAGCTAATCCGCGAATACCGGGAAAGGGGACTGCTGGACGCCCCGATACCGACCCGACAGGTCAAGGATACTGTGATCACGATGACCGCAGAGGAACGGGCGCTGTACGAGCGTATAACGGAAATTGTCGACGGGTGCTATGGCGACCGGGACATGAGCCTACAATCTCTGGGGTTCATCAGGACCATTTTCAGAAAGAGGCTTGGTTCCTCCACTTACGCCTACGCCCGGACGCTCAGAAACGCTGCCGAAAGGGGGTTGGAAGACGGCGACGAATGGGCCACTCTGCTGGACGATGCCGATCTGGACGAAGGCGACGAATCGACCACTAGCGGCCTGCAAGGAGTCAGGAATGTGGACTTCCTGCTGAAGGCGGCGTCGGAGGCCGAAAGGCTTGCTGATCAGGATACGAAGCGGAATCGGCTGAATCAAGTGATCGGAGACCTGCGGGATGCCGAACACTCCCACATCCTGATGTTCACCCAATTCCGGGACACCCAGAAATGGTTGGCGGATTACCTCAGAGGGGCTGGACACCACGTAACGGAACTCTACGGCCAGGACCGCGCGGAAGGCGATAGAGGAGAACGGTTGGCCTCCTTCAGGAAGGAAAGTCAAGGAATCCTCCTATGCACTGAGACGGCATCCGAGTCCCTCAACCTTCAGTTCTGCACCGCCGCCGTGAACTACGATATTCCCTGGAACCCCATGACCTTGGAACAGAGAGCGGGCAGGATAGACCGCATTGGCCAGGTCCGCCCCGTCGTCGACATCGTGAACCTGTACTACGAGGATACCGCCGAACACGATGCCTACCGAGCGGTGGACCGGAGGTTTAGGGAAATCATCGACAACGTGGGCGCCTACCCGCCCATCATCGCCGCCAACATTCAGAGCATCATCCGGGACGGGGAAGACCCAGATGCCGAACTCGAAAAGATAGCAGCGCGAAACGACTTCGACATCAACCGGCTCAATGCCCTGTGGGACCACCCTAACGATTCGCTAAACCCCAAGGTAAGCATGAGTGATATGGAGAGGCCGCTAAGGGAACTCGGACTCTTGCCCGATGGATGGTCCGCCACCAACATCGGGGGGAAACACTGGGAGGTGACAGACCACCATGGCATAACCCGCCGGGTAACGACCGACGCGGATTCATATGAATCTGCCGACGGCAGACTGCGATGGTGGGAAGGCCCATGGGACCAATAGGCAGACATTCCTTCCCGCCTTCGACTGAAGGCCCACGCCGAGCCATAAAGAGAGCGACTCACCGAATAGCGCCAGGCGCCAACAATGAGCGCAAACTCGCCGAAATCTGCACTTAGCGCCGCGCCAGTTCCGTCCGGTCGTCAGTTCGTACTTGGATTGCTGCCATCGGAGTTTCCGAGAAGCAGGCTGACGAGAAATATCCCCGAAGGAGCCTTTAGTGTGATGCAAAACGCTCAGATCACCGTGGTCCTCAAGCTGACGCGGGAGACCAAAAACACCTACCGCTACGACGCGGCGGACGAAGACGCGCTGGTGGGCAACATTTACATCCAGAAGAAGGCGATGCAGGGTGCCGCACTGCCGGAGTTGGAGCTTCAGTTGAAAGCCAGGAACCCCTGACGCTGCCTGGCTTTAGGTAATCACGATACCGTAGAGCAACCAAGTTGTTTTCAGAGAGGGACGACCGATGCCGCAGCGACGCATCCGAAATAGTAAGCCGGTCCGCGCCTTTCCCGGCGACTTCCCGGAGCGCCTGAAGCGTTTCAAGGCGGAGTCGGGGCTGTCCTGGTTCGAACTCAGCCGCCGCCTGGGAACCCATCCCGAAACCGTGCGGCGCTGGAAGGAGGGGCAGGCCCGGCCCAACGCGGAAAACATGATGGCCCTTTGCCGGTTGGCCGACGACCTGGCCCTGGGCCGGCTGTTCCGAGACTGAACCGGCCAAGGCTGAAACGCGAAAAGAGTTCCACACATGGCCGCTCCGCGTTCCTGGCTGTGTCGGCGCGCGGAAGGAGCGCTGGCAGCCGGGCATTGCGTTTCAGCAAGGCAGTTCCCATCATTGGTACGAATTCGGCGCGAATCCCATCAGAGTAGTGCGCAGTACCCACGCCACCCACAAACGACAACGAGTTCCGGTGGAGCGGCCGGGCGAAAAAGGAGCAACAAGGTGCCAGATGAACACGATGAAATAGAGCCCGGCGAGTTCCGCCGGATGATGGAAGGCGTGGACCGGGAGGGCATGCTGCGGATGATCGCGCGCCTGAGCCGGGACATCGAGGAGAACCCGCAGGACGCCAACTCTCTGTCCGCCCGGGGCTGGCTGTACGGCGAGTTGGGGGACTTCCGCCGGGCGGTGGAGGACAACGGCCGGGTGATCGAATTGGACCCGGGAGACGCCGGCGCCTACCTGAACCGGGCCCACGCCCACTCCGAACTGGAGGAATACCGGGCTGCCATCAGGGACTACGACGCCGCCATCCGGCTTGCGCCCGGCGACGCGGCGGCCCACCACAGCCGGGGCGCGTGTTACGCTGAGCTGGGCAACCTGGGCGGAGCGGTGAGCGACTTCGACGTAGCCATCCTGCTGGACCCGGATGACGCCGCCGCTTACTACAACCGGGGGCTGACCTACGGGGAGCTGGGCAACCATATCAAGGCGGCGGAGGACCTGGGCCGAGCCATCGAGCTGGAGCCGGAGATGGCCGAGGCTCACTACTTCCGGGGGATGGCGTACCGCGACCTGGGGGAGATGGAGCGGGCCATCCTGGACTTTGACGCGGCCCTGGAGTTGGAGGAGCACTACGGGCTGGCCCGCCACGCCCGGGGCATCAGCAAGCTCAACCTGGAATGGTTCCAGGAAGCGCTGGTCGACTTCGACGCCGCGCTCGCCCTGAACCCGGACAACGCCGGGGCCCTGCGGGGCAAGGGCGTGGCCCTGGGCAGCCTGGGGCGTTACGACGAAGCAATGGAGGCGCTGGACCGCTCCCTGGAACTGGAACCGGACAGCACGGAGACTCTCGCGGCCAGGGGCCTGAACCACGCCAGCCTAGAGGAGTACGAGCTGGCCATCGGGGACTACACGAAGGTAATCGCCCTAGACCCCGGCGACCTGCGGGCGGGGTACAGCCGAGGCACGTCGCTGATGCGGCTGGGCCGGCACGAGGAGGCCATCAGGGACTTCGACGCCATCATCGAGTTGGACCCGGACAACGAGGGGGCCTACCTGGCCCGGGGCTTTGCCCACGCGGAGTTGGGGGATTACCGGGAGGCCATCCGGGACTGCGACCGGCTGGTGGAGCTGTCGCCGGAGGACCCGGCGGCGTACCACGCCCGGGGATACGCCTACGCGGAGATGGGGGCGCTTCAGCTGGCGGTGGAGGACTTCGGGAGGGCGGTGGCGCTGAACCCGGAGGACGTTGATTCCCGGCGCAACCGGGCGACCCTGTACCGAGAGCTGGGCCAGCCGGAGAAGGCCATCGAAGACTACGACGAAATCATCCGGCTCCGTCCCGGCGATTCATGGCCGCTCCAGGAACGGCAGCGGGCCATAGAGGAGAGGCGAAGAGACTGAACCGGCAACCGGGAGAATGCCTCTGGCGTGGATTTCCCGCCGGGAAGACCTGGGGGAAGTTGTCGCCACATCGGAGGCTTCCCCTGGCCGTTCCTTCCGGCCGGCGCTTCCGGGCAACCAGCACTGAGGTATTGGTCCCAGACCGCAACGACCTTTGCGGATAGAGATTGCCATTTCCGCTCTGGCGAGCAACCGGAACGTCGCCATTGGCCCCGTTCTCTGGGTGCCGGCTTGGGCAAGGCCCGGCAAGGGTGAGCGAGTTCCCGGTGTTGACAGCAACAGCGCCGGCGGTGTAACATCTTGGATAAGATACACAGTATCAAT
>VXOI01000178.1 GCA_009840175.1 Chloroflexota bacterium | reverse complement strand
AGATGCGGGTAACCTCTCCTGTCTTGCCAATGAGGGACTGGTTGGAGCCAACCCTGCGCTGGCGGCGTGATTTCACCGCCTCCCGGGCCAAGTATAACACGCACCCTCCCGTTGCCAGTGCCGTTCCTACGATGAGCCAGCGATTCACCGACAGCGGCGGCAAAGTGGGCGAGGCATCGCCGAACTGGGCGAACAGAAATAGCCCGCCCAATACCAGGCAAATCACCGAACCGATTCCGAGGACGCCGAACCCTGCCACTATCACCTCGGCTGCGGCCAACAGAATCGCCAGCAGGATCAGTGCGACCCCGGCCCAGTTGGCTGGCAGATTTCCCAATGCGACGAAGGCCAGAACCAGGCATATCACGCCAACCACAGCCGGAACAATCAGACCCGGGTTGAACAGCTCGATCACTATCCCAAGGCCGCCAACGGTCAGCAGCAGGAAGGACACGTTAGGGTCGGCTAGGAATTCCAGCAGGTTTTCCAAGAGGTTCTTGTCTAGGTCGCGTGTTGCCAACCCTTCGACTTCCAGCGTAATCGGGCCTGCGGGAGTCTGTGTTGTGCGCCCATCCAGTTGTGCCAGCAGGCTCTCCATGTCGTCAGCGATGAAGTCCACCACGTTGCCGTCCAGTGCTTCCTGCGCTGTATATGACGCGGCTTCGCGGACCGTGGCCTCGAGCAGTTCCGCGTTTCGCCCGCGCTCTTGAGCGATGCTGCGAATCAGGGCCGCAGCGTCGTTCTCGACCTTGCTGGCCAACGTTTCGTCCAGATCCTGCCCGGTGGCGGATACCGGAGTGGCCGCTCCGATGTTGGAGCCCGGGGCCATCACCGCGAAGTTGGCAGCGGCAGTGATGAACGTTCCGGCAGAACCGGCCCGCGCTCCGGCAGGCGAGACGTACACCGCCGTCGGGACTGGCGACGCTAGTAGACGCTCCACGATGTCGCGCGTCGAGTCAAGCAGACCGCCGGGGGTGTCGAGCCTGATGACCAGCAACTCTGCTCCTCCGTCTACGGCTTCTTGAATGGCCCGCTCGATATATCGGTCCTTGACCGGGTTTATCACGCCGTCCACTGTGATGACAATAACGTGAGGCCCGGTTGGTTCCTGCGCTCCGGCCTGTCCTGCCAATGGCCCGATAAAGGCGAGCAGCAAGGCTATCGCCGAGCAAATCGAGATTAAACGCTTGACACGGCCTAATGACGCCATATCGCAACTCGCCAACGTACCAGGTTTTTCCGGGAGTAATGAATCCCGGCCTCCATTATACGCCCGCCCACCTCTGGACTGAGCGATTGTCGCTGCTGGGCGCTTCTCACGGAACTCTCTTCATGAACTTTCGGTCGGAGGTGGCTAAAATCCGCCTGTTTTCTCCTGCCGTACTAAATTTACAAGTATGAGAAGAGGTTCTGGTGTATGTGTAGATGGGCTGTCCTGACATCAAGAGGAGCGGCGATGTCGCTGATGCTGGCCGCTCTGGCTGTGGGCCTGATGGCTTGCAGCGATTCCGCGACGCAGGCGACCAAAGGGGAATCCGAACCAGTCCTGATGCAGGACGCTACTGCCGATAAGCCGGACTCCTTCAGGGGGAACAGTCAGACTAGGAGCCAATCGGCACAGCCAACCGCTGCGGTTGTGCCGGTGGTATCCGTTGCGGCATCTACCAGCGAAGGACGCGCTCAAAGCCACTTCAATCCCGCATCTCCGGCGGCGACAGCGACTCCAGGTAAAACTCCCTCTGGTGATGCCGACATCACACCAGAACAGATTGTGGCAGCCTTCGAGGAAGTGCTTTACGGCATTTATGAGAAAGCTCTGCCATCAGTGGTCTATATCCGGGTACCCAACCCGGCCGCCGAAGCATTCCGGGGAATGCCGGGGGTTCCCGACTCCCTGCTGTGGAGTGCGGGTTCCGGTTTTGTGTGGGACAGCGAAGGCCACATAGTAACCAACCATCACGTAGTTGAGGACCTCGTCGGAAGCTCTCGGCAAGTGACAGTTGAATTCCCCGACTCCACCCAGGCCAAGGGAACGGTGGTGGGGAGCGATCCGCACTCCGATCTCGCGGTAATCATGCTGGAGGACGGTGACTGGGACTTGACCCCCGCAACTCTGGGCGACAGCGACGCCGTCCGCGTGGGACAACTGGCGGTAGCACTTAGAGCGCCTTTCGGACAGGAATTCACCATGACTTCGGGCATCGTCAGCGCCGTGGGGCGCAATATCTCAGGCCAGGCCCAGTTCAGCATACCGGAAGTGATACAGACGGATTCGGCCATCAATCCCGGCAACTCGGGAGGCCCGCTTTTGGACCGGTTAGGCCGAGTTATAGGCATCAATACCCAGATTATCAGCAGGACCGGCAACTTCTCAGGGGTCGGCATGGCAGTCCCGGTAAACATTGCCAAGCGGGTGGTTCCTCCTCTGATGGACGACGGGAAATTCGACTATCCCTGGCTGGGGGTCAGGGTCGCCACGGTGGGCACAGCCTACGCCGAAGCGCTGGAGTTGCCCGAACAGGCTGGAGGAGCCTTGGTTATAGACATCATCGAAGGTAGCCCCGCCGACAAGGCAAAGTTGCGCGCGTCGGAATCCACCGTGGACATTGATGGTGTAGAATTCCCTGCGGGAGGGGACATAATCACCGCCATTGGCCCTCACCAAGTGGCCGGTTACAGCGAACTGATTGCCCACTTGACCTACAATAACAGCCCCGGCGACACTGTAACCTTCTCTGTATTGCGCGACGGTGAGCAGAAGGAAATAGAAGTCACCCTGGGGGAGCGGCCCGAGTCTCCGTAATAAGCAGGACGGTAAATTGCCAAGAATAAGAGCCATATACACCGCGGCGGTCAAGTCTCTGGCCTTACAAGAGCGGGTGTCGGTATCGGTAGGCCCGTCGGGGATTGCCGAAGACCGCCGCTTTCACTTGATAGACGGAGGCGGGAGGCTGCTGACGCAGCGGCAGCGCCCGCAGTTAGCCCGGGTTTCTTCCGTCTATGATGTCGAAAACGATCACCTGACTATGACTTTCCCTGACGGATTGGAATTGTCAGGCCGAGTTGAGTTGGGCGGGTCAGTGAGGACGCCCGTGTGGGGTCGCCCTGTTCCGGGGCAGGTGGTTGTCGGCGACTGGGGCGATGCTTTGTCCTCCCTCTGCCGTGGGCCGGTGCGCTTGGTGAAGCCCGATGATGTGGGCCTGTCCTTCGACGAATACCCCATATCGCTGTTGTCGCAAGCCTCCATAGACCTGTTGAGCCAAAAGACCGGCGGCACCAAGGAGTTCGAGGGACGGCGTTTCCGGCCCAATTTCCTGCTGGAGGGCTGCTCGCCCCACGAAGAAGACTTCTGGCTCGGCGGCGTAGTCGCCATCGGCCCGGAACTGCGGCTGCGGCTGGTGGCCCCCGACCCGCGCTGCGCCATCACCACAGTGGACCCGGACGCAGGCCAGCGCGATTTCGACACGCCCCGTTTGCTGCTGACCTACCGTCCCGCCGCCCGGGCCCCGTACTTCGGGGTGTACGGTGTGGTGGAAACCCCCGGCGTCGTGTCGGTTGGCGATGAAGTTGAGGTCGTAGTTCCACCTCAACACCGTTAGGGTATTTGACAGGTCTATGCCCCATATCTACACTCTTACGCGGCACGGTTAACCTATCGCCATAGAGGTAGAACGCTATGAAAGATAACCGCGTCAAGCGCGTTATGCGGGAAGGTGGACTGGCTATCGTCAGCCACATCGGATTTTCAGACCCCGCAGTGGTGGAGATTATCGCAGCGGCCGGCTTCGACGGGGCGTTCATAGACATGGAGCATTCGGCCTTCGATATGAAGACCGTCGGTGAGATGATTCGCGTGGCCGACCTCTGCGGCATAACTCCCATTGTGCGAGTGCCCGAGAACAACCCCAAGACCATTCTGCGTATCCTTGATGCGGGAGCGCAAGGTATCCAGGTGCCGCACATTGAGGGCGTCGAAGGCGCAAAGCGAGCCGTTGCCGCAGTCCGCTATCCGCCGGTGGGCGAGCGCGGCGGCGCGGGCAGCACCCGGGCGGCGGGGTATGGAGCAGTTCCATGGACGGAACATATGGAGACTTCCAACGATGAGATTCTTCTCATCGTGATGACCGAGGACAAGCGGGGACTGGACGAGATCGAAGAAATTGCCGCCATTGACGGCGTGGACGTCATATCCCTTGGCCCCACCGACATTTCGACGGCGCTGGGCATGACCGACCCCAACGACCCACGGCTACGGCAGACCTTCGTTGACCTTGCCGCCAGGGTCAACGCCGTCGGCAAGGCCAAGGTGTACATTCCGGTGAATCACTCCGCCCTGCGCCTGTCGCCGCAAGAGCTGTTGAGCATGGGCGTGAATTACACATCGGTAGCCCCGGCGCCGCCCACTATTGTGCTGAACTCTCTGAAGGAGTCGGCGGCTCGAATACGCGAGGAAACAGCCAAGGTGGCTACATTTTAGCTACTGGAACGAAACATCCCCACCCTGTGGCCCGGCAGTGAATCGAGATTGCTACCCGGAGACCTTGCCATCGCTACTCAAAGACTCTCCCCCAGAATCCTGAACATTGCCGCAAACCGGGAATTTCTGGATGCGGCAATTGAAGATTCAGCCCGAAACGAAGGCGGGAAAGAATACTTGCAGCTCCGGCGGATGGTGGCCGAAAAGGGGCTGCTGGAGCGTCAGTATCTCTACTACGCGATGAAAATTCCCGGTATGCTGGCGATGCTGGCCTTGGGCGTTGCAGTCGTCGTTCTCTTTGATCAGCTATGGGTACAGATGCTCAACGCCGTGTTCCTGGCTGTGGTGTTCGCCCAGTTCGGCTTCATCGGTCACGACTCGGGCCATCGCCAGATATTCCGCTCCGCCCGCAACAACGACCTGGTGATGCTGCTGGCCGGGCTGGTCACCGGAATGACGCCGAGCTGGTGGATGGACAAGCACAACACCCACCATCGCAACCCCAACCAGCTCGGCGCGGACGGCGACATAGAGGTTTCGGTGTTCGCCTTCACCGAAGAACAGGCTATTGAGAAGAAAGGTCCCCTGCGCTTCTTGGTGAAGTACCAGGCGATCTTCTTCTATCCCGTTCTGCTGCTTACTTCCTTGAGTCTCTTGGGTGGCGGAGTCGCCTACCTGGTGCGCCGCGAGCGGGTGCGTTATCCTATTGCCGAGGTAACGGTGGTCTTGGCGGGTATTGGCCTGTACCTGGCGATTCTGTTCGCGTTCCTCCCGCCGTGGCAGGCCGCGCTGTTCATAGTGGTGCATCGCGCGCTGGCGGGATTCCATATGGGATCGGTGTTCGCTCCCAACCACAAGGGAATGCCGGTGCTGGAACCTGGCGCGAAACTGGACTACCTACGCCAGCAGGTGCTGACCGCCCGCGACGTATTGCCCAATCCGGTAATAGATTTCGCCTACGGCGGGCTGAATTACCAGATTGAGCACCACCTGTTTCCCAATATGCCCCGCAACCGCCTGAAAGATGCCCGAGAGGTGGTTAAAGCCTTCTGCCTGGAACGGGGCATTCCCTACCACGAGACCGGGTTCTGGCAGTCCCAGCGAGAAATCTTGGGTTATATGCACGAGGTCAGCGCTCCGTTGAGAGGGAAGAGCCGCCGGGCTGGCGCCGTGGAGGGCGGATAACCCCTCTGGTCCCGCCCCTGCTAGTGGAAGAAGGGCTACTGTTGTTGCTGCTGGACGAAGCGGCGGTAGACTTCTTCCTCAGACAGCGGGCCCGAGTGGAACCAGGCGTCCTCTATGGCTGCGTGCAGTTTCTCCAACGTCGGCAGCACTTCATCCATTAGTTCAACCACTTCCTCCGACGCGGTGATGGGCTCTTCGGCGCTGTCCATTAACTCAATAGCCGCCCCGATAACCTGTATTACTTCCACTGGCGCTACATGAGTGGCGTTAAATCTGGCTGCTACCAGGCAGCCGCGCAGGGACGCGCCGCTGTCACGGGTCAACAGCATATCCAGGGCCGTGTCGTCCGGGCCTACGTTGACGCCCCGTATGTTGGCAGCCATGCTCAGGACTGTCTCCAGCCCCTGCGAATCGTCTTCCAAGTCCTGCCGTGCTGCCCAGCGCACGACGCGGGCTATCGTCTGGGCCCGCTCAATCCAGCGGCCCAGCCATACCAGGTTGTAGACCCGTGAATCGGTGATCCAGCGGTTGGCTCCCATGGCAATCGTTCTCGAATCCGCGCTGTCGGTCATCTGTCCCTCTCCGGTCTCTCCATTGGCGAGACGGGGTTGCCGGTTTCGTTCTGCACCACGTAGGCCCGCTCCAGGAGTTCCAGTGCATCGCCGAGCGTAGGCTGGTTGTCGTCAAGGCTGACGTCGGCGATGGCGGCGATGTCTTCAGCTTCGCCTTTGGACAGGAATGATCCTGTGACTGGCGAAACATCGGTATAGTCCCGCCCCACGCCCAGCTTGACGTAATCACGGGCCGGAGGAAGGACGCGACCTCTTGTAGGATCGGCTCCCAGCCACCCGTGAACGGGATGGAAGAACTCCACCCAGGAATGGGTCTCGCCGGTTTGCCCGGTTATCAGCCCGCTGGCGTAGCGACAGGGAACTTTCAACCCTCGCATCATACCCAGAGCCAGATGCGTCTTGTCCTGGCAGACTCCCTCCCCCGCAACCAGCACCTGATCGGCTGTGGTGGCAACGGATGTTGTGCCGCGCTTGTACACTATGTTCTGGTATACCCACTGCACCACGCTGTTGACGGCGACCAGCAAGTGACCGTCACTCCCCGCCATATCGAAAGCCAACTCAGCGACGCTTTCAGGGTCAACCAGCGGAGAGACCGCAGTGTACTCGTAGGTCTCAGGCAGTTCCTGGAGGTCGGAAATGAGGAGGTCATCGTACGCCGGAGGCTCGGTGGACAAGCAGACTCTTCCTCCGGCTGCCACGATGAAGGTGGAGTGAGGCTCGATAATACGGAGCCTGCGCACCCGGTTGCCGAAGCGGTCCTTGTAATCAACACCCCGACCGGGAGGTATGGACCACAACTCTGTACCTGTGACTGACTGGCCTTCTCCTTCCCGTGGGAAGATGCGGAGTTGGTTGTCGTTGTGGATCACTGTGTCTGAGTAGCCGTATCTAACCGCGTATATGAAAGATGCGGTCACGGTTTCTATCGGACTACCCACGTCGGTTTGCATAGGCCACCGGATGAGTTGTTGGTGATTCTGCTCCCGGACTGGGCAACTCTGGTCAGTCCACCCGGGAACACGGATACGCTGCCGTCTCCGCTCTGGACCGCGAACACTCGCAGGTCAATGTGGTGCGGTTCCAGGCGGGCAGTGTCCCCATTAAAAACCATGTGCTGGGAAAAATCCAATGTCTCCTGGGCAATAAACATGAGCGGATTTTGCAGGATGTTGTTGGCGACTCTCGCCTTGTAGCTCTCCCCCAGGTCCGGCATAACGAAGACGCCCAGGCCGCCGTAGCCCTGGCGGGTCTTGATGACGAGACTCTCCAGGTTCTCCATTACGTGCCGTCGACTGTCCATGTCAGCCAAGTTGTAGCTGTGGGCCTGTTCCAGTACCGGCGCTTCGCCCAGGTAGCTTTCAATCATCTGCGGCACCCACAGGAACACCAGCTTGTCGTCGGCAGCTCCGGTGCCAATGCCGTTGACGAGGGCCACCTTGCCGTCGAGGTAGGCTTCACGGAGGCCGGGAACAAACAGGTCAAGGTCTTCCACTCGCCGGTAAATGACATCCACCTGAACGTCTTGGTCCAAGGTACGGGCGTAAACGTGGCCGTCAGGCCCAACGTAAAGGTCAGGCCCTTCCACGAGCGGGATGCCCAGCAGGTCGGAGAGATAGCGGTGCTCGAAGAAGGCGGAGCCGTATTTGCCGTCGGTCAGCAACACGCATACCGGCTCAGGGTTGTCCGTGAGCGAGCGGAACATACCGAGATAGGCGTCGCGAATGTCGTAGGGCAGAATGTCATATTCCTCGGAAAACTCCGGGAATATAGCGTCTGCCATGCCCACTGATTTGAGTTGATAGGATATGCCGGAAGGGATGCGCAGGTTGTCTTCCAGAACCATGTACCGGCCATCGCCCAAGTGCACTAGGTCTATGCCGTAAATGTGGACAAAGAGGTCTTTGGGCGGGCGAAACCCCTGCACTTCGGGGTAAAAGTATTGAGAGGTGTAAATAACCTCGTCAGGCACCACCTCCTGCCCGTCGTTGTAGAGGTCAAGCAGGAAGCGATTGATGGCGCGCAGGCGCTGAGACACGCCGGCGGCTATGCTCTCCCAATGTTCCACCGGAATCACACGGGGGAGAAAATCCGTGGGCATAGCGCGGTAGCTGCCGGGGTCGAGGTAGAAGGTGACGGCATCCAGCTCCACCTGGCGGCTGGCAGTATTCCACCGTTGGCTCAACGCCTCAGTTCCCAGGTCTTCAGTGGCCCTCGCCAAGGCGGTGTAGTGCGGTCTGATCCGGCCGTGCGGATCATGCCACTCGCTGTAGAACTTGACAGGCTTGGAAAGAGTGCCGGTAACCAAGACGCTGATCCTTCCCGGTTGCGTTAGACATTGCCATCCTCAATGATTCTATAGCTCAAATGTTACGGAGTGGTTAACAGAAGACTGGCGGCTCAGTCAAGGCAAGAGAAGAGGGCCGCCCGGTGGAGGACGGCAAACTGAAAATTCGGGGCGGGGATTATTGCCGTTATTATGGGGTGAATTTAAAGCAACGGGGAGTCACAAATTTGTCTAAAATATTA
>VXOI01000245.1 GCA_009840175.1 Chloroflexota bacterium | reverse complement strand
GGCTCGGTCTTTTTTAAACCCGACCGGGGCCCGGTCGGGGGCGGGCGCGCGCGGGCGGGGGGACTGCCTGGGAGGCAACCGTGCCACGGAAGTAGCCGTGGTAGTCCGCGGTTTGCTGATGATGAGTCCGCCGGAAAAGGGGGTGGAAATGGTGACATCTCGGAAAAGTGGTACAGCGGATGGTACACCGGGAGAGGGTCGGCCGGGGTCTGGGGCTGAGGGCTAGCCGGTGAAGTGGAGAAGGGTGGAGAAGGGTGGAGAAGGGTCCGTGACGCCTCTCTCTTTATTCTTTGTCCTATAAAATCAACTCGTGACCCAGTTTGTCATCCGGGAGAGGTGTCTGTGACCCCTCTCCACCCTTCTCCACCCTTCTCCAGTCGATTACCCCGGCCCGGCGACCCCCCGATCCGCCGATTTCACATCAGCGTTTTGGCGGCTATTGTCAGGGCCCGAGGCCGCCGTGTATGGGGCTGGAGTTCGGAGGTCCGCCGCGAAGGAGTTCGGAGTTCGACCAGTGGGGACAAAAGGAGGCCAACCGTTGAGAGAGGGTGGCCGGTAGCATCTGCTGTTGCCCGGTGGCGTCATTCAACGTCGCTGGTCTAAGCCACTGGATGCCCGCTCGGTCTGTTCCTGGATCCACGCCTGGACTGTGCCGGCGCTCCAGCGTACCAGCTGGGGGCCGACTTTCACGGGCCGCGGAAACTCCCCACGCTTGACCATCCTATCCAGGGTAGGAATGCCGACGCTTATCACCCTCGCGACTTCCTGACGCGTCAACAACCGCTCCGGTGCCGCTTTTTCCGCCTGCTTGAACAAAAGCTCCGCCACCCCATCATGGAGTGTATCCACTTGCTCTGCTCGTAGATCACGTCCGCCTCGGGCAAAGGCTGCTCCACCCAAAAATCGGGCATATCCTGGCAGTCGTTAGCGACGGACATCAAGAACACCATCAGGTTGTCGGAGGGCCACCGCTCCATCATCTTTTCCACGGTCGGGAGGTCGGTGATCAGAAGCTGGGCCGCCTCTTCCGCCCCCAGCCAGTCACCGAATGCCGCAACCATGGCTTGCTGGTGGGCGGTCTCGATGACCCGATGTAGCTCCCCGTCCAAGCCGCCCGCGGCAAAAAGTTTGGGGTCTCCGCGGCGGCGGGGAGCCGGCCGTCTTCGGTTCTCTAACTCTTCCATCCACTCATCCTTTCTCATCAACAGGTTGCGAAAAGACAGCGGAAATGTTAGAGTGGGTACGTTGTTGGTGGCCTGGTCTCCGCCTACATCCCGCGAGCGGCTGTCCTGGGTGGCTCCAGGCAGCCCAAGAGAATAGCGAGAGCCCTCCGAGCATTCGGGGGGCTTTCCGTATTCCCCTCTTACTCTCCGTTCGGCCAACTTTCAGCCAATTTCCGACCCCCAAAAATTCGCCCGGATAGCGGGATTACACTATGCAAGCGTTTCGGGCGCATATTATCCGTTCCGTCCCTACCGCAAGCTTATGACGACTTTCGTTAAAAACCAGGGGGTTGACACACAGACATCTCCCCACATTAGCCCTTTACAGGTCGGTATTCGTATCGTAGGATAGGGTATCCGATAGAAGGAGGGTTTATATGGAACGGTTGCTGTCCGCGGATGAAGCGGCGGCCTGGGCTGGATGGACGAGGTCCACCATGTACCAGAGAATCCGCGCGGGACATTTTCCCCGGCCAGTAGTGACCGGGCCCAAGTCCGTCCGGTGGCGCGAGTCGGACCTCAACGCGTGGCTGGATTCGCGACCTCTGGGAGCCGAGCCCGGTAAACAGCCGCGGGAGGTATTAGCCGTCGCTACCTAGCCCAACCCCAAGCAAAATTGACGCCGGAGCCACCCGGCGAGGAGACCAGGTGATGTTACAACACACGTCACCCCCCACGTATGGGGGACGCCCCGCAAATTTCCCAGTCACAACCCCTACCCTCGCTATTCCCCCCACTGCCGACGACCTGTGGCTCCACCTACAGCGCCAGGCCGCCGTCGGCGATCTCTCGACCGTAGCCGTCGCCTACGGGCAGATCACTCTCCACCCCCACCACTGGGAGCGGCTGGCCCATCTGGAGACCGGGGCAAAGCTCGACGGCCGCGCAGCGTCCATCCGCCTCTCCTCACCTTACTACGATCGGGTCGCCCGGCAATGGGCACGGCTGCCCTGCCGGGAGGTGGCATTATGACCACCGCTGGACTGACCACAACCCCGCCCCGGTTGAGCCTGTACCCGGACATCACGACCGAAAAGCCCAGCGGCGAGACCACGCTGGCCAACTGGTTGGCCGCCATCCACGGAGGCCGCTACCAGGTGGCCATAACCACCATCCGGGAAGCCGCCGGTACCCCGGCATACGGCAATCTAAAAAACCGTTTGCCCTGCGTGACCTACGGCGGGTTTTTCCCCGACGGCAGCAAGAATGACAGCCCATACACGGCGAGCCCGTATGTGTTCCTGGATTGGGACCAGCACGGGAGCGAGCAGAGCACGTTTGCCCTGGAAATGGCACGCGCGCGGCTGGCCAGTCATCCGAGCGTGGTCGCGGTCTACACCAGCGCAGGCGGGGCCGGGCTACACATCGTGGCCGCCGTTGAGCCCATACCCCAAACCCCGGCCGAGTACCGATCCGCCTGGGCAAGCGTGACCCACGCCCTCGAACTGGGAGCGCAGAATGATAGCCAGGTTGCCCACGCCGGCCGGCTTGCCTGTGCCAGCTATGACCCGCATTTGTACTACCGGGCGACCCCAATTCCCATCCACTGGACGCCAGCGGCCACCGCCACCGCCACCCGCCAGACACGGCCGAGAATGGGACGCATAGCCGAGGGGTTTGCCGAGCTGTCCGCGCGGCACGGCGGAAACTGGGACCAGACTGCGCTGGAGGAAGCTAGGCGGCGAGCGGTTGCCGGGGCGGTTGCGGACGGGCAAGAGGAACCCGACCAGGTACTGGCCGGCAACAAAGCGGCCGACGCCTTCCTGGTCACCGGCTTCAGAATGCCCTGCGCCTACCACGGCGGCACCAATGCGACATCGCTCCGTATATGGGCGGAACCCTACGAAGTTGGGAAGGGTAGAAACGCCCGGACGCTATGGGGGTTGCGCGCCCACTGCCACAGCCACGGGTGTGACCCGAACGCGGTTATTAGGTGGCTGACCCACGAGGCCGACATCCGGTGGCCGGCCGGAGCGTTGCCGCCGGGAGAATCCGATAGGGAGTACGCCGTCCAGGATGTGCTTGCCATGGTGCGTTTGGAGTTGCGGCTCGAGCTGCACAGTGGCCTGATGATGGTGCGGACAATGCGGGCGGCCGACGGCCAGCCACTCCCGCCGGACCGGATCATCGCCGAGAGCGGCGTCCCCTACTCCGCGGGCGACTGGGCGGTTGTGACCGACACTTTGATTGATGTCTTGTTGCTGCTGTGCGAGAGGTACGTAGGGGATTTCAAGGGCGGAAGCCGAGTCTGGAGAACCACGTTGGTACTTACAGCCCGGCGGCACCCGGAGACGAGCAACGATGTAATCGACTGGCTTTATTCCCTGCCTGCCTGGGACGGCGAATACAGGAAGGATTTCCTGTGGCAGAACGCACTAGGGGCCGCCGACACCCAGCTACACCGGGAAGCCAGTGGCAGGTTCCTGGTCGGGGCCGTTGCCCGGATTCTGGAGAGCGGGATCACTCACGATTGGATCCCAGTTCTGACGGGCGAGCAGGTTCTGGGCAAGAGCCGGAGCTTGCGTGACCTGCTGCCTCCAAAGCACCAGTTGGACTGGTACGCGGACGGGGTAAGCCTGGATGAGGATAAACAGCGCATTCACGAGGGGATCGGGGGCGCGATTCTGGTCGAGTTCTCCGAGATGGCCGGGTACAGAAGCGCGCGGGCAGTCGAGCATTTTAAAAGCTTCCTAGATACGAGAGTGGACCGCTACCGCCGCCCGTATGCTTACGCCGCCACCGACAACAAGAGGGAGTGGGTCGGCGCCGGCACCACGAACTGCGGCGGGATCCCGCCCGATCCCACCGGCTCCAGACGCTACGCACTGGTTGAGTGTGGCGACAAGGCGGACTGGTCATATATCCCCAAAAACAGGGATATGTTGTGGGCGGAGGCACTGGCGACTTTTCGCCAATGGGATGACGCAGGCCGGCCTGGTATGCCGCCCAACCTGCTATCCCTGGAGCTAAGGCCTGAGCAGGAAATCGCCAACGCAACCGCCACCGAGACCACCGCGGCCATGGACCGCGTGTTGGAATACCTGGGGCGCGTCGGCCACTACTACCCCACCGAAGACTCGGCGCAGACCGCCGCCGTGCTATGGGACGCCGCCGTTCAAGCCAGTTGGATCACCGGGCGTTCTATTCCGCCCATGGACAGGAGCGATGCCCAGGCGTTTCCGGGCGCTTTGCTGGCCATGGGGTGGCGGCGCACAAGCAAGCGCATAGGTGCCACCCGCGCAAACCGTTACTGGTATCCACTGCCCGTCGCCGCGTACCAATACCCGGCCCTATTCCCCGCGCAGAACGGCGCATACCCCGCGCTGGTCCCGCCGCAAGTCCCCGCGCAGAACGGGACGGCTCACCAGTACACAAACGGGGCGGCTCCGGCCCCGGCGGTTGTGTCTCTGATCTAGTCCGGTGGCCTCCCCAATTCAAGCCGGAGGCGAGACATGACCGAGGAGACCGAGGGCCGCGTTTCCATCCGCGGCGAGTGCTGGCCGTGGGCTGCGGAGCGCATGACGCTGGGGACAGGCCGGTGCGGGTTTGACCTGGACTATGACCTGAACGACGGCCGCCAGATACAGCTTGAGCTTGAGGAGTTTCCCAGAGAGGAGCGGCTAATCGTGAGCCTGGTCGATGCCGAGGGAGCGGAGCGGAGCGTCATTATCCACTTCCGCCACAACGGGGAGTGGGCCAAAGGAGCGCACCACGCCTACACAGTGCGGCAAAGCGGCCGGACTTTCCCATGGATGGACGACGTCTGCCTGGAAGACCCGGCGACGGCCAACCTGAACCTCACGCCGCTAATGCTGGACACGGACAAACCGCAGCCCAAACCCCAACCGAAACGGAGGCCCCGACGATGACCAGCACGTTCACTACCCCAAACCCAACGGCAATCGCAGACGCGGCCGGCGCACTGGCCGCCTCACTCCCGGCCGCGGTCAAGGCCAACGGCGGGCCACTGGTCCCCGTCCGCTACTGGGTAGCAATCGCCCGGCCCGACGGCACGGAGTTGCTACGGGATAGCGTGGAAGCGATGGAGAGAGCAATCGCAACGCTTGAGGCCAACGGCTGGATACACCGGGCCAAGCCGGACGGCCACTACCTAGTCAACCCCGCCACCCTGTAGCCCGCGCCTGTAACCTGTCCATCCAGCGGCCCGAATTGCTTAGGGTTGGGGCCGCTC
This sequence comes from Chloroflexota bacterium, assembly GCA_009840175.1. GTDB lineage: Bacteria > Chloroflexota > Dehalococcoidia > Lucifugimonadales > UBA3495 > VXOI01. The sequence goes on along the minus strand of VXOI01000245.1, from coordinate 3,561 downwards.
AATGGGAAGGCTACCAGCCAACCCAAAATCCCCACGTTGGCCGGGGTTAGGCCAATCGTATTCACAGACGGCGAAGAGAGCAGAGGGCCCCCGATCTGGTTGGGGATTGGAGAGGCCATGAAATTCACAATCACTGGCATAGACGCCTACACCGACACCGACACGGGCCGGACAGTGATTGCCGAGTACGTCCACGCTCCCTGCGCGACTGCGGGGTGCCTCAGTTCTGGGACGGCTAAGGCCGGGACCAGTTGCCGACCCTGAAGCAGTTGACCGGGAACGGCCCGCCCCTGTGCGACGCCTACCGCCTTGACCGGCGATTCCACAGCGGACCCGATGGCGAACGCCCGCTCGTTGCCCTGTTTTGGGAGAGCTAGGGCCATGAAAGCAGGCTACGTCTAACTCCACCACCGCGCCTACGCACGGGTGACCAGCGCCGGCCGCTGCGGCGTCTGGCTATGGGCGCGGGGACGGGAACGGGACGCGGACGGATGCGTGACCGGTAGGCGGCGGTTGTCAGCAGTACCGGCAGGGCGGCCCGCGCCCGCGTCCCGACGAGCATCAAGGCAAACGCACTGTACGCTCCCCTCACCGAAAGGGCCTTCGACACCGACAACTCAGCAGCCCCGATACTGGCCGGGGGAGTTGCCTGGCGGGCAATTACGGCGACGCCACGAGCTGTGATTTACTGAAGCCCGACTTCCCGCAGGGAGGTGGAAGTGGCCGCCGGATCCAAAGTCGGAGTACTACTGAACAGGCTCAGGCGAACGGTGTCGCCGCTATGCCTGGCTCTATTGGTCATCTCCGTCGGTTGCGCGGAACTGACCGGCACCGGCAACCAGCCCGAGGGCCAACCTCGAAAAGAAGCCACAAGACCGGCCCAGCAGACCGAAGAATCCATGACTCCCGTCGAGAGAGCAACGTCAACAGCTGAAGCTCGGGACAGGGCGTTGCCCCTGATTGTCGGCCAGACGGGCGGCGAGTGCGATTTCGGCTACACGAGCGTCGCTTTTGCCACGGGTCTCAGAGACAGGCTACACCCCGGCGACTCCCTGACATTCACTGCCCAAATCCTGCTGTTCAATGCCGACCTCAACCTCGAGAGAACCCTGGCGTGTTCCGCCGATACCGGGGAGTTGCCGGTCGAGTACACCCTGCAAATCCGGACGGAAACCGAACTGGGACACTGGGCCGCCGTCAAGCCCTATACGCCCATCACCGCTCCGAGGGACTCGACGCCGGTCCCGGATTAGCCCAACGAAGGTCTGAATGGAGGCGAAACATGGCCGATCAGGCAACGAGGGATGCAGTTGACCAGCAGTGGCACGCTGCCGCCCCGGGTTGGGTACGCAGCGCGTACAAGGGCGAGCGCGACCTGCTCTACGACCTCATCAGGCCTGGCGAGACCGTAGAGTGCCTGGTCGGTGGGCATTTCGGCCCGGATCTCTCAAACGCCGGTAAGTTATGGGAGAACAAGTCCTTACATCAGGGCGTCATCGTGGCTACCAGCATCAGGGTCTTGTTCCTGGACAAGGGCCTGTTCGGGAGCAAGGAAGTAGCCGAGATGCTTTACGGCAACATTGAATCCGTATCGCACAGCGAGGGGATGTTCAGCGAGGGCGTCAAGATCGTCGGCAGGGGAGGCACCAACTACCAAATCCAGAACGCGGAGAAAGCGGCGGCGCGGGTGTTCGCTCGTTGTGTCAATGGTCACCTGGCCATGGGCGAGACCACACCCGCTACGGTCAAGGCCCACGCCTCTGACGTAGATGAGATAGAGAAGCTGGCCTCTCTTGTGGAGCGGGGATTCCTCACCCGCGAAGAGTTTGAGGCCAAGAAGAGGCAGTTGCTCGGCCAACCGTGCTGAGGCTCCCGGTCTCTCACTGGAGGAGGCGGCGGGTGAGAATGTTAAGACGGGCGGTGCCGACAGTCTTGGCCTTGTGTATGCTGCTGACCATCGGCGCCGACGTGAACGTCGGTACTCAACCTCTCTTTGACGATGCGCCGGAGCCGCGCCGTAGGGGCATAGGGTCCTGTGCCATGGAAGGCGTCAAAGAGGGTGTTAACGCTGCTACCGGGGGCTGGGACTGCAATTGGCGGAAACGCGATGACGTCAGGTGGGTTGTGGGCCCGGTCATTCGCGGGGGCGTGCTGATTGCTGAAGGGGCCCTCAAAAGCGGTTCCGAACCTCCACCATGGTCAAAAGACGATATTCCCAGTGGAGAAGATTATTACTCGCCGTTCTTGGTATTCGCGGACTGTAACAGGTACGCAGCAGGTTCCATTCTCCCACCGCTCGAACAAGGGCGGTCGTGGACGCTGGACGACCCCGATAGTACGGTCGCCACAGTGTGGGACACCGATGCTCGGTCCTTCCGTATCCGGGCACCCGTCCCCGTGTCGTGGCTATCCCTCCAGAAACTGGAAATCCACGTTGGCGGTGGCCGTGCTCTGAGTACCGCTACGCCACTCTCGGTAGCCGCAGTTGAATGGGAGTGAACTCGGTACAGTGATGTCGGCGTGATGGCTCCGGCCGTTGCCGGAGCGTCTCTGCGCTGTCGTGAGCCCGGCCGTCTTAACTCTGTGACTCAAGTAACGACTTGGCCTCGGCCAGGTCTTCCGTCAGCAAGTCAATGTCCCCGGCCGGGTAGCCATGGGCGATGGCACCATTCAGGGCAGACTCGGCGTGCACGTAAGCCGACCGGTGGTCGCCTGTCTCCATGTAGCACTTTGTGAGAATCCAGTCTGCCTCCACCCAACCGTGACGCCCGACCTCTTCGAAAGGCGGCATCGAGAGCGCAGCCTGAGCATCCTCAATGGCGATATGACACCGGCCAGTCTCCATGTAAGACCAGCCGCGACTCACTCGGCTGTAGGAACTGTCTCTGATTTCTATGGCGCTGGTGAAGTGTGGAATCGATGTTTCGAACTGGCCAAGCCGCTGGAACGACAAGCCAAGCCAGTTCCGTATAACGGATGAAGGCTTGCCGTGGTGTTCCAGAGCGAATTCGAAGCTCTCGACGGCTCCCAGGTAGTCTCCGTGGTTGAAACTCTCGATCCCCTGTTTTTGCGCTGTATACACAGACCCCATAAAGAATTCGGTGTTCGGTGAGTCGGGGTCTAACGCTGCGCGTAGCTGTTCCACCAACGCCTCTCTCTGCGCGACGGTTTCCTCCGCATAACCATGTTCTATGGAGATTTCCAGTGCGGCCTCGGCGTGTTGCAGAGCCGTCAGCAGACGCCCATCGTAGGCGTGACAGTGAACTAGAATCAGGTTCGCTTCGGCGTCGGTATGGCTCCCATTCCTGACCGTGGGCTCCATCGCAAGAGCCGCGTTAGCGTCGGTTATGGCAGCACCGCACTGTTCAAGGTGGACGTAGGCCCTTCCCCGGCTTACACGTCCTGCCGCTGAGTCCTCGGCCTCGATGGACGCCGAGTGGTAGCGGACCGATTCTTCGTGTTGGCCTGGCTCCGGCATTCGCAGGGCGGGTTCTTGCAAGGTCGCGTCGGGGCGGGCTCTTATGGACGAGAGTTGGTCAGCCGGGGGCGAGGGCGTATGGG
>VXOI01000153.1 GCA_009840175.1 Chloroflexota bacterium | reverse complement strand
TGACGGGGGGTGCGGGAATGGCGGGGGATGTGGAATTCCTGTCGCTGAAGATAGGACGGGGCACGGCGGACATCAGCCAAGGGCCTGCCATGTCGCGGGAGCAGGCCGTCCGGTGCCTTGAGGAAGGGATAGGGCTGGCGGTCGAGGTAATCGAGTCGGGCGTTGACCTGCTGGCGACGGGAGACATGGGCATCGGGAACACCACGGCGTCCAGCGCCATTACGTCCGCAGTGACCGGCCATCCACCAGAGGAGACCACGGGCGAGGGCACCGGGCGCACACCGGAAGAGATGCAGCACAAGATAGGCGTGGTGCGGACCGCGTTGGAAGTCAACGCTCCTGACCCGAACGACGGGGTTGAGTTGCTGGCCAAGGTCGGCGGGTTCGAGATCGGGGTGCTTGCAGGAGTCATTCTGGGCGCGGCGGTCATGCGCAAGCCGGTAGTGGTGGACGGGTTCATATCCGGCGCGGCGGCGCTGGTGGCCAACGCCGTATGCCCCGCCGCCCGCGACTATATGCTGCCGTCCCATGTTTCGGCGGAGCGGGGACACCGGGCCGCGCTGGAAGGTCTGGGGCTGACGCCGCTGCTGGACCTGGGGATGCGCCTGGGCGAAGGCACCGGGGCGGCGCTGGCAACGCCCATCGTGGAGGCCGCCGCCGCAACTCTGTCGGAGATGGCGACCTTCGCCGAGGCGGGGGTGTCCGACCGGGATCCCGACGACAACCCAGAATCCCCTCTCCCTCCGGGGGAGGGTTAGGGTGGGGGAGTTCCCTTGAACGGACTGCGCTCGGCCCTGGGCTTCCTGACGATACTGCCGGTAGCACCGCGCTATGCCGGTGGGCTGGCGGCTGCGCGGGGATGGTTCCCGGTGGCGGGGCTGCTGCTGGGCGTGGTCCTGGCCGGCGCAGACCTGCTGATGCACTGGGGTTACCCGCTGTTTACCGATGTTTACCGGCCATTCCCGCCGCTGCTGTCGGCGGCTATCCTGACTGTGCTGCTGGTAGCGCTGACCCGCGCGCTGCACCTGGACGGGTTCATGGACTGCTGCGACGCGCTGCTGGGGGGCTTCAGCCGCGAGCGGCGGCTGGAGATTCTGCGTGACTCGCACGTCGGAGCTTTTGCCGTGGCTGGCGTGGTCAGCCTGTTGCTCGTCAAGGTGGCGGCGCTGACAGCCCTGCCGCCCGTGGGCCGGGTGTGGGTGCTGCTGGCCGTTCCCTGCCTGTCCCGCTGGGCGATGCTGCTGGTGCTGGAACTGTTTCCTTACGCCAGGCGCGATGGCATCGGCGTTCCCTTCCAGCCGAGGGGCGGGCGATGGCAGTTGCTGGCCGGGCTGTGCGTGGCCGTGGCCGTTACCTTGGCGTTCACCGGGTTCGCCGGGCTGGCGCTGATGGGGATGGTCACCATCGTCGCGCTGGGCATCGCAGGGTGGGCGTCGAAGCTGCTGGGGGGAGTGACCGGCGATGTTTACGGGGCGGTCAACGAGATTTCCGAGGCGGCGGCGCTGGCACTGGCGGCGATTCTGGCTTTTGCGGTTTCCGAGAGCTTCCTGCAACCAATTCACCGTTTGTTCTGGTAGTGATAGCTACGCATAATGGAATGGCGAGTATGGCCCGGAGAGTGGTATCTTGACGCAGGCGCGCTGCTGATCGCGCTGGCGCTGGATCTGGCGCTGCGGGAGCTGCCCAGCAACCTTCATCCAGTTGTCTGGATGGGCAAGCTGGTATCGCTGCTGGAACGGGTGGGGCCTTCGGCAGAATCGAAGGCGGCGGCGCTGGCCTGGGGCGGGTTGATGGCCGTATTTGTGCCCGTGCTGGCGGGAGGGCTGGCTTGGCTGGCCGCCAACGGACTGCGGGAACTGGGGCCGGTGCCCTACCTGGTAGGTGTGGCGGCGCTGTTGAGCACGACCTTCGCGGTCAAGGGACTGGCGCAGGCAGCGAAGACCGTTCAGGATGCTATGGGCGAAGGAAGCATGGGCGAGGCCAGATACGAACTGAGAAGCCTGGTCAGCCGGGATGCCAACTCCCTTGACCAGTCCATGGCTTCAGCGGCGGCGATTGAATCGGTGGCGGAGAACACGACCGACAGCTACATCGCTCCCTGGCTGGCCTTTGCCCTGCTGGGACTGCCCGGCGCTTTCGCCTTCCGCGCCGTGAACACGCTGGACAGCATGATCGGGTATCGCGGCAGGTACGAATACCTGGGCAAGGCATCGGCAAGGCTGGACGATGCGATGAACCTGATTCCGGCTCGGGTCAGCGCGGCAATGATGCTGGCGGCGGGCGCACTGTGCCGCCTGCCTGCCGGTAGGGGATGGCGCTGGGCCTTGACGGGGCGACGGCTCACGGCAAGCCCCAATGCCGGGTGGACCATAGGCGCGATGTCCGGTCTGCTGGGTGTTGCGCTGGAGAAGTCGGGGCATTACCGCATCGGCGAAGGGTTAGGGGAACCCGGCCCCAGGCATATCGGGGCCTCAATCCGCGTGGCCTACGCGGTCGCCGCCGTGGGCATTCCGGTGGCGGTTGGCGTGCTGACCCTGCGGGGGCTGGCGACAGGGTGATATATGGCAGATATTTCTCACAACCGACACCCCCACCCCTTCGACAAGCTCAGGGCAGGCTCTAACCCTCCCCCTGAGGTGGAGGGAACTTTTACGCACAACAGACCCGTACACGGGGGGCTGAACGTGGCGGAGCTGGAATCGCTTGGCCTGCGACCGGAGGAGGTCATAGACTTCAGCGCCAGCATCAACCCTCTTGGGCCGTCGCTGCGGGCACTGGAGGCCGCCCGGAACGTGAATATGGCCGCGTACCCTGACCCTGACTGCCTGAAGCTGCGGGAGGCCATCGGCGGAGCTTTGGGTGTTGAGCCAAGTCAGATTCTGCCCGGCAACGGCTCGACCGAGTTGATTCACCTGCTGGCCAGGGCTTACCTCGGCCCGGAGGAAACGGCCCTGATCTTCGCGCCCACCTTCGGAGAGTATGCCGCGGCCTGCCGTATCCAGGGTGTGACGCCCGTTTCGGTGATGCCTCCGAGTTTGGAAATCGCGGACAAGCCGTTTTACTGGGACTTGGCGGGCGCTTTGGAGAGTATTGCCATTCTGCGTCCTTCCATCGTGTTTCTCTGCAACCCGAACAACCCGACCGGGGTTTACCTGCGGCAGGACGAGGTGCGGAGCGTCGCCGAAGCGTTGCGGGGCATCGGTCTGCTGGTACTGGACGAAGCCTATCTGCCATTCGTGGAAGACGCCTGGGACTCGACGCCGCTACTCCGCTCCGTGACAAGCGACGGGGGCAACGTCGTCCTGCTACGCTCCATGACCAAGGACTACGCACTGACCGGGCTGCGGCTGGGCTATATGCTGGCCCCGGAGGAAATCGTCGGGCGGGTAAGGAGCTTCCAGTACAGTTGGAGCGTCAACGCAGCTGCGCAGGCCGCTGGGATCGCCGCGATAGCCGACCTCGAGCAGGTCCAGAAGGGCCGGGAGGCTGTCCGAGAGGGCAAGGAGTACCTGATAGCCACGGCCCGGGCGCTGGGGCTGGAGTGCGCCCAATCATCCATGCCGGGGAACGGCGCGAACTTTTTGCTGCTGAAAGTTGGCCGTGCGTCGGAACTGCGCTGGCAACTGCTGACGAGGCACAAGGTGTGCGTGCGCGACTGTACGTCTTTCGGCCTGCCCCAATATATTCGGGTCGGGGTGCGTAACATGGACGACAACCGCAGGCTGGCCGATGCGTTGAAGGAGGTTCTTGGTTCAGGTGAAAGCCTTGCCTAAGGAGCTGATTTTCGTGCTGGGCGGGGCGCGTTCCGGCAAGAGCGCCTTTGCCGAGCGGCTGGCCGCGCTTCGACAGGCGCAGGCGGGCGGGCGTATGCTGTACGTGGCAACGGCCGAGGCCCTGGACGCCGACATGGAAAGCCGCATCGCCAACCACCGCCGGCAGCGTCCGCCGGAGTGGGATACGCTGGAGGAACCGCTGCACCTAGTGTCGGCCCTTCCCGATGCACTGCAAGGGTACGATACCTGCCTGCTGGACTGTCTCACCCTGTGGGTCAGCAATATGCTGTTGGGCATGGAGGGAAGCCCCCACCCTAGCCCTCCCCCGGAGGGAGAGGGGATTAACGCTGAGGAGGAAATCCTGGCAGCGGCCCGCAGGCTGATGGAGGCATACGAGCAGTCACCGGCGACTTGGATAGTGGTCAGCAACGAGGTCGGGCTGGGTGTCGTGCCGCCGTCGCGCCTAGGGGCCGCGTACCGGGACGCGCTGGGCCGCGTGAACCAGGCGGTGGCCGCCCGCGCCGACAAGGTGTATTTCATGGTCGCAGGGCTGGCGCTGGAAATGAAGTCGCTGGGAGCGCTCCCATACGCGGCGGTGGAATCGCCTTTCGACAAGCCCAGGATAGAAGAGTGATGCCTGCGTCTTCCTCTGCAAGTCATCCTGAGCCGGTCGCGGGAGGCAGAGCATCCGCCATGGTCCCGGGAACCTGCGGCGAGCTGGCCCAGGGGATGCTGGACGGCATCCTCTGCATGGTGACCTGTCCCATAGATGTGTACAGCACGGCAACGGTGGAGCTTTCACCGGGAGAGAGCGGAATCTCGGCCCCGGCGGACTCCCCGAAGGCGCGCCGGGCAGTATCGGCGACGCTGGACTATCTGGGCACTACGGGGATGGAAGCAAGGCTTTCTCTGGACTCCCTTCTGCCGCGTGGCAAGGGGATGGCCAGCAGCACAGCCGACGTGGCGGCGTCCATTGCCGCCACGGGCGCTGCACTAGGCCGGGAACTCTCCCCGGCGCAGGTGGCCGAAATCGCGCTGGGTGTGGAGCCGAGCGACGGGGTGATGTTCCCCAATGTGTCCATCTTTGACCATCGCAAGGGCAGAATCGCCATAACTCTGGGGACGCCGCCGCCCATGCGCGTGGTGGTCCTGGACTTCGGCGGCAGCGTGGATACGCTGGAGTTCAACCGGACTGACCGGGAAGCGTCCCTGAAGCGGCTGGGGCCGAGGATGACGGAGGCGGTGTCGCTGATAAAGGACGGGATCGTTCGCGGCGATCCGCTGCGCATCGGACACGGGGCCACGGTGAGCGCCGTCGCCAACCAGGAAGTGCTGTTCAATCCCTACCTTGAGACTGTACTGGAACTGTCCCGGAGAGTGGGGGCGGTCGGTGTGAACGTGGCGCACAGCGGGACGGTGATAGGGATGCTGTTTCGCAACGACAGCGCGCTGGTGGAAAGAGCGGCTGCGATGGCGCTACGGCAATTGCCGGGGCTGGAATCCGCGCTGCACTGCCGCATAGTGGGCGGGGGCGTGAAGGCCGGATAGCGGGAATGCCCGGCTACTCGAAGATTTCTGATAGAGGCAGGGAGAATCCAGGGAGCAGCTCTTCGTCGGTAATCACGTCGTCGCCGGTGTAGGTTGCGGTGACGCCGTCGGGGCGGTGGATGATTACTCCGCGAGGTGTGGCGGCGGTAGCGGTGTAAACCAGCCAAACCCGCTGTGCGCCAGCAGCCAGATACTCATTTACCTTACGCTCCATCTCCGCGGTGACACTGGAAGTCGATGCTATTTGGACTGCGATGTCCGGCGGCGCGGGGTAGGTTAGCGTGCCGTTGTCTTCCCCCGACACACGTGCGGCGGTGAGAAAGGTCACATCTGGATCGCGCTGGGAGTCTGGGTTGGTTTCGATATAGTATCCAGTTTCTACTCTAACCCTTCCCAGACTGTTGTGGTGAACGAATAAGAACATGGCGCTAGCGATGTTGAGGGCGGTTCGTGTTTTGGGCTTAGCGGGCCCATCTTTCTCTACTATTATTCCTCGTTCCAGCTCATAGCGTCCCTCGTTTTGGCAACAAAAGTCGTAGAACTCATCGGCAGTCAGCAGCGTCTTTTGAGTGGACATCCACATCCCTCCGCTACTCGAAAATTTCGGACAGGGGCAGCGAGAATCCCGGGAGCAGTTCCTCGTCGGTAATCACGTCGTCGCCGGTGTAGGTGATGGCAGTCCCGTCGGGGTGGTGGATAACTACGCGGCGGGTGGCTGTGGGGGTGGCGGGATAGGCTACCCAGACTCTTAGCGAACCGGCATCCAAGTATTCAGTCACCTTGCGAGCCACGGTGGCGGCGGTGTTAGACGGCGAAATCACTTCGACGGCTATGTCCGGCGCGCCAGGGACGAAACCTGTGTTAGGGACTTCTCTTTCGCTCCGGGAGCGAAGTCTGAAAGATACGTCCGGACCTCGAACCGTGTCAGGGTCGTGACGAAGCCAGTAACCGGTTTCCACTCTCGCCCATCCTGCGCCGCGTGGCCGAGAGTAGTTGTTAAATGCTGTAACTATGTACCCGGCGACGGCTCCATGAGGGTCATTAACCGGCGACAATTCAATCACTTCTCCCCGAACCAGTTCATATCGTCCCTCGTTTTGGCAGCAGAAGTCATAGAACTCATCGGCGGTCAGCAGAGTTTTTTGCGTAGCCATAATCGTCCATCTCCGGGGATGGCTTGCGGATACACGCTATTGTAACCGATTGGGGGACTGCGGCTATGCTTCGCCGGCCCATAGATGAGGAAGAGTTGCCAGGCGCTCGGAGCCCAGTTCCTCGCACAGCGCTTCGTATTCGGCGCGGTTCGCGCCGTGCCAGAGCAGGGCGTCGAGTAAGGCGTCTATGGGCACGTCGCGGCGGAGAGTGGCGAGTTGGCGGTAGAGCAGGGCGTTCTCGTATTCCTGCAACAGTATGCCTTGCAGCGCCGCCGCTCCGCGCACGGGAATGTCCCATGGGGCGTTTGTGGGGATGTCTTCCAGATGGCCGTAGCGCGACAGCACGGCGGCGGTACTCTTCGCTCCCCAGCGGGGCAGGCCGGGGATGCCGTCGGCAGTGTCGCCGGTGAGGGCAAGCAGGTCGGGGATGGAAGCAGGGGCAACTCCGTACTTGGCAAGTACGTCGTTTTCGCCGATGGTCTCGCCCCGCCGCCGGTCGAGGCAGACAACCCGCTCGCCTTCGACAAGCTGGGCCAGGTCTTTGTCCGGCGAGCAGATTACGACGCGCTCCACGACGGGGTCCCGGCGAAGCTGCTCCGTTGCGGCGGCAATGGCATCGTCGGCTTCGAACTCCACCATGGGCCAGACGCGAACGCCCAGCGCAGCCACTGCCCGTTCCGCCGGCTCAAACTGGGCCAGCAGTTCCGGCGGGGTTCCCTCTCCGGTCTTGTAGCCTGGAAACAGTTCGTTGCGGAAGGACGGTATCACGCTGTCAAAGGCGCAGCCGATGTGCGTAACCCCGTTTTCGCGGATGAGGCGCAAGAGGCTTTGTATCAGCCCGTGCACCGCGCCGACGGGCTTCCCGGCGGGGGATTCCAGCGCGGGCAACGCGAAATAGGCACGGAACAGTTCATAGGTGCCGTCAACCAGGTAGACTTCCAAATGTCTTTCCTCCTTTCGTCCATATCAGCAATTGTGTATAGGGGCGGGTTTGAAACCCGCCCCTGCGTCCGTCACTCGATGAAGTAGACGTATCTGAGCCTGGGAATCACCAGCGACGACAACGGGAGGCCCTTGACGTAGGGTTTGATGAGGTAATACTCCCCATTGGAATGCCAGAGGGGAACCCAGGGAGCGCCGTCGAGAATCATTTGTTCCGCATCCCGGTAGAGAGAGAATCGGGCTTCCAGGTCCTGCTCCACCCGGGCTTGCTCCAGCAGCGCGTCCAGTTCCGGGTCGCTGTAATGCGTATGGTTGTTGCTGCTCTCGCTATGGAACAGACCGTCCAGGAAGTTCTCCGGGTCGGGGTAGTCGGCGATCCAGCCCAGCCCGCCGAAAATCTGGAACCGCCTTTCACGCAGGTCCTGGAGATAGGTGGCCCACTCGGTTTGCAGTATGTCCATGGTGATGCCGAGTTGTTCCTCCCAACCCACCAGGATGGCCTGCATGGTGGGACTGACCGGCGAGCCGAAGGAGCCGGGCATGGTAATGGTGATGGGCGGATAGCTGGCGGTGTCGCTGCCGTACTTGGACTCCGCCAGCAACTGCCGCGCCTTCTCCGGGTCGAACTCGTAGCTGTCCAGGTCAAGGTTGTAGCCCGGGAAGCCCGGCGGCAGTATGCCGTTGGCCGGCACGACTGTGTCTTCCAGCAGCACTTCGGTCAGCGTTTCCCGGTCTATGGCGTAGTTCAGAGCCAACCGGACTTTGGAGTCATCAAAGGGCGGCTCATTGGCGTTCATGCCGATGTAGGCAGTGTCGAACTCCGGGGGCCCTTGATGGAGCTGGTCATGCAGCGGGTTGGCGGGGTCCCGGAATTGTTCCAGCCCCGCTAGGCCTACTCGCCCCCAGTGAAGCTCGTCGTTCTCATACATCAGCAGTCCATCGCCACCGGCCAGGTTGAACTCCACGGCGTCCAGCATTGCCGGGCCGAGATGGTAGCGGTCGAACCGCTCCAGCCGCATCAGCACGCCGGGTTCGTAGTCCGCCAGCACGAAGGGGCCGGTGCCGTTGGGAGATTTCACCCATTCCCTTCCCGTTTCCACGTTGGCCTGGTCAACGACGAAGGTCGTGGGGTAGGTCATCTTGGACAGGAAATAGGACTTGGGGGCGTCAATTTCCAATCGCAGAGTCTCGTCGTCTATGACGCTGATGCCCGATATGGAATCCAACTCGCCGTTCAGCTTGTCCATCGTCCCCACGATGTCACCGAGGAAGGTGTCAACGGCCGGGGATTCGGTGGCCGGGTCGGCGGCCCGCTCCATTGACCACTGAAAATCGGCGGCGGTGACCTTGCGCCCATCGTGGAAAGTGGCGGACGGATTCAGCCGAAAAGTATAGCTTCGTCCGTCGGGAGAAATTTCCCAGCTTTCGGCCAAGTCCGGCGCCACGGCCGACTCGGGGTCAATAGTGAGCAGACCGCCGAAAACCTCCAGTATGTAGCGGGCCGAAGTGGAGTCGCCGGTCTGGTGCGGGTCGAGGGTGGGTGGGTAGCTGCCCAGCAGTTTCCTGTATATTTTACA
>VXOI01000052.1 GCA_009840175.1 Chloroflexota bacterium | reverse complement strand
TTTCCTCCCACGACGGCCTGGTCATCGGCTGCGCCGACAACGCCGCCGCCCGGCGTGCGATGGCCGAGTGCCTGCCCGGAGACCCCTGCCGCTGGCTCATCGACGCCGGAAACGACACCAACTGGGGCCAGGTCCTGGTGGGCAACGTCGCCGAGCGGGTGGCACTGGAGGAATCGCCCTTTACCGGCGAAACCTGCCACCTAGCCCCGGCGCCCACGCTGCAACGCCCGGACCTGCTGACGGCGGTTTCAACCAGGCCGCCTGACGTGGACTGCGCGACGGCCCTGGACCTCACCGACCAGGACCCCACCATCAACCAGATGATGGCGTCGCTGGTGCTCCAGGTGGTCCGCCGCATGGTGGCGGGCACCTGCCCCTTCCTGGGCCTCTATCTGGACATGGACCTGGGTACCGTTACCCCCAGCTACGTCACCCCGGAGGCGGTGGCAAGGACGCTGGGAACTGACGCCGGGTGAACGGCGCAAAAGACAAAGTACCGAAAGAACAAGCAAGGAGATGAGCAACCATGACCGACGAAAGGGAAACCACCGCCACGATGTGGCAGGACCGGCACAGCGGGAAACGGGGACACCAACTGATGACGGAGAAGCTGGCGGAGACCATCCCCGCCCTCTACACCAACGAGAATGTGGCCGACTACGATACCGTCCTCGCCCCGGCCAAGCTGTTCTCCCCGTACTCGAACTGGACCTGGTACATCACCGAAATGGACCCCGCTACCGGAACGTGCTTCGGCCTAGTGGATGGGTTGGAAAAGGAAATCGGCTACTTCGACCTCACCGAGTTGGCCGAAACTGCGGTCTTCGGCGGCGTTCCCGCCGTGGAGCGCGACCTGTACTGGGAACCGAAGACCCTGGGCGACATCAAGCGCGGGTCCCGGGAGGGTTCGCCGCACAATGCGGAAATCAGAGAGGGAGATACGATGTATGACGATACGGGAACGGAAAGCCACTCCCCGGACGTGGTGAGCGCCGAGGAGTTCCTCTTCGGCGGCGTGACCGAGGAAGCGGTGGACGATGCCCCTGCCGCAGTTGCCGGGGAGGTTCCTGCCGGAGGCGCAACAGAGGACGTGGCAGCAGTCGCCGAAGGTGAGGGCTTGGAGCCTGAGACGCGGGTTGTTGACGACGGGGCTGACGAGGCTGCTGTCGGGATTGCCGGAGAGCAGGACGCCGACGGCGAATACGCTGAGGAATCCGACGCTGCCGGGGAGCGGCGCGTTCCAGCCGAGACGCAAGCCTCGCAGGAGCTGAAGGTGGTGGTGTCCATCAGGGGAAACCGTGCCACCATCGGGGTGCAGCGGCCCTCGGCGGACCCTCACATCGAGTCCTTCGACGACCCGGACCTGTTCGGGCTGGCGGACGAGTTTCCGGCAGTAGTGGCCAGGGCCCGGGCCAAGTGGGAGGAGGAACCCAGGTATTCGGCCTACGAAAAACCCGCTCCCCCGGCCCGGCAGCGGAACCGCCGTCCGCAGGGAACGGCCCAGGCTGCAACCACTGATGGAGAGGCGGAGGCGGAACAGCCGCAGCCGGAGACGCTGCGTCTTTTCTAGGAAACAGACGTCGGAGCAGCCGGTCCAGGGATCATTGGGGCAGGTGGACGCACGGACCTTGCTGCGTTCACCTGCCCCATCGCGTCTCAGGCTGCTCGCTCATCCATCTGTGTGGGTCTTTTTTTGTTGCCCGAATTCCTGCCGCGTAACCCGAATAACTTCCAAAACCTCACCTTCCGGTTGGAGCTAAACGTCAACACAGGCAGGGTATTCAAGATCATCTGCCGGGCCATCCGTCACACAGAACGCCAGCGGCTCAGTTGGAAAGGCTTGACAGCGCACACAAGAACGCCCAGACGCCATTCATTCGGAGAATTCGGGTTATTGCTCCGTGACGAATACGTCTGGATGGTCTCGGACCTGATCGACAAATGGTCGATCATTTCTGATAACAATGATTCGAAAGCCGTGGTCCTGCAATTGAGACCGGAGTCGTTCATCGGCGGTCCGTTGGTTGGAGTTGTCGTGATGTGGCCCGTCCACAAACACGCAAACGCCAGGTAAGCCATTCCGTTCATAATAGAAATCAGGTTGCACAGGAACGTCAAAGGCGGGGTGGTTCTGGGCATGATCGGGCAGGCGCAACATCTCTTCAAACAAGAACTGGAGGAACTCCCGCTCTAATGAGGAGTGAGGATCGACGATACCCAAGAGCCTTTCGTACTGTTCTTCCCTGTTGCCATTCTGCTGTTGGGTCGTTGTCGCCGAGGCGAGAAGGTTGAGGAAGTCTGGTAAGAGCCGTCGGTTTATGTGCCGGTGATTCAACTGGTTTGAATACGTTAGGAGGCATTCATAACAAGCAACTGCGCATGTCACGGAAGAACTTCCCTGGACTTCCTCGCCAGTTTCGGGGTCGAAGTGGCAGAGTTCCAAGGCTTTTTTGGCAACTTCAGCTAATGCTGTCGGTTCCAGTATCAGCCGTTCCCAGACTCCGGTCCCGCCCTCGGCTTCCTCCCAAAACAAGAGCCGACGATTCTCTCCTTGGCCTATCAGTTCAGCACCAACCTCCTGTTCTTCAACCTGATAGACCACTTGAATTGCTCTTCTAAGGGCGTAAAGCAATGACAGCAAAAACTCGTTGGAATTGTCATCTGCATGGGGCAGGATCATGAGGATATTCCGACCGTCTTGGACGTAAGGCCTAACGCCCGTCACGGTCCTCGGCTCCCCGGGTTCTCCGTCGCTCGCGTCGTCTTCACCTTCACGCGGCACCCATCTCCCCGTCAGTGGGTCTATGGAAAATCCCGTAGGATCGCGTCTCCAACCTTGGTTTATCCGCCAAAGACGAGCGGCAGGCGCATAATCCGCTTCGAGGATGGAGTCTCCGTTGGTTGATTCTGCCGTAGCCCGCTGAATCCGATCTCCTGGGAGACTGAAATGGGTACTGATTGAGTATCCGCTCCGAACCCGTTCCTCCTCTTCTGATGAAATGCGCTCGACCGTCCGCGCTCGCATCATAGGCTGGCTTAACAGGCGTTGTGGGAACTGCGATGTTGCTGCTTCAAGACGGGTTCCGCAATGCTCGCACAGGTCTGAATCAGATGCGGTGCCGTCGTGAGCATAGCCACACACGTTGCAAAGCCGTGCTCGAGTCAAAAGCGACTCGATTCCTGCCGGAGGAAGGACAGCAGAATGGACCCGATGCTTGCGTCCCTCATGGTAAACCTGATTGCCTGGACCAAATTCCGATAGCCCCAGGAATCGCGGTCGGTCAATGAGCTGTGTCTCATCACGTACCGTTACCGAGACTCGTACCGGAAGCCTGGGGAAGTTGTAGCCTGGTAAGAAGCCCTCTCCAGCCAAGTATCGGTAGGGGTAAAAGTCGGACTCGTCCTGGCGGTTCGTCTGGTTGAGTAACAGGCTAATATCTCGTCGAGCCTCTGTCTCTCTACGCTCTGCATCCTCCTTCTCGCGTCTGGGGGCATGAGGATCATCGGCTATTCTCCGTGCCTGGTCCCGTAGAGCGAGTGCGGATCGGTATAGTTCACGCCATGTTCCGAAAGCGGCATCAAATCGGACAGGCGCCTCACGCAACGTTTCCTCGATCCAATTGTCGGAAAACCACTG
This sequence comes from Chloroflexota bacterium, assembly GCA_009840175.1. Taxonomy (GTDB): domain Bacteria; phylum Chloroflexota; class Dehalococcoidia; order Lucifugimonadales; family UBA3495; genus VXOI01. The sequence goes on along the minus strand of VXOI01000052.1, from coordinate 5,575 downwards.
GGAATTGCGGATGTCCCGTGCTCTGGTCACAATTCGTTCGCTACGGGCGACGGCTTCATTGAAAATGCCTTCCCTAGCGGACCCGTCAAGGAAGGCACGCTGGTCGGCAGTGATAGGAAACTCGGGGTCTCTAAGGTCGAGAATGTCAGCCATACCGTTCCCCAGGGACAAACCAGCTGACGCAAGCCAAGTTGCGTACAGGTGAGCCTTTACCAATTCTTCGTTTCGCAGGTCAATTCGGGCTGGAGCAACCGCTCCCGCAATCATCTCATTGCTACGTTGTCCGAAGAAATACTGATCGTGGGCATTGCCTTGGGCTGCAAATGCCACGATGAGTGCCGGTCGCCCACCTCTGCCCGCCCTGCCGCTTCGTTGAGCATAATTTGCCGGAGTGGGGGGGATGTTGCGTAGATGGACTGTGTTCAACTCTCGAATATCAACGCCTAACTCCATCGTTGGAGAACAGAACAACGCAGGCAAATCTCCACTCTTGAATCTTTCCTCTCGTTCTTCGCGCGCCGCCGCAGTTACTTGGCCAGTGTGCTCGGCTGCCACCATGCCGCGGAGATAGCGTCCGTGGGTCCTGTACAGACTGGTGAAGTAGGTGTTGGCCTGTCGCATACCCGGAACATCACGCCGCAGGTGCAGAGACCGGCTCCTTACTGGATCAGGTGGAGCTGGAGTCTCGTCTCCGGCATTCCAGCGTATAGCTCCGGCTAGTACCCGGACTCCCCTAGCGACCCCATCGCGGTCGTTGAGTGCAGACAGGAAGTGTCCCCGCAATCCCTCGACGATACCACGGACAATTTCCTCGGATTCTTCCGAGGAAAGGTTATGGCGAATCTGCCAAGTAAACGACGAGCGCAAATACCGCGCTATAGCAGAACGAGGTCCCAGGCTCAGAATTCCACGCTGTCTCCTTTCACTTTGTGATGCCTGTACCCCGGGCATGAGCGCCAGCCCCTGGGTACGAAGGCTGTAACTGTCCCGCTCTTCCAACCTCCACGGGTCCTTAAGCGACTGGCTGGCGCTGCGGGTCAAGCGGCGGATAGCCTCCGACGTTAACTCGTCCGCGTCGATGGCGAGCTGCATCCGCAGATGGTCTAGGAATGCACGTAATACTCTTTCCCTAATATCGGGCGCGGCATTTGCTAGGGCGGGCAGGCCCATCCATCGTCCATCATCTGCTGCCAATTCAGAAAGTCCGTCGTACTCGATTCTGAGGAGACCTGTCTGCTCCAAGTTCGGCTGAGTTACTCTCCAACCTCGGCTGAGATCGTCCAGAGCGAGGTATTCCAGCAAGTCGGTCATTGCGCGTTTACCCCGGTCGTAACCCGGGCCATCACTCACTGGCTCTCTTAAGAAATCGTTAGGGCGCAGTTCCATGGCGTCGAATATAGCCGGTCCCAACACATCGTAAGTCAAAGCTCCATTGCGCCTAATAGCTTCGATTAGCCCGGCCCGCAACATAGCAACCTGCACGAAGTCGTTAAGATGCCCAGCTTGTAAAGAGGCATCTTGACGGTTGTCAGTGAAGCTGAGGGACTTGGTTTCGTCGGGAGAAAGGTCCTGGGTAGCCATGCCAGCCACGGCTGCATTCACGGCAACAGTGGTTGCGGTTGACCTTCCCGTCTGGCTCAGGGAGGACAGCTTGCGGTAGTCTCCCTGTCTCCGGTCATACACGGCACGGCAACGCAGGCAGATCAGGAAGGGCCTTGGCTGAAACCACCCCCTTGTCCCGTTCCCATCTCCTTCGTCTAGCCTCCCACCGGGAGTTGCCGTGTACCCTTGAGGGAGAAACTGAGAAAAGTTGGGTCTGACGACTCGTCCTCGCCTACGTTCGTTGAACCAGAATTCAGGCAGTTCGTCATCATCTCCTGTCCAGAGGTCATCGGATTCGATGGCAAAGAACCCCCCTTCTCCGTCTATATCCTCTTCGGGAGCACCAACCATTGGAGAGCGGGGTATGAGGCGTTCAATGCCGTGTTCTTGGATACGGGATACCAAATAGTAATCTTGGCCGCATTCCCGGCAAAACGCCAACGGGAACAGAACACGGTCCTCGTCTACCTTGTATTGCCCTTCCATCCTAAACTCGCGGACGTCCGGCGGTTCCAATGTGGCGTACACGCTGCTGCCCGACGACAACCACTGATGGAGACGGAAGGCAAACACCTGTTGGTCTTCTCTCAGTCCAGCCTCGTTGCCTGCCTCCAACACTTCGCGGAGCCTTTCCGCACACCTTTCTCTCGGAAGGCCGCTTTCCTCCGCCAGAGTGCGCACGGCCTCGTCGAATGTCTTCGGGGAGCGTCGAACCAACCGGCCATTTTCCTCTGCCAATCCGAAGAAGTCCTCAGCCCAGGCCGCGAGGGGATGACTGCACACGGAATGCACGTTCCTATCCGGTGGTGGGGCCTCAACTGCGACCTTCAGTTCCGCATTCCCAAGCGGAGGCCCTGAGGTGGCTACCTTCACCAGTGTTTCATCCACTACGTTGACAGCGGGAATGTCCAGACCGAAAAAGCGCGATGCCAAGTCGGCGACGGCTTCATTCCGCTCTGTTCTAGTTCCTGCGTTGGCTATGGTGGCGCTGGTAGCTACCGCCTGGAGATCGCGGCCTGCACGCTCTTGGATGCGGCGCGTGAGCATCGCCACGTCCGCACCTTGCCGACCACGATAGAAGTGAAGTTCGTCCATGACCAGGGCACGCAGGTCCCGTGTTGCGGCGTTCAACAGGGAACGCTCATGGGGGCGGACCAGGAGGTACTCTGCCATGACATAGTTGGTCAGCAGGATGTGAGGCGGGTCCTTGAGGATGGCATCCCGTGCCTCTTCACGGTCCTGACCGGTATAGCGGGCGAAGCGAACTGGAGAATCAGGGAAGTTGTGTTCTTGAAAGGCCCCCAACGCCTCTAACTGGCTGTTGATGAGGGCGTTCATGGGGTATATGAGCAGAGCCCGGACCGAGTGCCGCTCTGGGTTGTTGCGGACGATGGCGTCGTAGATGGGGACTAGATAAGTTAGGCTCTTACCGGAGCCGGTACCCGTAGTAACGACGTAGGACTCATCCCGTAAGGCCAAGTCGATGGCCTCGCGCTGGTGTCGGTACAACTTCAGATCCGGTCCAAAGAATCGGGCCGTATCGGGCGCGAGAATTCCGGCCTGGGCCAATTCCCCCAATGTCTGGTCCATCTCAAAGGCCGGGTTGAGTTGCAGGACAGCTTCGGGCCAGAGCTCGCCCTCCTCCAAGCGGCTGTTCACGTACTCGTCGATGCGGTCGTCGAGTACGCGCACGAAACTGCGCACGTAGTCCTGATACTCGTTGACTACGGTTTCGCGAAGCTGGAAAACGTCTAGCGGCAATGTGCCCTCCTAACCGAATGCTAGACCGAGCGGTTTCTCTTGTATCAAGACGGGGATTGGGTGCCGGTCTTGAACGCCGGAAGAGTCAGCGGCGGCCACCCCATTCGTCCCAGTGCATCGGACAGAAACGCCCTGAGATAGGGCCAGGCGTTGACGGGGAGGTTGACTTCTTCAAAGACAGCGAACAACTCGTCTGTCATGGCTTGTTCGGACTTGAACTCCAGGCCGAACGTGACGCTAATGCCCGCTACTTCGGAATCAGATTCTTTGAATGTCACGTCATAGGCTTGAAAGGCAACAAATCCATCTTCCACAGATTCCCAGCGAGCGTTGCCAGCGATATCAATGCTGACTTCGCTTAGATTTCCGGGTCCACCGGGGTTTTCTATCGAGGAAGAACTGAGCCAGATTGAGGAGAGCTCAATCTGGCCGATAAACGCGTTATAAATCGCCGGGTCAATAGGCTCCGTTTCCGAGTGACTCGGAGACGGATTGCTACCCGCTGCGTTCATGCTGCAACAGCCTCTAACTGTGGGGCTGAATAACCGTGGTGCCGCACAGGGGAATCAACGGGATTGTCAAGAAAACGATATGAATGATGCGAGGTTTCCTTCCAATCGAAGGCCATCGTAGCCACATGTCTAAGCTGACGCTCGAGTTGCATCTGGGCGTTCCCACTTGAAAGCAACATGACCACATACTGGTTGAGGCTTACACCATCCTGGGCGGCGGCATCGGCTAGGGACCGATGCAACGACTTCGGTAAGCGCACGTTGAATTTGCCGCTGTACTCCTGATGAGAAGGTTCAGGGATGTTTCGTCCCTCTTCATACTCCGTCTCGATCCACCCGGTCCGAGCGTCCTCCGCCATGTCGGGGATTTCATCAAGGGTCTCAGCCTGTGAAAGACAGCCCGGTAGATCCGGGTAAACGATGACGTATCCCCCATCCGGGTCCGTGTGGACCACGAACGGGTACTGAAGGCTCAAATAGTGCTCTAGAGGCTTTCGATTAGCGATTGTAACCATTTCACTCATCCAATCCGAGTCGATCAATGATTTCATCCAAGATGTAGCGCTTCACGTAGCGGCCACTCACCAACGGGACGGTCTGGGTCCTCTCCCCTGGCTTGGTGAAATGGGCATGACTACCTTTCCGGCGTTTGAAGGTCCAACCGTATTCTTCGAGGAGGCGACGGACATCATTGAAGCGAGCTTCTGGAGGCCGCGCCCGGATTCGTTCGATCAATCTGTCGCGTTGGGTCACGGCCTTGCCTTTATATGGTACTGCATACAGTACCATATTTGCTAGTCTTGTCAATCCTCTTTCGAGTTATGGAACCAAATCGGGAAGTAGACCCTGGGCCAACTGGTCGTAAGCCTGGAGGACATATCGCTGGGTGCGGTACTCCCCAAACTGCTGCAACTCGTTGCGCTTCAATCCAGGGAAGGAGGCGCTAGGCTCCGGGGCATCAAGAATCCACTCCAGGTCGGCCCGGTCGAGTTGGTACATTTGGGCAAAAATACCGTCGAGTTCACACTTGAGCCGGTGCCGACGCTCCTCATCCCAGATGAAAGGAGGGCCGTCATAACCCAAATCTTCGGCAAAGGATTGAAGATCCCATGCAGTATAGGTGAGCTCCAACACACGGGACACAACTAACTCGGCCCAAGTTAGCCCTGATCGGCTTTTCTCAAGGTAAGCATCCGGTGGCAAGACCGGCAACTGCTTGACGATGAAGAAGTTCATGTTGACACCGCCGACCGAAAGGCGAGCCGCCCAATCGAGTGGAAGGCTATTGAGGTTTGCTAACACTAACGCTGATGCTATGGACTTCGAATGTTCGTAGGTCAATACCGGAGCACTGTTACCCACTCCGCTTTGGGGAATATTGTTGGCGACAACCGTGCGCTCGTTGGTGGCATTAGTTATTCCGCGAAATACCTGGAGCCATTCGCCTCGTTCAAGATTGATCATAGGGGCCTTATTGCTCATTGCTACTCCTGGAATGGCCATGCTGATGGCAGTTCGTTCGTCCGTCGCTCTGGCAATGTCTCGAAAGGCTATGAGCCAACCAAAATAGTGGTGGCTGAATCGCTGAGTCCAACCCCGGCTACCATTGCGAAGATACCGGTCCGCTCGTCCGTCGCCCTGACGATCTTCCTGAGAGCGAGTTGCGAGCCAATTCTGCCAGGATATAGAACGGGCGTGCG
>VXOI01000219.1:27473-58184 GCA_009840175.1 Chloroflexota bacterium | reverse complement strand
ACTACCTGGGTATCTAATCCAGTTTGCTCCCCACGCTCTCGCGCCTCAGCGTCAGGCACGGCCCAGAAAGCCGCCTTCGCCACTGGTGTTCCTCCCGATATCTACGCATTTCACCGCTACACCGGGAATTCCGCTTTCCTCTACCGCCCTCAAGCGAGGTAGTATCCCTTGACCTCTCCCAGTTGAGCCGGGAGCTTTCACAAGAGACTTACCAAGCCGCCTACGCGCTCTTTACGCCCAGTAATTCCGGGTAACGCTCGCTCCCTACGTATTACCGCGGCTGCTGGCACGTAGTTAGCCGGAGCTTATTCCCCGGGTACCGTCCTTTCTCTTCCCCGGGAAAAGGGGTTTACAGCCCGAGGGCCTTCATCCCCCACGCGACGTCGCTGGGTCAGGCTTTCGCCCATTGCCCAAAATTCCCTGCTGCTGCCTCCCGTAGGAGTGGGGGCCGTGTCTCAGTCCCCCTCTGGCTGATCGTCCTCTAAGACCAGCTACCCGTCATAGGCTTGGTGGGCTGTTACCCCACCAACTACCTGATAGGACGCGAGCCGCTCCTCCGGCGCCAAAGGCTTTCATCCGGCAACCGGGGCCACCGGATCGTATGCGGGATTACTCTCAGTTTCCCGAGGCTATACCCCACCGGAGGGTGCGTTACTCACGCGTTACTCAGCCGTCTGCCACTTGCCCGAAAGCACGTTCGACTTGCATGCATTAAGCGCGCCGCCAGCGTTCACCCTGAGCCAGGATCAAACTCTCTAAACAGAACTTACCTAGCTTCCTTCCACTATTCAACTGTTAAGGTACGCGACCGCCCGGCGATTTTTCCCGCCGGAACGGTCAAGCTCAAGTATCATAGTCGGCCCTGCCGCCCTTGTCAACACCTGGTTACGACATTTCCCAAATTCGTCCAAATGCGGGCCGGGGCAATCGCGCTTTGGTAGCTTGGGTCTGGCTAACCCGTCGTTCCTGCGAAGGCGGGAATGACGGTTGCGCTGAATTGAAATGGGATCACTTAGGCTAAAACGTGATTGCCCGTCTTGCTCTCGCAGTAAGCTATACTACGAGCAGAAGGGCAGACGCCAAGGAGGGATGAAATGAGCGTGGTCAAAATCAACGCCATCACCGTGCCTGAGGGACGCGGGGCCGAGCTGGAAGAGAGGTTCGCTCACCGCGCCGCCGCCGTGGAGAATGCGCCGGGGTTCGAGGGATTCGAGTTGCTGCGCCCGGTGGAGGGCGAGACGCGGTATTTCGTCTACACCCGCTGGGAGTCGGAAGAGGCTTTCCAGAACTGGTTCAACAGCCAGGATTTCCAGCGCGGTCATGCTCAAGCCAACAGCGAGGCCAGAGCCCCGGCGCCAGTCGGCACCGGCGCCGACCTGCTGTCTTTCGAGGTGGTGACCAGCGCGGGGCCGAAGGGGGAGTAGGGTTGCGGCTCAGGGGTTTCCGTCCGTCCTGAATTCGTAGAGGGGCAGGAACCCGCTGCCGTCAACCACTGGCGCTCCGCCCTGCCGCGGGCTTGCGTCGAGCAGAACGCGGGTCGCCTGCAACTCCCGGTATCCGTCAGCTTCGAATCGCGCTCTTGCCTGCCATTGCCGCCGCGTCGGGCGAGAGTCCGGGGGTATCGGGGGATTATGCGGTAGGAGCAAGTCAGCCGAGTACAGAAGAGCCTTGCCCGGATATGCCAGCGTGCTTTCGCAAAGAACAGCAGTCTGGAATGTCCTTTCCGCCGTGTGCTCGTGGTAGCCGTCCAACGCCGTTCGAGAAAACAAGGTGGTCAGCAGCGCCAACTCCAATCGCCCACACTGGATACGGAAAGATTCCAGAGGCAGCAGGCTGACCTGCAAGCGCGCGACGCCGCCGGACTCATGTTCCGGCGGCGTATCCTCGCTCAACTCGATCAGCAGTCCGGCTTGGGGCCGCCGCAGTCGGCGGGGCAGTCGCGGCATGGCCTAGCCGAACATCTTGGAGGGCAGGAAAGTGCTGATAGGCGGCACGGCTATCAGGATGATCAGGGCCACTATGGACAGGAAGAAGAAGGGCAGGATTCCTCGGAAGATGTCCTCCAGCGTCATGCCTTCGCCCTCCCGCATCTGGACTGCCACGGAGCGCACGGTGTAGACGTTCAGGCCCACCGGCGGGGTAATCAGCCCAATTTCGATGGACATGATCACCAGCATGGCGAAATAAACGCGGTCAATCCCCAGCCCGGTGATGATGGGGTCAACGATGGGCAGGGTGATGGACATCATGGATATGGAGTCCTGGAACATACCCAGGAACACGTACATAATCAGGAATAGAATCATGATGAGCAGCGTGGGTATGCTGGCGCCCTGCACCGCTTCCACGAACTCGCCGGGGAGGCCGGTGAGCACCAGGAAGCGGGCGAAAATCATCGCGCCGATGAGGATGAAGAACACCAGGGCCGAAGTCTGAGCCGCCTCCTTCATGGCCTGGCTGAACCGTTGCCAGTTGAGGCCCGGCTGTTCCAACAGCCTCGCGTCTGGAGGCGCTATCGGAGCTGGCGGAGCGTTGCCGGAGGAGGGCGGACCGGCGGTTACGCTGTCGGACGCGGCGGCCGCAGTGTCGGCACGGAAAATCCAACGCTCCATGAGAGGGGCCAGGAGGGCCAGCACCAGTGCGCCGGCAGCCCCGGCTGCTCCGGCCTCGGTGGGGGTAAAGATGCCGGTGTACATACCGGCGATGATTCCCACCACCAGCACCACGATGCCAATGACCCCCACGGTGGCCTTGAGTCGCTCCAGGATGGGCGGAGCGTAGTCGGCCCGGGGGGCGCGGTCAGGGTAGCGCGCGGCCACTGCCACGATGCCTATGGTGAATATCAGGGTCAACAGAATGCCGGGCCCGACGCCGGCGATGAGCAGCTTGCCGATGGACTGTTCGGTGAGGATTCCGTAGACGATCATCAGGGCGCTGGGAGGTATGAGCATTCCCAGCATTCCGGCCGCGGCGATGGTGCCGCAGGCGAAGGCCTTGTCGTAGCCCCGGCGGTCCATCTCCGGAAGGCTGATGCGGGTGAACACGGCGCAGGCCACCACGCTGGAGCCGGTACACGCCGCGAACATGGCATTGGCCCAGGTGGTGGCGATGGCCATACCTCCGGGCAGTCTGCCCACCCACTTGTAGGCGGCGTCGAAGGCCCGCGCCGACAGCCCGGCGTGCATGGCGAACAGCCCCATGATGATGAACAGGGGCAGTATGGCGAAGGCGTACACGTTAGTGGTGGAATAGGGCGTGGTGGTGAACAGGGCGAGAGCCAGAGACATCTTGCCCGTCATCAGGAACATTCCAATGAAGCCAGTGGCCGCCAGCGCCAGTCCAACATGGACGCCCAACGCCATCAGCGAGAGTACCGCTACGAACCCGATTATGCCCCAGTAGAGATCATCCATTCCGTTCCTTGAAGGTCCCTCTCAGGGAGAGGATTAGGGTGAGGGTGAGTGTTTGTCCGAAGTCTTTTTCAGCGCGTCTAGTCGGGAGTCGCCGGTTCTCCGGTTGGTTCGCTGGCTGGCAGCGCCTCCTCCGACGGCGTGGGAGAGCGGAACAACGCCACCACCTCGGCGGCGCGGTTGACCCAATCGGAAAGGAACTGCAACGAAATCAACAGCGCCCCGAAGGCCACCGCGAACTGCGAGGGCCACTTGGGAATGTTCACCAGGCCAGCCACGTATTCGCCAATTTCAAAGGAGTGATAGGACCACTTGAACGTTTGGTAGAAAATCGCTCCGTAGATGGCGATGCCCAGGGTGAAGGCTACCAGGTCCATGATGGCGCGCATCCTGGGAGGCATACGGAGGGTGAGGAACTCGACGCGGATGTGGGCCCGCTGCCGCTGGCTGTATGCGAGGCCCATGAACACGATGAAGACCAGCATGAATGCGCCGACTTCGTATGACATCGGCACCGGTTTGTTCAGCACCTTGCGGCCAAAGATGTCGGCGACGACCATCGCCATCAGGATGACGACGATGCTGGCGGCCCCGAAGGCGCTGGAGTTGACCACCCAGCCAAGTATCCGGCTGAGGAAGCGGCCCACTGTTCGCAAATCCATTCCAATCCTCACCCTGGGGTGCAGGGATGCGTTTCAATCCACCCCTGCGCGGAAGACAAGTCACCGGGCGGCTAACGGTAGTCGGCGGCCCAGTCGCGAGGGAAGTTGTGGCCCAGTTCCTCGAGGATCTCGATGTAGGTGACCATCACGTCGCTGCCGGGCAGTCCCTTGTCTTCCATTTCCTTGATCCAGTTGCCTGGGATGTCCTCGAGCGCGTTGGCCCATTGCGCGCGGTCTTCCTCGGGCATCTCGTGGCGGGTTATGCCCAGTTCCTCCCATTCCGCCAGGGCCGCGTTGCGCCGCTCCAGGATCAGCGAGGCGTTGAGGTCCACGGCCTCGTCGGCCACGTCCCGCATCAACTGCTGGAGGTCGGGGGGTAAGCTGTCGAAGGTGTCCTTGTTGACGCCCAGGCCCACGGGCATGGCCGCGCCCATGTCCACCCAGGTGATGTGCTTGTTGAAGTCGTGATACTTGTAGGCGTGGGAAATGTCCCAAGGCAGGAACTCGGCCTCTATGACGCCGGTCTGAAGGGCCTGGTAGCGCTCGGCCACCGGCATGGCGATGGCTGTGGCCCCCGCGCCTTCCAGGATCTTGGGGTGGTAGGAGCCGATGGAGGCAATCTTGATGCCGTCGAAGTCCTCGAAGGTAACGATGGGTTCCTTCGAGGTCAGGTTGTAGGTGTCAATGACCGACGGGGCCAAGAAGACCATGTTGTAGGCTTCCACTTCCTCCCGGAGGGCTGGCACCTCGTCATACAGCCGCTGGGCCGCTTCGAGGATCACGTCAGGGTCGCCAGGGCCGAAGGGCACGGCGTAAGTCCAGTTGCCCAGAGGGAGCTTGCCGGGGTAGTAGGGCAAGGCGACCATTCCAGCGTCGGCGAGGCCCACCTGCACCGCCTCCAGAGTCTCGCCGGCCTTGGTGAGCGCGCCCGACCAGTAGAAGTCGGTCCAGACGATGCGTCCGTTGCTGCGCTCGGCAACTGTGTCGGCCCACCATTTCTGCACCTCGCTGATGAGGAAGGGCGGAGGCGAAAGCGGCGAGCTGTACTTGAGTTCGAATACCTCGCCGTCGGAAGCCGCCGGGGGAGCTGTGGTAGGAGCCGGAGCTTGCGTAGCCGCCGGGGCGGGCGCGGTTGTTGCGGTGGGATCCTCGGAGCCGCAGGCCACTGCAAGCATACCCAAAAGGGCCAGGACTGTAGAGAGGACAACAATCTGGAACAATTTTACATTCAACATCTGGTACATCCCGTAGTTTGAATAACCATGCCAACGTAAAGTCGAATTCTATTCACAAAAATACGAAATTCGACGATACTGGATATGCCCTGAATATAGAGCGCATACTAATTAGTTCAGTTTCAGGTTGTCAACCGCTAACAATCTGCTCTTTGTTGCCTGTCCGGCTGCTCGCGCTTCAATCTTCGGCATAGGCTATAATCGAAAAGCTATGCTGGTCAGAGAAATCGGCGAATTCGGGGTTATCGAGCGGCTCAACCGCATGGTTGTGGGCCGGGGCGAAGGCAATGAGGCCGTCCGCGCTTTTCCGCTTCTGGTGGACACCGGCGACGATACCGCAGTCTGGCAGACGGGCGAGGGGCGGGAGCTGTTCACCACCGACACGATGGTCGAGGGCGTCCATTTCACCCGCAAGACCACGCCGTGGCGGGAGCTGGGGTGGAAGGCGATAGCCTCTAACATCAGCGATGTGGCGTCCATGGGTGGCCTGCCTACGTATGCGCTCATCACGCTGGGATTGCCGCCTGAGACTATGGTTTCTCATATCGAGGAAATGTACCGGGGTATGCTGGAGATAGGGGCAGAGTACGGTATGGGGGTGGTCGGCGGCGACATCGTGCGGTCGCCCGTGTTTTTCGTGACCACTGCCCTTACCGGAGTCGCCCAGCGTCCGCCGCTGCTGCGCTCCACCGCCCGACCCGGCGATGCGGTTGGGGTGAGCGGCTGGCTGGGCAGTTCGGCCGGCGGACTAAGGCTGATGCTGAACTCTGAGATTGCGGAAGGGCCGGATGCGACGGGGGAAGCAGCCGATTTTCTGCGGAATGCCCACCGGCGGCCCGCTCCGGCCGTGCAGGCCGGGCAGGTTCTTTCCCAAAAGGGGATAGAAACCGCGATGGACGTGAGCGACGGACTGGTGGACGACTTGGGCAAGCTATGCGCGGCCTCCGGCGTTGCAGCCCGGATAAACGCATCGGCAGTGCCGACGCATCCGCTGCTGCGGCATCAGTTCCCCGACGAGTGCCTGTCGCTGGCCTTGGGCGGAGGTGAGGACTACGTGCTGCTGTTCACTGGGCCCCCGGGGGTTGTGGGGCCGCTTATTCCACAGTTGGGGGAGGGCAGCGCCGTCATAGGAACTGTCGTGTCCCCCGAAGAGCTGGGCGGTGCGGGCAGGGTTGCGGTGTTGGACGACACAGGAAGGGAGCTTTCGTTATCCGGCGGGGGCTGGGACCACTTTGAGCAAACGGGGGCACATTAGTGGCCCGTTCCATACGACTTAATACATACAGTCCAGAGCAAACGCAGAGCATCGGCTGCTTCATCGGACAGCGCGCCCGGCCGGGAGACGTGTACCTGCTCAGCGGGCCGTTGGGGGCGGGCAAGACCTGTCTGACCCAGGGACTGGCCCGAGGGCTGGGCGTAGAAGGCTACGTCCGCAGCCCTACCTTCGTGCTTATGACCCGCCATCATGGACGGCTGACGCTGCACCATATAGACCTCTACCGTATCGGCAGCCCGGCCGAGGCATGGGACCTTGGGCTGGATGAGCAGCTTTTCGGCAGCGGCGTTTCCGTGATCGAGTGGGCTGAACGAGCCGAAGAATTGTTGCCGGAAGACGCCCTGTGGATTGAATTGAGCTATGGCGAATCTGGCGACGAACGCGAGATTGTGCTGGACACCGAGTCAACCCGCTACGACGAATTGCTGGCGGAACTGGATGCGTTATCCTCTCGATTCCCGCTTTCGCAGGAATGACGGGTGTTGTGAGGACGACGGATTTTCCTGCTGTCGTCAACCTATACTGAGAAGCCTCATGCTGCTTGCTATAGACACATCCACCAGGAGTGCATCGGCGGCTTTGTCCGACGGTGAACGGATTGTTGCGGGATGCTCCTGGCATTCGCTGGTGAACCACACCACGGAACTCATGCCGGCCGTCTCGCAACTGCTGGACAGCCGGGGCGTCCGTCCACATGACCTGGAAGCTGTGGCCGTCGCCCTGGGGCCGGGAGGGTTCAGCGCCTTGCGGACCGGCCTGAGCGCAGCCAAGGGGCTGGCAATGGCAGTCCGCATTCCGATCATCGGGATAGGCAGTCTCGACCTTGAGGCATTTCCCTTCCGCGATTCGGGTCTGCCGGTCTGCGCTCTGCTGGAAGCAGGCCGGGGAGAAGCGGCGTCGGCCCTTTTCACTCCCGACGGAACCCGTGTGCGCGAAGACGGTATAACCGGCCCCGATGAGTTGCTGGAAGAAATCAGCGCTATGTCCTTCGACAGGTTCAGGGCAAACGGGTGGGACGGCATGATTCTATTTTGCGGGGAAGGTATGCCCCCCTGGGCAGAGGGCATCAGGGAGGCTCTGGGCGCACGGGCCGCGCTCTGTCATACGCCGCCGTCGGCCAGAGCCGGGTCGCTGGCGGCACTGGCCCGGGAGAGGCTGGAGCGTGGCGATACCGACAATCTGGACGCCTTGCAGCCCCACTATCTGCGGATGCCGAGCATCGGCGTTCCCAAGCGCCGCGACCGCCGGGTGCAGGCGTCGTCCCGCAGCCGTCGAAGAGCGAATGGGACGCCCCCACCCTAACCCTCCCCCGGAGGGAGAGGGGATTCGTAATGACTGCTGACGCAGCCCTGCTGCTGGGGTGTGGCTCAGTGGGTCAGTCCGTGGCTCGCATCATGGGGCGCGACCGCGCCTTTGGTAGAGTTATTGTGGCTGATCGCTGCCTGGAGAGGGCAGCGGCGGCGGCGGAGCTTTGCAATGGCAAGGCCGAGGCCCTTCGGGTGGACTGCTCAGATGGCGAATCGCTGGCGCGTATGCTGGGCGACGTGGCGCTGGTGCTGAATACCGTCGAACTTCCAACGGAGGCGTTGATTCCGCTGATTCGCGGCGTGATGGAAGCCGGGGTTTCTTACACCGATTCCAATGACGACCCGGAGTCACTGCAATCGGTGTTCGATTCGGAGTACCTGGCATCGCTGGCAGGATACCGGGGAGTGAGCGCTATTCCCGGAATGGGAGCGTCGCCCGGACAGACCAACACCCTGGCCAGCTATATAGGACAACGCCTGAACCGGGTTGATAAAGTCCGCTTTTATCAGGTGGACGATCTGGGACTAAGTCGTCCGAAACAGTGGCGACGCCGTCTGGCCGCCTTCGGATCTCCTGCGCTGGTATGGCGCGAAAGCGACTGGCGCCATGTATCTCCGATGAGTGAATGGGAGGAGGTTCCCTTACCACCTCCATGGGGCAGCGTCCGATGCTGCACGGTGGGACTTCAGCCAGTCACCCTCCCTTTCACCATGCCGTCTCTCGCCGAGGCGTCCAGCCATCGGGGATTTTTCGACTCTGAATCTGAAGGAACCATGCGCGACCTGGCGCGCTACGGATTTGCGGACGATCAGCCGGTGGAAACCCCGGCGGGGCCGCTCAGTCCTGCCGAATTCGCCGCGGCCTTCTTTTCCGGTCCCTGGTCGCCCTTCTTTGCATTTGGGATGCCTTCCGCTCTGCCCAAGCAGATGGCGCTCAGCGGACAGTTGCATGGCCGGACAACCCGCTTCACCATGACCTGGTATTTCCCCGAGGAGCAGGAAGCCGACAACATTGCCGCGCCGCTGGTCGTGGGGGCGCGGATGCTGCTTACCCGTGAACTGCCCGCGCCGGGCGTGCATCCGCCGGAATCTCTGGATCCGGCTCCCTTTCTGTGGGACATGGAGCGGCGGGGAGTTGAAATTCAGTTGACCAGGGCTGTCGAGGACTAGCGGTGGCCCGGTCAAAAGCGACAGCTTTTCAAGCAGGACGGGAAGAATGGTATGTATAGATTAGCCCTGATGATTGTCGGGCTGGCGGTGTGCCTTCTCCCGTCATTCATCGCCATATACCGGAACAAGCGGCACAAGACCGCCATAGTCGCCGTTAACCTGGTGTTCGGAGCGCTGATTGCCAGTTGGGTGGGTCTTCGGGTCTGGGGGGTGCTGGGAGCAGGGCTGGCCGGCTGGGCTCTGGCGATGATCTGGAGTTTGTGGCCCGACGGGAGCGGAGAAGAAAGCCGCTAACGGGTTGCTTGGCCGCGCGAGGAAATCACATTTACAGGAACAGGAAGGAAACAGATGGAGCAGACACTGGTGCTGGTGAAACCCGACGGCGTTCAGCGTGGGCTGACGGGCGAGATCATCGGGAGGCTGGAGCGTCGCGGCCTGAAGCTGGTGGCGATGAAACTGATGCAGGTGGACGATGCGCTGGCGCATCGTCATTACGGCGAACACGTTGACCGGCCCTTCTTTGCCGGACTGGTCAGCTTCATAACCTCTGGCCCGGTGGTGGCGATGGCCTGGGAGGCCAACAACGCCGTGGAAATCGTCCGCAGTACCATGGGCGCAACCAACCCGGCCAACGCCGCCCCTGGCACCATCCGCGGCGACCTGGGGGTGGACATAGGCCGCAACCTCATACACGGCTCCGACAGTCCCGAGTCGGCAGCGCGAGAGTTGGCGCTGTTTTTCAAGCCCGAGGAAATTCTGTCCTATTCCCGCAGCAACGACGGCTGGATTGTGGAGTAGCGATAAGACAGTCGGAATGGCGCAAAAAACCCTCTCCCATCCGGGAGAGGGTGATTCTGCGAGATTCTGGGACGCCGGATATTAAAGCACCCGGACCACCTGGGGGGCGCGGCGCCACAGGCGTTCAAGGTCATAGAACTCCCGCTCCTCCGGAGAGAAGACGTGGACTATAACGTCGCTGAAGTCCAGCAGCACCCAGCCGGACGCAGGGGTTCCTTCGCGCCGGTGGCGGGCGACGCCTGCATCCTTGAGGGCCTGGGTCAGGTCTTCTTCCAGGGCTTCTATCTGACGCGACGACTCGGCGGACATAATGACGAAGTAGTCGGCGAAGGGCGCCAAATCGCGCAAATCCAGCAGCACGATGTCTTCGGCCAGCTTGTCGGAGGCCACGTCAACGATAAACTGCGCTACTTCAATGGGTTCCAGGCTGGTTCCTCCATGTTACGGACGGCGGGCCTTTGGCGCACGCCGCAGGATTGTGGGCGGTCTGGTGGAAATGGTCTGGCGAGTATAGGGCTGGCGGTCTCCTACGGTCAATGACGGCGCTGGCAGGATTCTCACCTGCTGAGAATCTGAGCAGGAAACGAGAGCGTAGAAAAATGTGAGATACTACAATGCAGGCGCCCCAAATCCAGTTTGGAGATATTATGAACTTCAGTTTTCCCCGGCTGTCCATACTCGCCACGGTCGGCATGACCTTGGCCGTGCTGCTGGTGCTTGCCTGCGGCTCGGACCCTACGCCGACTCCCACAACTGAGCCGACAGCCACCCCTGTACCCACGCCGACAGCCACCCCTGAACCGACACCCACGCCGGAGCCAACGGCGACGCCGACCCCGGCCCCGACGGCGCCCCCGGAGCCTACGGCTACCCCCGAAGCGGAAGACACCTCAGTGTCTCTGCCTGAAAGCTCCGGTGAGTCATTGCTGCCCGGTGGGGCGGCGTTGGTCATTGAGGCGTATCCGGCGGCACTGCTCGACTCGGCAGCGCCCCTGTTCGCCATGTTGATGGAGCTGGACCCGGAGTCTGCGGGGGATGGCATTGACGGCGTGGTGGAGGACTTCCGAGACGAATCAGGCATAGACCTTCGCTCGGTGACTTATGCCGAGATGTATATGGATCTGGAGTCCTTTCTTGGCACAATCGAGGGAATGGATACTGCCGACGTTGAATTTGGGATGGCGCTTTACGGGGAATTCGATGAGGATGAGATCATCGCCACCCTGGAGCTGGGGGGTGACGGCAGTTACGAAGTCGCCGACTATCGTGGTTTCGCGGTTCATCGGGTAGAAGACGGGGGGGAAGCGATTTCAGTTTCGATAATTGATTCCAAGATGGCGCTAATAGGGACCGACGTGAGCGTTGAAGCGATGCTGGATGTGGCAGCCGGGGCTGCGCCTGCCGCGTCCGGCGAACTGCGGCAGATGCTCGATTCCTTGGGAGACCGGCATCTGGGCTTTGCAATGGCGTTGCCGCCGGAATTGCTGGAAGAAATGGCCATGGGAACAGCGGGGGAGGACGCCCTGCCGCAGATGGGACTGCTGGGCGCCATGGACCTGACTGCCCTGACGGCCCCGGTCAACGCGATGAAAGTGCTTTTCCGTGGCGACACAATTGAAATCGAAGCCCGCTCGCACTTCGATGACGACACAGCCGCCACCGCGTCGAAGGAGTACTCGGAGGGCATAGTGGCGATGTTCGGCGCGATGTTCGCAACATCCGAAGAGTTGCAGGATTTCGCCTCCAGCATGGAAGTCAGCCAGTCGGGCGAGGCGGTCACCTTCAAGATGGCGGTCACGGTTCAAGTGCTAGAGGAGTTGTTCGCCGGTTTGGGGACAATGATGATGGGCCAGAACTGACGGAGGCAGTCCCTATCTCCGCGCGAAGCGGGTGTTTTCGCAAGGCAGGGCGGGTTTGAACCCGCCCTGCGCGCTGTCTTCACCCTGCTAGGCAGGGGGGTCTGCCGGGGTTATACTTTACCTTTGTTTCCGGGCTGGTGTTTGGAGCATGGGCTAAACGTAAGCTCTTGTATCCAGCGGATATTGTGATATATTACACAAACGAAGCCGCACCCCGGCTGGGAAGGCTGTTGCCCCCGGCTACTGCCCATTTTTCTCCGCTGCGGCCTACGTTAGAATCATCACCGTATAAGTTTCTGTGGCAGGGTATCGTTTAGATATGGACCCGCTGAAAGAATTGGCTGGCAAGGGGCTGTATTCCCCGGAACAGGAGCACGACAGTTGCGGCGTTGGCGTCGTTGCCGACATAAAGGGCCGCAAGTCGCACCGGATTATTGAAGAAGGGCTCCAGGTACTCATCAACCTGGGCCATCGCGGGGCAGCCGGGAGTGACCCGGAAACCGGGGACGGCGCCGGCGTCCTGCTGCAAATGCCCCATGCCCTCTTCCGCAGGGAATGCGAACGCCTCGGGTTTCAGTTGCCTCCCGACGGCCAGTACGGTGTCGGCATGGTCTTCCTGCCCCCTCAGCCGGAGGCGGCGGAAAAGGCCAGTACCCTGATTTCCAACGTCGTCAACGGCGAAGGATTGGAGTTGCTGGGCTGGCGGGATGTTCCCGTTGATCCCAGCCAGATCGGACGCGACGCCCGGCGGCGCAGCCCTCTCATTCGGCAGGTGTTCGTCGGCGCCGGTCAGAGCGGCCTGGAACCGGCTCAGTTGGAGCGCAAGCTCTACGTCGTCCGCAAGGTTATCGAGCATTCCATGAAGGAATGCGGCCTTTCCGAAGAAGAAGCCGATTACTTTTACTTGTGCAGTCTCTCCTGCAACACCATCGTCTACAAGGGCCTGCTCATGGCCCACCAGATTTCCGGTTTCTATCTTGACTTACGGGACGAGGAATTGGTCAGCGCCTTTGCGCTGGTGCATTCGCGGTTCAGCACGAACACCCTGGGCCACTGGCGCCTGGCGCATCCCTACCGATACCTGGCCCACAACGGCGAGATAAACACCCTTCGCGGCAACCTCAACTGGATGCACGCCCGTGAGGCGATGTTCGAGTCGCCGCTGTTCGGCGACGACATGGGCAAGATTCCGCCGGTAATGAACGTCGGTGACAGCGATACCGCCAGTTTCGACAACGCCTTGGAACTGCTGCTGATGACCGGGCGCGAACTGGACCACGCGATGCTCATGATGATCCCGGAGGCCTGGGAACAGCATGAGACGATGTCGCAGGAAAAGAAGGACTTCTACGAATACCACGCCGCATTGATGGAGCCGTGGGACGGCCCGGCGATGATCGTCTCGTCCGACGGGCGCAATATCTGCGCCCTGCTGGACCGCAACGGCCTGCGCCCCTTCCGGTACCTAGTCACAACGGGTGACAAGCTGGTGATGGCCTCTGAAACCGGGGTGTTGGATGTTCCGCCTGCTGAGGTCAGATTCAAGGGCCGCCTCCAGCCAGGCCGGATGTTCATGGTCAGTCTGGAGCAGGGCCGCATCATCGGCGACGAGGAGTTGAAGCGGGACCTGTCATCCCGGCAACCCTATGGCGAATGGCTGAAGGCAAACAAGGTCAACATAGAAGACTTGCCCCACGCTGCGCCGGAGCAGCCGATGCACCCCGATGAACTGCTGCGCAATCAGCAGACCTTCGGATACAGCGTGGAAGAGCTTCGTATGCTAACGACGCCAATGGCCGAAGCAGGTTACGAAGCCGTTGGCTCCATGGGCAACGACGCCCCCCTGGCGGTGCTTTCCGATCAGAACCAGTTGCTCTTCAACTACTTCAAGCAGTTGTTTGCCCAGGTGACCAATCCGCCTCTGGATGCCATACGGGAGGAGATGGTCACCTCGCTGGATGCCTTCATCGGCAGTGAGCAAAACCTGTTTGAGGAAACACCGCTCCACTGCCGCCAACTGATGTTGCGGTCTCCCATAATTGACAACGAGGATATGGCCCGCATCAAGGCGCTGGACCTGCCGGGACTGCGGACGGTCGTGTTGAATTCGCTCTTCGACCCCGCCGCCGGCCTGGAAAGGGCCCTCGAGGAATTGCGCCGACGCGCTTCCCAGGCAGTGGACGACGGGTATTCCATCGTGGTGCTGTCGGACCGGGGCATAGGCCACGGACGGGCGCCGATTCCGAGCCTCCTGGCTGTCAGCGCCGTTCATCACCACCTGACACGCGAGGGCACCCGTACCCGCGTGGGGCTGGTCATTGAGACAGGCGAGGCGCGCGAGGTCCATCACTTCGCCCTGCTCATCGGTTACGGAGCCGGGGCCATCAACCCCTACCTGGCCCTGGAAACCGTGCAGACAATGAACGAAAGCGGCCTGCTCAACGGGCACTCGTCGGATTACGCCTGCAAGAATTTCATCAAGGCCAACGAGAAGGGCGTGCTCAAGGTGATGTCCAAGATGGGCATTTCCACGGTGCAGAGCTACCGGGGCGCCCAGATATTCGAGGCCGTGGGCCTGGATCAGGCGTTCGTGGACGAATACTTCACCTGGACGCCCTCCCGCGTCGGCGGGATCGCACTGGATGCCGTGGAACGCGAGACGCTGCAACGTCACGAAGCGGCCTATGAGGCCATAGACTTGCCCGCCAATCGCTCCCTGTCCATGGGCGGCGCTTACCAGTGGCGGCGCGGAGGCGAGCACCACCAGTGGAACCCGGACACGATAGGGATTCTCCAGCACGCCGCCCGCAGCAATGACTGGAACACCTATAAGAAGTTCGCCCGTATCTCCAACGACCAGAGCCGACGGATGGCTACCCTGCGAGGGCTCCTGGACTTCACGAAAGACCGCGAGCCTATTCCTATCGAGAGGGTGGAACCGGCCTCGGAAATCGTCAAGCGGTTCGCAACGGGAGCTGCTTCCCTGGGCTCCATCAGCCGGGAAGCCCATGAGACCATGGCTATCGCCATGAACCGCATCAACGCGCGCAGCAACACCGGCGAGGGCGGCGAGGACTACCGCCGGTATACGCCGGACAAGAACGGCGACGACCGCAGCAGCGCCATCAAGCAGGTGGCGTCGGGACGCTTCGGAGTCACCGCCAACTACCTGATCAACTCCACCGACCTGCAAATCAAGATGGCCCAGGGCTCCAAGCCGGGCGAAGGCGGACAGTTGCCGGGCCACAAGGTGGACGAGTACATCGGGTGGGTGCGGCGCACGACGCCGGGCGTGGAGCTGATTTCGCCGCCCCCGCATCACGACATTTATTCCATCGAAGACCTTGCCCAACTGATACACGACCTGAAGAACATCAACCCGGATGCCAGGATTCACGTGAAGCTGGTGGCAGAAGTTGGCGTTGGCACCGTGGCCGCCGGCGTGGCCAAGGGACACGGCGACGTTGTGCTGATCAGCGGGCACGATGGCGGGACCGGCGCGTCTCCCGAATCGTCCATCAAGCACGCCGGGCTGCCCTGGGAACTGGGCATCGCCGAAACGCAGCAGGTCCTGGTAGCCAACGGGCTTAGAAGCCGCATCGTGGTGCAGACTGACGGCCAGTTGAAGACCGGACGCGACGCGGTAATAGCCGCCCTTCTGGGAGCCGAAGAGTTCGGCTTTGCCACGGCGGCGTTGGTGGTCAGCGGTTGCATCATGCTGCGTAAGTGCCACCTCAACACCTGCTCGGTGGGCATCGCAACCCAGGACCCGGAGTTGCGGAAGCGATTCGCCGGTCAGCCGGAACACCTGGTCAGCTACTTCATGTTCGTCGCCGAAGAAATGCGGGAAATCATGGCAGAACTGGGCTTCCGCACCGTTGCCGAGATGGTCGGCCGGGTGGACGCTCTGGACGCTCGTGAAGCTATCGAGCATTGGAAAGCCCAGGGCATGGACCTGTCCCGGCTGCTTTACCACCAGAAGGCCGTGAACCCCGGGGAGACTGTATATTGCTCGGAAGAGCAGGACCACGGGCTAGAGCGGGCCTTGGATCACAGGCTTATTGCCCTGTCTGAACCGGCGCTGGACAGCCAGACGCCGGTGACCATGACCATGCCCATCAGCAACTCCAACCGCACCGTGGGCGCAATGCTCAGCGGCAAAATCGCCAAGGCTTATGGCGAGGCCGGGCTCCCGACGGACACGGTGCGCATCAACTTTACCGGGTCGGCAGGACAGAGCTTCGGAGCATTCCTGGCGCCCGGCGTCAGCATGACTCTACAGGGCGACACCAACGACTACATGGGCAAAGGAATGTCTGGCGGGCGCATCGTGGTGAAGCCCCATCCCGACTCCACCTTCGCCCCGGAAGAGAACATAATCATCGGCAACGTGGCGATGTACGGTGCGACTGGAGGCCATGCCTTCATCAACGGGGTGGCCGGGGAGCGCTTCTGTGTACGCAACAGCGGCGTCCGTGCGGTGGTGGAGGCAGTGGGCGACCACGGCTGCGAGTATATGACCGGCGGCGTGGTGGTAGTGCTGGGAGCCACCGGGCGGAACTTCGCTGCTGGAATGAGCGGCGGCATAGCTTTTGTCTACGATGCAGAAGAGGACTTCCACATTCGCTTCAACGACGGTCTGGCCGACATGGAGCCGGTGGTGGAAGAGGAAGACATTGCCACGCTGAAGGGTCTTATTGAAGAGCATTACAAGCACACCGGCAGCGGCCCTGCCGGGCGTGTGCTGGCCGACTGGGATTCGGCCTTGTCGAAATTCAAGAAAATAATGCCTCGGGACTATCGCCGGGTGCTGGAAGAGCGCAGGAATCGGGACCTGGCAGCCCGGGAACTGGAAGCCGTATCGCATGGGTAAACCCACCGGATTTATGGAATCCGGCCGACAGCCGCCTGAGCGTCGGCCGATAGCCGAGCGTATCAGGGACTACCAGGAGCTATATCATCGCTGGCCTGATGAGAAGGCCCGTGAGCAGGGAGGGCGGTGCATGGACTGCGCCGTTCCCTTCTGTCACACTGGTTGTCCATTGGGCAACGTGATTCCTGAATTCAACCATTTCGTGTACATGGGTGATTGGGAAAATGCGCTGCGGACCCTGTTGTCCACCAACAATTTCCCGGAATTCACCGGGCGCATCTGTCCTGCCCCGTGCGAGGCCAGTTGTGTTCTGAGCATAAATTCCGACCCGGTCACCATCGAGTACGTCGAAAAGGAAATTGCCGACCGGGGCTATGAGAAGGGATGGATCCGGCCCCAGCCTCCCGCTGTTCGCACCGGCAAGAGGGTGGCAGTGGTAGGGTCCGGCCCGGCTGGACTGGCAGCGGCGCAGCAAATCAACCGAGCCGGTCACTGGGTGACGGTCTACGAGCGCGCCGAATACATCGGCGGACTGCTGGCGCTGGGGATCCCTGACTTCAAGCTGGACAAGGAAGTGCTGCGCCGACGCCTCTCCATCATGGAGGAAGAGGGAATCACATTCGAGACTGGGGTCAACGTGGGAGTGGACCTTCCGACGGACCAGCTTCTCGATGACTTCGACGCCATCTGCTTGGCCTGCGGCTCCACCCAGCCCCGCGACCTCCCGGTGCCGGGCCGGGAGCTGAACGGCGTTCACTTTGCCATGGAGTATCTTACCCAGCAGAACCGTCTCAACGCGGGTCAACTGGTGGAAGTGGGAGACCGGCTGACCGCCGAGGGCAAGCGGGTGGTTATCCTGGGCGGCGGCGATACCGGCGCGGATTGCCTGGGCACCGCGCACCGCCAGGGGGCGGAGCTGGTCAGCCAGTATGAGTTGCTGGCGGAGCCCCCGGTGAATCGTCCTTCCGGCAACCCGTGGCCCCAGTGGCCGCTGATACTGCGTTCCTCGGCAGCCCACGAGGAGGGCGGAATACGGGACTACGGCATCTTGACCAAGTCCTTCTCCGGCAGCGACGGCAAGGTGGAGAAGCTGCACGCGGTGCGCGTGGAGTGGAGCCAGCCGGAAAACGGCGGGCGTCCTGAGATGAGCGAGGTCCCTGACAGCGAGTTCGAGGTTGAGACCGACCTGGTCTTGCTGGCCATGGGATTCCTGCACCCGGAGCATGACGGTCTTTTGACTCAGTTGGGCGTGGATCTGGATCAACGGGGCAACGTCAAGATTGGAGCCGACCGGATGTCCAGCGTTCCCGGAGTGTTCGCTGCCGGCGATACGGCGCGAGGCCAGTCGCTGGTGGTCTGGGCCATCGCGGAAGGACGAGAGACCGCACGGGCGGTTGACCTGTTCCTGATGGGTGAAACCAACCTGCCCCGCTCTCTGCCAGACATCTTCTAAACCCGGAAAATACAGGGAAATGAAAAATCCCTCTCGATATACGAGAGGGATTTCTCGTGTTTGCGGCGCCTGGGGGGTTACTGGCGCAATCCCACCATCTGCTCGGAAGCGCGGGGAAGGCCCACGTTTTCCAGGTATTCCTGCATACTCAGCACCTGCACCGCGTTGGTGGTGCCGGACACGCCGGTGAGGAAGCCGTGGACGATGGTCACGACGTCCTGATCAGTTACAGCGCCCAGGTCCAGCGCAGATTGCAGCACCTGCCAGACCAGCTCAGCCACGTCGGGCTGTACCGGGATGACTCCGGTGGGCTGGATGCCCCAGCCGAGACACAGCTTGCGAAGGACTGTCGGGTCGTGGGAAAAGGCCAGTATATCGTTGGCGGGACGGAAACGGGCCAGTTCCAGGGCGGCCCGCCCGGTGCTGGTGAGCACGATGGGCTTGGAGTCCAGGGTGCGAACCAGTCCCGCTGCCGCCGAGGTGATGGCCTGGGTGCGGTCGCGGGTTTCCATGTTCTTGTAGTAAGGGTATGCGTCTTCCGATTCGGCCTCGTTGATGGTGGACACCGCCACCCGCAGCGCCTCCACCGGATACTGCCCCATGGCCGTCTCGTCGGACAGTAAGATGGCGTCTGCGCCTTCCAGCACGGCGTTGCTCACGTCCGACACCTCGGCGCGGGTCGGGGTGGGCGATATGACCATGCTGAGGAGCATTTGTGTGGCAATTACCACTCCCTTGCCGGCGGCGTTGGCCTTGTCCACGATGTGCCTTTGTACGCGGGGCACCCGCTCCATGGGAATCTCCACCCCCAGGTCGCCCCGGGCCACCATCACCGAATCTACTTCGGGGAGAATGGAGTCTATGTTTTCGATGCCCTCGCCACGTTCCAGCTTAGCCATGACCATGGCCTTGCTGCCTGCGGCGTTGAGATGCCGCCGCGCGTAATGAATGTCCTCGGCAGTGCGGACGAAGGAAACGGCCACCCAGTCCACCTGTTGCTCCACGCCAAAGAGCAGGTCGGCCTTGTCCTTGTCGGTGAAGACGGGCTGGTCAATAGGCACTCCGGGCAGGTTGACGCCCTTGTAAGATGACACGACTCCGGAGCTGAGGGCGCGGCAGTAGACACGGGAAGGGGTGGCCTCAGTCACCTCAAGGCGGACGCTACCGTCGGCGATAAACACGAAGTTGCCCACCTGAAGGTTGCGCAACACTCCGGGCTGAGGGAAAGGTAATACCCCTGGCTCTCGGGATTCAGTATCGGCAGTTATCACTACCTCGTCGCCAAGGTTGACCGGACGCGCCTCCTCCAGGTGGCCCAGTCGCAGCTTGATTCCGCCCAGGTCCTGTAGGATGCCCACCGTGCGGTTGTGCTCCTTCGAGAGCCGCCGTATGCGCTCTATTACCTGCGCGTGCTGCTCGTGAGTGCCGTGGGAGAAATTGAGCCGGGCGCAGTCCATTCCGTCAGAGATGAGTCGGCTTAGTGTTTCCTCGTCGCTGGAGGATGGGCCGATGGTGACGATTATCTTGGTCTTGCGCATATTCGCTCGCCTCGGACTCTCAGGATAAGCGGGTGAAAACAGCGGCTCTGCGGTCGCCGTCAGTCTGGAGCCAATTGCGGGGACACCAAATCCATGTCAGGTAGTGTAATGCATTATGTTGACGGAAAGATACATTCTATGCCGGCCCTGTCGAACAGATTCCGACAAAGACCGCGAAACGGAACTCAGGGCAGCGCTAATGGCAATCAGGCGCCGAGCCAGCTATTGGTTGAGACGATAATCGTTGATGAGATTCACATACCTGCCTGTAAAGTATTATGAATTCGTTATTGACAACGAAATGATAGTTATATAAATTGAATTATCTTATCAATACATCTATAAGGAGGCGGATCAACCGACAGAAATCGGCGCCACATGACCTGTGGGAACTCACAAATCGAACGCCCTGCTGCCGTGAACCCTGTATGTACCTCAATTCTACCGGGAATGCTGGGAGGTAGCGATGCAAAAGGTCGTTTTGATGAGCCTGACCGGGCTGCTGATCCTGTTCATACTCGCCTGCGGCACAGCCGCGCCGGCGGAAGAAGAAGCCCCCACGGCAGTTCCTCCAACCGCGACATCCCCGGCAACCGAGGCGCCCACCGCTACGCAACCGCCAGCGGCTATGTCAGGCGAGGCTAAAGAGGCGCCAGACGCGCTGAAACAGATTGCTGCTGAATTGGCCGGTAAGCCGGGCGCCATCTACGTCGGCGACATCAGCCAGCTTGCCGGACCCGCGCCTGTTCCCGACCTAGGCGGCTTTGACGGCAATGTCCCACTGGAATCGCTGGAGCGGCACCTGTACCTCTATGAGCACCCCTTCTATCAAGACCTGTTGGAGAAAGCCAACTACACCAACCCCACGCAGCTGGTTTCCAGTGGAGAGGAGCACGTAATCCAGCACGCCTGCGTCAATCGCGCCCTGCTGCCCTGCATCCTGATAGAGAATTTCCTGGCTCCCAGGCTCTATGAGCGCACCAACGGGCAAGTGGAAATCCTGATAACCTCCTTCCCGGAACTGGGAATCGCCGGGCCGGACGTGTTGACACTGGTGGCCGACGGCACGCTGACCATGGCCCAAGTCTACAGCGGATACATAGCTGGCGAGCTCCCTGCCATCGAGATTGTGACCCTGTGGGGCGTGTATCCGGACAACGAGATAACCTACAGGTCGCAGGTGACGCTGCTGGAAGATCTGGAGCAACTGGTGCTGGATGAGACCGGTGGCGTGGTGATAAACCACAACTGGTTCTCCGGTGTGGAACAGTATTTCTTCTGCAAAGAGCGAATTGACACGCTGGAAGACTTCAGAGGGAAGAAAACCCGCAGCCACAGCGCGGCGCTCTCAGACTGGATTAACGGGATGGGCGCCGAGGCGCAGTTCGTAGCCTTCGCCGAGGTGTACACTGCCTTGGAGCGGGGCATCCTGGACTGCGGCGTGACCGGCGCAGACCCGGCCTACGGTCAGCGGTGGTACGAGGTGACCAGCTACATGAATGGCCCGCTGCCCAGCTTCACCGCCACCAACAACATCCTCAACAGCCAGGTATGGAGCAGAATGCCGGAAGACCTGCAAAGGATTTTCCTGGAGGAAGGGGCCAGATCGGAGTTGGAGCAACTTCGCCTGACCGCCATCCAGAACGAGGTGGGAACGGAAAAGAACCTCAGGGCAGGGTTGGAACTGGTCAAGTTCAACGATGAAATCAACGCGCAGATTCGGATAGCCACCATGAGTCACGTTCTGCCCGGCTGGCTGCGCCGCCTGGGCGGCCCGGACGATGAGAGAGCCTTGGAATGGGTGCCGCTCTTCAATGAGAGAGTTGGGTCCTGGGTCGGCTTGAAGATCGAGGACGATGGCTCGATTTCTGAGGTGCCGATTACCAAGCGGTAGCAAAGAGGGGACGGAGCGGGCTTATCACTGGCATCCATACAATGGGAACACCGCCCTTCAACAGGGCGGTGTAATTCTGTTCCGACGTAATGCCCAGAGGCAAAGTTAGTTTCGGGCGCGGCTGGCGTCGAAGGTGTCGGTGGCGGCCTTGAGGCCAGCATAGCGGTTGGCTTGGAGGACTTCGATACGCTCGGCGGCCCACTGGTTGGAGGTCTCGATGCCGATGAGGGAGCCCTGGAAGTGGGGCATAACGTAGCGAGCCAGCAGCTCGTAGCTGCGGTGGAGCTTGTCGCGGGGGCCCAGTCCTCGACGCGAATCATGAACTTGCCGAAGCCGCCGCTGACTTCCTGCAGCCGCTCGATGCCGGCGATGGCGTCGTCGGGCGTGCCGACAATCCACTGGTTGTGCTCGACCATGAAGTCCACTATCTGGTCGCGGGGAACATCGGGCACCGGGTTGCCGAGAGTGCGGCCAAAGTACTCCGTGACCACGCGGGCGCTGCCCTCGCGGATGTCCTCGAAAGCCTGCTTTTTGCTGTCGGCCAGGTGCATACCCATGACGATGCCCCAGTCCTCGCGGTGCATGGTCTTGCCGTGCTCGGCGGCGGTCTCTTCGGCTATGTCCCACAGTTCCATCAGGGAGGTGCGGCGGATGGTGTCGCGGGGGACGCTGAGGGACAGCACCGACGCGCCGTGCTTGCCGGCGGTGGTTACTCCGGCGGGGGACTCCACGGAGGCCACGGCCACAGGAACGTGGGGGAACTGGTAGGGGCGGAGCTGGATGACCGCCTCGTTAAGCTCGAACCAGTCGCTCTTGTAGGTGATGGGGTCGGTCTCGGTCATCAGGCGCATGATGACGCCCAACGACTCGTCCATCATGGCCCGCTGGTTCTCTGGCCTGATACCCAGCATGAGGGCGTCGGAGGCGAGCGCCCCGGGGCCGACGCCGAGGATGACCCGGCCGCGGGTGAGGTGGTCCAACTGCACGAAGCGGTTTGCGACCATGTAGGGGTGGTGGTAGGGCAGGCTGACCACGCCGGAGCCGAGCTTGATGTTGCGGGTGCGCTCGGCGGCGGTGGCCATGAACACTTCGGGCGAGGCGATGGTCTCCCATCCCGCGCTGTGATGCTCGCCGATATAGGCTTCGTCGAATCCAAGGGTGTCGAGCCATTGAATCAGTTCAAGGTCGCGCTCCAACGCCAAAGTGGGGTTCTCACCCACCCGGTGGAACGGGGCCATGAATACGCCGAACTTCATCCTGTATGGGACAGTCATCGCTACTCCTCCCCGATAGCTGCCAGTCATTAGGCTACGGAATTTAGCCCATTCTAACACGGCGTGAAGGCCGGGGCTAAACTGCTCGAGAAGGGGCAGGGCCTTTTAATTCTCCTTGTCCCTTGAGGGAGAGGGTTGGGGTGAAGGTGAAATCGTGACCATCAGCGACTTTGCCTGTGTCAAGGAGACGCCCCACCCTAATCCTCCCCCGGAGGGAGAGGTGACTATTACTGATAAGTGAATCAATAGGTAAACTTTAACTGCCTGAACCGTCATTCCGGCGAAAGCCGGAATGACGGAATGTTTACCAACTCATTCACGCATCAGTATAAGACCCTGGACCAACGGGTACAGCCAGTTGACGACTCCCACTACTCTGTATATATTCCAATAGCCGTAACGAGTGTTATGAGCGAGATGACGTTAACAATTAAACTTTGCCCGAAGGTGGCCTGCCGCAGGCGGGCCAAAGAGGGAAGCCGGTGAGAATCCGGCGCGGTCGCGCCACTGTAACTGGTAAGGCCGCTCCTTCCGCACCATTGCGGAGCCACTGGTCCGTTAAGGACCGGGAAGGCCGGAGCGGGTGACCAATAGCCAGGAGCCAGGAGACCTGCCTTCGGGTGTGCCTTGAAAACGCTTCGCGGAAGGGCGTTGGTAGCGGAACTCGAACAAAGCCCGACTGAAGAGGTCGGGCTTTTTTATTGCGAGGTGAACAGTAATGACCATGGATGGACATCCCTTAGTCCGCAGTCTGCGGGAAGCCGGAGAGCTAGACCCCTACTTCGACATGCCAGTATCGAATGTTAACGAGACAGGCTGGAGCCCAGCTACCGACCTGTTCCAGGTCGGGGATGCCAGTCTGCGTGAGCTGGTGATGAGCTACGGGTACGCAAGATGGGGGACTAGCAACAATCATGTTGCAGCATCGGCCTTCATGATCGCCTACCTCACACGGTTTATCTATCCGATGGTCGGCCAGTATGTACTCAGCAGGAGGGTCCCGAGGTTGACCCTGGAAAACCTGGCCTTTCACCGCACCAACGGTCGTATCGACGCTACCGGATTGAGGCAACCGCAGTTCGCCGTCCTTCCCGATGACCCAGCTGCGGGCCACCCTGACGCTGAAGTCCTGCACAGCGAGACTGACCTGTACCGGCGTCTCAAGGACTGGGCCTTCGAGTCCAACGTGGAAATCGTGATTGAGACCCTATGCCGTTCCGTCCCCGCCAGCGTCAATGTCTCCCTAAACGCGGTAGCCGCTTCCTGTAGCCAGGCCTTGCACCGGCTTTATAACCGAGTGGAAGACAAGAGCCTGGTACTCGGGGCTGCCGAGAACCTCTTTGGAGACCCGTCGTCTCCGATTTATCGTCAGGTCAGTATGGAAGTCATTGAGCACAGAGGGAAGAGCGGGTTTTTTGCCAGGAGGCGTGGATGTTGCCTGGTCTGGCGCACCAGAAGGGACAACGGGTATTGCTCCAACTGCATCCTTCAGCCCAGGGAAGAACAGACCCGCGAGTTCAAGGCGATGCTGGAGAGAGTCAACTGACGGGAAGGCGATGAGAATCTTGTGATTGCCTGAGAGATCAGGTTTCCCCTTGGTAAAGAGCGACCGGCCTGCGTCGTACACGCTGCGGGAAGCCTCCTCCTCTCAGTGCGCACAGTCAAGTCTGGTGCCTCCAAGGACAGAGTCTTTCGATTATTGTCTGAACTGTGATTCGTGTGATTTCGGGATTTACAGGATTTCTCGTTTTCTGCTCCAGGCAACGCTGTTGATGCTGGGAATTTCACCCTCACCCCCGCATCGAGTGCGGGGCAGGCTCTAACCCTCTCCCTCAAGGGAGAGGGAATAATCGAAAGGCCCTGTTCCGAATCAGGTGGTCCAATCGACAGGCGACGGGGGTATGGATTCCCGCCTTCGCGGGAATGACGGTTGGGAAGCGGGAATGACGGATTGTCTGGCGGAAAACCACCTGAATTGGAACGCTATCCGGCAAGGTAGCTCCGTTAGAGACCTTGATAGCTGTCAGTGGGAATTTGATATAGCGGCTGATGCCTAAACGTGGTATCTTTACCGCACCAAAGATCTGCCCAAGCAAGGTAATTTGATACAGAGAGGTTGCGAGATGCCCCAGATCAAGCACATCGCCATCGCCACCAACGACGCTGAAAAGACCGCCAAGTTCTACTCCGAGGTTTTCGGGCTTCGCCAGGTAGCTGCGCTGGACAGCGAGAATGCCAGGGGCTTCATGCTCAGCGACGGCAACGTGAACATGGCCATCCTGGACTTCCAGAACGACGCCGTGGCCGGTGAGCGCGGCAAGGACTGGGAAGGCATCCACCACATCGGGTTCGAGGTTGAAAGTCTGGAGGAAATCGAGACGCGGCTGGCTTCTGCCGGTTCCAGCGAGATGGCCTCGGTCAACCAGGCGCTGCACGCCGGACAGACCGGCCCCCGCCACCAGAACGTGGAGACCAAGTACGAAGGCCCCAACGGCGAGATGATCGACGTTTCGCAGGTCGGCTGGGTAGGCACGCGAGGGCTCGACTAGGATTCAACAACCGTAGTCTCGGCTTCACAAACAACGCCCGGCTGACCCCAGCCGGGCGTTTTTCTGTTACACAGGAAGCATTCGGGCTACATGAACAGGGCGTAGTGGCCGATGATGATTTCCTGCTGCATCTGGTCCCACTCTACGCGCTTCTCGGTGATCATGCGTTCCATGATGCCGGAGTCGCCCAGAAAGTGATCATTCCAGAGGGTGTCGCCGAACTGCATGGCTTCCAAATGCAAGGCGAAGCCGTTGAGTATCATGCCGTTGCGGTTTTCCCGGTCGATGATGGAGAGACAGACGCCCTCGTTGTCTCCCTGGGAGCCGTCGGAGGGTTCGTCGTACTCGTAGACCCGCATTTCGATGCCCTGGGACTCAGGGGCGTGGTTGATGAAGTAGAGGTTGTCCGAGGCGTCATCGACCGCGGCTGCGCTTTGCATCCTCTCCCACTGGCAATCTGCGCTTTGCAGGTAGCGGTTCAGGTCGGCTACCTCCTTCTGCCGCATCACGCGCATCAGGAAGTAGACCGCGCCTGCCACCAGCACGACGGCAGCGATTACCGCCACTACTACTATAAGAATGACCATAGAATTTCGCCGCCCTCCTTGCGGTTGCCCTGTGTCAGGGCCGAAGCCGTATGGATTGCCGTCCCCGCTTTCGCGAGGGCAGGCTTTGCGGGAATGACGGGTTACTTACGCAGGCCGGAAGGCTAGCGAGGGACGTTCCGGATCAAGGTCTTCCAGGTCCAGCGCCAGCGCCATGCCGCTGCGAATGGACTGCGGGTTGGAGCCGTCTACGCCAGTGATGCGGGCACTGATGCGCGGGCCTTCTTCCAGCGTCACTATGCCGCTACAGTATGGGTTGTTGCGCCCGTAGCCCTTCTGGCCCCAGTAGTCGGGGACCACCGAGATGCAGGTGAAGGTGCTGAGGGTGGCACGCCCGCTGAAGGCGTGCCAGGCGATGTCGGAACTGCGGCAGACTGCGCACATCGGGCGGGCTTCCGGCGAGAGCTGCCCGCAGACGTTGCAGCGGATGCCGGTTAGCTGGCGGTCTTCCACCAGCCGCTTGTAGTAGTTGGCGGCGTTGAATTCGCTGCTGGGCATGGCGACTACTCCATCCGCAGGACGTTGACGACACAGGTGCCGCCGGTACCGCCGACGTTGTGGGTCAGCCCCACTTCCACCTTCGACTTCTTGGCCTGCCGGTCGCCGGCCTCGCCGCGTAGCTGGTGGTAGATCTCGACGACCTGGCCGACGCCGGAAGCGCCCACCGGGTGGCCCTTAGACTTGAGGCCGCCGGAGGTGTTGATGGGCCGGTCGCCGTCGAGTGCGGTGCGGCCCTCGTCAACGGCGCGGGGACCTTCGCCGGGAGCGAAGAAGCCGAGGTCTTCGCTGGCGACGATTTCGGCGATGGTGAAGCAGTCGTGAACTTCCGCCACGTCCACATCATCGGCGGTTATGCCGGCCATCTCGTAAGCCTGGCGGGAGGCTTCTTTGGCCGCCGAGAGAGAGGTCAGCTCGTCGGCGTCGTGCAGGGGCTTGCCGGATGCCTGACCGAAGCCTGCCAGCGCCACCGGGCGGTCGGTGAAGTTGTGGGCGATTTCTGCCGACACCAGTAGGACGCAGGACGCGCCGTCGGTGATGGGGGCGCAGTCATAGAGGCGCAGGGGCCAGGCGATCCAAGGGTTGGCGGACTGGTCGTTGAGGAAATCCATTTCGTCGCGGTAGTCGGGAACGGGCTGGCCGCGCTGCTCGGCGCGGGCCTTGCGGCGCTCCATCATGTCCTTGATAGTGACGCTGAACTGGGCCTTGGGGTTGAGAGCGCCGTTGTTGTGGTTCTTGATGCCGACCTTGAGCAGGTGGTCGAGGTTGGTTTCATAGCGGTCCATGTGAGCCTTGGCTATTGCGCCGAAGATGCCGGGGAAGGTCAGGCCGGCGGGGACTTCGTAGAGGCCGTCGGCGGCTGAGGCCAGCACGTCGGTTACGCCCTCGGTGGGGAGGTTGGTCATCTTCTCCATGCCGCCGACCAGGACGATGTCGTACATACCGCTGGCGATGGCCATGACGCCCTCGCGGAGGGCGCTGCCGCTGCTGGCGCAGGCGTTCTCGATGCGGGTGATGGGGATGGGGGTCATGCCCAGCCAGTCGGCAACGATGGGGGCGGTGTGGCCCTGGGTCTCGAACAGGTCGGACGAGTAGTTGCCGATGTAGGCGCACTCGATGTCGTCTATGTCGAAGGGCTTGTCCATGGTTTCCATCATGTCCTGGAAAGCCTCGACGAAGAGGTCGCGGCTGTCCTTCTCCGGGAATGCGCCGAACTGGGAGAGACCGGCGCCGACAATGGCGACCTGGCGGCCCAATGTGCGCTTGCGTGTAGCTGTTGCCATGGTGCTGCTCCTTATTGGATTGTAGTTCTTGGTTCTATCTTAGGCGTACATGAGCTTGCGGCCCTTGGGTTCGGGGATGGGCCAGCCATCTTCCCTGGCAGTGTCAATCCAAATCTGGATGACTTCTTGCGCCATCTCAAGGCAGGATTCCGGGGTGTCGCCGTCAGCCATACAGCCGGGCAGTTCCGGCACCTCAGCTATGTAATGGCCGTACCGCTCACTCCAGTAGATGATGATTTCGTATTTATGCATCAAGCCACTCCCAAACAGGATAGTCTTCAAATATCTCTCGAATTTGACCGACTTGATACCCCTTTGCCTTGCTGCCGACCGGCTGGATATTGATCCGCTCGCGGAAGCCAAGCCTCGTAAAGACGTGATGGCTGCCGACGATTCTTTCGTTAAAACCCATTCTTACTAACAGGCCGCAGAGGGAACTGAACCGGATGTTGTTATCGGATTGTCCCGAGAGTACGCGTCTCAGTAGTCTTTCGTAGTTGGGCATAACGCATTATCGTTGGCGTGTCGTGAAGCGTCAACCGGACTGCAACCCGCCGGAACCCTCGTCCACGTACAGCGTCGCGCCCACTTGCGACACGGTGATGGATTGGCGGTAGCGTCCGGTGGGCGTGCTGCGTTCCGCTTCGTGCGTCGTGGTCTGCCACTCCACGGCGTCAGGGCCGCCCCGGAGGGTTTCGTGGAGGATGCGTCCGTGCATCGCTTCGGCGCCGGGCAGGTTCAGCAGGTGCAGGATGGTGGGTGCGAGGTCCACGTTGCCGGTGGGAGTGGCGACGGTGGTTGACTGCCTGAAGGCGGGGCCACGGGCGAAGAAGACGTTGCGGGTCTCGTGGGGGCTCATGGAGCCGTGCTGCCCGCGGCCGGGGCCGAGGCTGGTGGAGTAGGCGTAGCCCGCGAATCCGGCGGCGTTGGGGGTGGAGTCCCAGCGGAAGGACATGGACAGGCTTGGGGCGCGGGGGCCTTCGAGGCCGATGAGGGCGGCTGGGAGCGTGGCGGGGGGGGCCCCCGCGGCGCGGGGGGGGCCCCCCGGGCCCCCCGCCCGGCGGGGGGGGGGGGCCGCGGCGAGGGGGGGCGGGGTGGGGCGGGGGGTGGCCGCCCCCGGCGGCTTCGGATGCCACCAGTGCGCCGCACCAGGGTTGGGCGGTGAGCCACTCGGGCAGGCGTTCCGTAATGTCGGGTGGTGCGTAGAACAGCGCTGAGCCGCCGTTGGGCGCGACTGCGACGCCACCGGGCTTGTCGCCAGTGGGAAATCCTGCGTTGCGCAGTTCATCTTCTATGTCTATGACTTCCGATATAGTGGAGTAGCCGTGGTCGGATACGATGATGACGTCGGTGTCTGATGACAGGCCGCGCTCTTCGAGCCACGCCAGCAGTCGGCCGAAGTGGCGATCTGCCTCCCTGATAGCCTGTACCGCTTCGGGGGAGCCGACGCCGTGGGCGTGCTGGGAGACGTCGGGTTCCGAGAGCCATAGCATAGACACGGCGGGCCGGCGTTCCGGCAGGACGTATTCGGTGAGGATGCGCAGGATGTGGTCCATCTTGGGTGCAGACGGTCCCTGTCGGTCGGGCCAGGGACCGAATCGGGAGACAAGCTCGGCGTGCAGGGAGCGGGGCAGGCAGAAGTCGGGATGGATGGTTGCGCCGCCTGCCGTCTCGGCGTTGGGGTTCTGGAGGTAGGCGTTCCCAGATGTTCCCGCGCCGACGGCGATGTATTCGTGGCCGTGGCGGTGGAGGATGTCGCCGAGGGTGGGAGTCAGCAAGACGGGATGTTGGGTGGCTACCTCCGACAGCACTGGCTCCAGCGCGTTGATGGGGCGGTGCGGGTCGAACTCTGGGATGACCAGCGTGTTGGCAGTCAGGCCGTGGGCGCCGGGGTGGTGACCGGTGACGATGCTGGCGACGTTGGCTCGGGTAACGGTGGGGAAGACGGCGTGGTGGTTACTGCCGGTGACGCCCTCGGCGGTGAAACGCGACAGGTTGGGCATAAGTTCAGGGGTGACCTGGGCGGGCTGGAGGCCGTCGAAAACGACTATGATTACTTTTGCCATTAGAACCTATCTCAATGCCATCGGTTACTTTCTATGCGCTGTCTCTGAACCGCCTCATCACCCCCACCCTATCCCTCCCCCTCAAGGGGGAGGGAACTTTAGAGATGGTTTCTCATTTGCCGTTCAC
Organism: Chloroflexota bacterium; assembly: GCA_009840175.1. GTDB lineage: Bacteria > Chloroflexota > Dehalococcoidia > Lucifugimonadales > UBA3495 > VXOI01. The sequence goes on along the minus strand of VXOI01000219.1, from coordinate 28,307 downwards.
GTTCAGGATCGCGGCCTGGCACATTTCGGCGCCTTGCAGCACTTCGGGAATGAGCGCGGTTTCCCAGGTGGTGTGGAAGGAGCGGACGCCGATGCCGACGGGCAGGGCGGTGATGCCGCGCTGGATGAAGATGTTGGCATCGGAACCGCCGCCGGATGCTTCCAGGATGGGGGACAGGCTGAGGGTATCTAGCGCCCGGCCAATAGTTGCCACTGCTTGGTGCTGTGGCTCGACGCGATAGGCCTGGTAGGTGTTGACGATGTCCAGTGCGATGCGGGCGTCGGGATAGCGGGCAGCGGTCTCGTCGAACACCTTGCGGAACTGGGTTTCCAGCCAGGCCAGCTTGTCGTTGCTGCGGCTACGGAACTCGCCGTCCAGCGATGCGCGCTCGGGGATGATGTTGCGCTTGAGGCCGCCCTCCATCCAGCCGATGTTGGCGGTGGTCTCGGCGTCAATGCGGCCCAGGGGCAGACGGGTGAGGATGTCGGCGGTTACCAGCAGGGCGGACAGACCGTTTTCCGGCTCCAGTCCGGCGTGGGCGGCGCGGCCCACGATTTCGGCGGTGACGACGTTCTGGGACGGGGCGGACACGGTGATGCGGTTGGGCGGGCCTTCGCCGTCGAAGACGATGCCGCTCTTCGCGGTGAGCAGGCTGAAGTCCATGTGCCGGACGCCGACCAGTCCGCCTTCTTCGTGGCGGGAGAAGGCAACCTCGACGGCCCGGTGCGGGCCGCGGGACTCGGCGCCCCAAGCCAGCGCGTGCAGGCCCAAGGCGCCCCCCGCCGTGGCGGGGCCGCCCCGGGTGGTGGTGCCGGGGGGGCGGAGGGCTGTGGG
>VXOI01000219.1:0-27463 GCA_009840175.1 Chloroflexota bacterium | reverse complement strand
CGCTGCGGGGGCAGCAGGCGACCGCCCAGGCCCCGCACCCCTCCCACGCCGCCGACTCGGTGGCGTGAGACGCCAACCCCGGCGCCGGCGGGCGCGCCGCGGGACTCGGCGACGCAGGCCAGCGCTTCCAGCACGATGGCGACGCCGGCCTTGCAGTCGCCGCCGAGGATGGTTGTGCCGTCGGAGCGCAGGGTGTCGCCGTCAAGCTGCGGCTGGATGCCCCGGCCCGGCTCCACGGTGTCGAGGTGCGCCGACAGCAGCAGCGGCTGGCCCACGCCCTCAAGACGAGCGACGATGTTGTTGTAGGAGTCGTGCTCCACGGTCAGACCCAGCGAAGACAGGCGGGCACTGACCTCGCGGTCAATGGCGTCTTCCTCGCCGCTGGGGCTGTCTATCTTAATGAGGTCTATGAGCGTTTCTGTTAGCCGTTGACGGTCTGGCATGGCGATTCTCCTTCTGAGAACAGAATAAGCTCCACACTAGAGCGTGTGGACATTCAATTAATCGGACTGAACAATGTAAATGGGCGTTCCTTTCTTGGCTTCTTCAGATGCGATTTTGTCAATCGACTCCATGCTGCTGATTATCAGGTCTAACTCGTCGTATGTGATTACTCCTTTCATAACTGTATCCCCAAATTTATCCTTCATATCATCCATATCATCTTCATTCCGGTAACCAAATGAGAAGGTGATCTGGAGCGTTCCTCCTGCCGGTTTACTGATGCCAGTCCCATTCGTCCCTTCCAAATATTTCACGTGGCCGCAGGTGAGGTAGTCCGAAGCATTGACTGATTGACCGCAAGTTTGGCAGGTGACAGTTGCAAGGGAATGACACTGGAAGCGTTGGAAGACAAGCTTCTCTAACCTTTGGCTAAATTCCTGTAACTCTTGTGCATTCCATTCCCAGTCTGTTGTCGTTTTGTCAAAATGGAAGCCGTCTATTTCTGGCTTTCCAGGTGCACGACGATATTTGTCCCGGACCCGTAGACCCCCGTTTTCCAACACCAAACAACGTGCGTGGGCAAATATGGTACGTGCGCCTTTGAAGTACCCCCTCTCTTCGGGAGTCCAAGGCTGCCATAGCTTATCACCCGCCTCCATTTGGCTTGCGTCTGCTCCCAGAGGCATCATTACTCCATGCTCAAGTTTCCCTATCCTCTCCATATACGGAAGCATTTCCGTGATACGCTGATGAGCTTCTACAGACCGTACCTTGGGGGTGTTTACCTTGATCTGAACCAATCTACGTTCACCTCAACGAGTTTCGGTTCCATTGTATTACACGGACCACAATCGAGCTGGATACTACTCTGCCTCGGTTGTCAAAAACCTATTCAATTTTCTCGGCGGACGGAATCTCGCGCTGGATGCTCACACGCCCTGTCCCTCCATCAGAGGGAGAGGGACCCCTGTCTTACTCATACAACTGCGGCGCGCCGGTGGGGTCGGGGAAGGTGTCGTCGTGGCCGAGGGCCCAGTAGGCGGCCTTGACGAGGGCGCGACTGTTGTCTGCGCCGCTGAAGCGGTGGTCGCAGTCGGAGACGGGGCGGCCGGTCAGGGAGCGGGCGGCCAGGGGGCCGACGCTGACCACGTAGGCAAGCATTCCGGCGGGCGGGTCCTGGGCGCCGTAGGCCATGAAGATATCGCCGGTGAACAGGGTGATGCCTTCGTAGAACGGGTCGCCTACGCTGTCGTAGGACGACAGCAGGAGAAGCTGCTTCACCTGGGGGTAGCGGAAGGCCACTGCGCCCACCGCCGAACCGCCGGAGGAGAAGCCGGCCAAGCAGATTTCCGGCGATTCGGCTCCGCACAGTTCCTGTCCGCGTTGCAGGGACCAGTCGGCTACGTGGCAGACGCTCTCCATGAGGATGCGGTTCCAGCTTGCGCCCTGGTAGGAGTAGGCTTCCCATTCCAGTTGCACCTGGAAGTCCGGGCGTGGCGCGTTGTAGGTCACCGTGGCGCACAGACCCAGCTCGCGCAGGTGCTCGGCCAGCTTGCGCCAGCGGTCGTGGCGACCGTCCTTCAACTCGCCGGAGCCGGGCGATATGATGAGCAGCCTGCCAGAGTCGCAGGGGTAGGCAGTCAGCGGGATTTCGTAGTCTACCGGCTGGCCTTCCGGCGTCGCGGTGCGCCGGTGGAGAATGGTGTCAATGGTGGTCAAGGGGACGCCCTCACCCTAACCCTCTCCCAGAGGGAGAGGGGAAAATCTATGGCAAGTCGCGGAGCGCAGGCTCTAACCCTCCCCCTGATGAGGAGGGAACTTTCGCGGCTATGGCAGGGCGGCGACGGCCTTGATTTCGACGAGGAACTCCTCGCGCACAAGGCCGTCCACGACCAGCAGAGTGTTGGGCGGGTAGTCGCCGTTGGGGAAGATGTCGGGGAATACCTGGTTGCGCCCGTCAATGAAGCCCTGTACCGAGCTTCGGCCGACGACGTAGGTGGTGAACTCCACCACGTTGCTGAATCCAGCGCCGACCGCTTCGAGGACGCCGCCGATGTTCTGGAGCACCTGGCGAGTCTGCGCCGCAGCGTCGCCAGGGCCTACCAGTTCGCCTGCCGTGTTCACTCCGACTTGGCCGGCCACGTACACCAGCCGTCCGGCGTTGACTGTCATGCCCACCGAGTAGGCCCCCAGGGGCGCGGGCGCCTTGTCACTGGTCACGGCTGTTCTCTGCAAGTCCGCCATCACTCTCGCCTCCGTATAGTTCTCAATCTGCCGCCGCGATTATATCTGATTCCCCGCGCAATAATCTTTGCGCCATTGCGTCAAACGCCCCTGTGCTATACTCGCCGCGATGGCAGCAACCCTTCGGCAAACTCAGGACTCGCGGCCCCTGGTGGGCGTCGGCGTGGTGTTCGTGCGGGAGAGACGGGTGTTCCTGGCGCGGCGTAAGAGCGCGCTGGGGGGCGGTTCCTGGGGTTCCGCCGGAGGGCACTTGGAGTTCGGGGAGACGCTGGAGGAGTGCGCCCGGCGCGAGGCAAAGGAAGAGTTCGGCGTCGAGGTGGGCGAATTGCGCTATCTCTGCGTTGGCAACATCATCGCCTACGGTCGCCACTATCTGGATGTGGAGTTCCTGGGCGACATTGGGGAGCAGGAGCCTCGGCTGTTGGAACCGGACGCCTTTGAGGGCTGCGGCTGGTTTCCCTTGCAGTCGCCGCCGGAACCGCTGTTTGAGGCCATGCGCTACGCGATAGACAGCTTGTTGAGCGGACGGCAGTATTATCCTGGAATCGAGGATATGCCCCCACCCTAACCCTCCCCCGGAGGGAGAGGGAATAGAAGAGGATACGCGCCCACCCTAACGCTCCCCCGGAGGGGAAGGGACTATAAGGAGTTGTTTATGGCAGCGAAGAAAGGGGACGGCCTGTTGCTGGTGTATAGCGATGTGGCCCCTGAGAACGATGAAGAATACAACCGCTGGTACAACGAGGAACACATACCGGAACGGCTGTCCATCCCCGGCGTGCTCAGCGCGGCGCGGTATGAGGCGGTGCAGGGCGGTCCGAAGTACCTGGCGGTGTACGAGCTGAGCAGCCACGAGGCCTGGCACTCCGAGGAATGGCAGAAGTGGCTGCGGGAACCCACGGAGTGGTCCAGGCGAATGTCGCCCGGCGTCATAGGCACCGAGTACATCCGCAACCTGTACCGCCGGGTACACCCGGTGGACGTGCCGGCGGAGACTGCCGGGGCGGGGATGTCGCCGGTGCTGCTGGTGGGAAGGATGTCGGTCCCCGATGAACTGGACGCCAAGTTCAACGAGGCCTACAACAACGAGCGGCTGCCCCTGTGCCTGAGCATCCCCGGCTACATCCGAGCCCGGCGCTGGGAGGCGGTAATGGGCTCGCCCAAGTATGCCACCGTGCACGAAATGGAGTCGCTGGAAGTTTCGGAAAGCGAGGGCTGGGAGAACTGGCGGACGGCGGTGACGCCCATATGGACCCACGAGGTGCGCCCCCACATGGTGCATGACGCTGATTCGCCGGGCGTGTATCGGCGTATTTTCCCGGAGTAGACCAGGATGCGGTTTTTGTGACGGTCGGATTCGCAAGGGGCGGGCTTCAAGTCCGTCCTTTGGCGTTGCAGGAATCTTGGAGGAACTACAAAATCCCTTCGATAGCAAAGCTAATTGGATACCAATGTGCTATAATATCGAGGTAGTTTTCTCGCCTCTTCATGCGTCCTCCGCGTGTGCAATTGGCCTGCCTCCCTGATAGCCTCAGCCTTCCTGATTGGTGGATTTCATGCAGCAGACCTTGCCCATTCCTACCCCGCCCGATACATCGCCGGACTACACCGCCCAGGACATCACTGTACTGGAAGGACTGGAAGCGGTCCGAGTCCGGCCCGGAATGTATATCGGCAGCACCGGGTTGAGTGGCCTGCAACACCTGATGATCGAAATCCTCGACAACGCTGTTGATGAGGCTATGGCGGGGTACTGCACCCGAGTTGAACTTAAGATAGATGCCGACGGGCTTATCACCATCTCAGACAATGGCAGAGGCATACCCGTTGACGTTCACCCGACAACGGGCAAGAGCGCGCTGGAGACGGTGATGACTACGCTCCACGCCGGGGGCAAGTTCGGCAGCGGCGCCTACAAGGTCACCGGCGGGCTGCACGGAGTGGGCGCGTCGGTGGTCAACGGGCTGTCGGAGTATCTCCGGGCCGAAGTGAGGCGCGACAGCGTGCTGTACTCCCAGGAATACTCCCGGGGTCTACCTACTACTGCGCTGGTCAAGGAAGGCAAGACCGGGGAACACGGGACCACCGTCTGTTTCCGTCCGGATCCGGAAATCTTTGACGAAATCGAATATGACTTCGATGAACTCATCCGCCACTTCAAGGACATTGCCTACCTGAACAAGGGGCTGGAAATCTGCTTTACCAGCTATTGGCACTACGAGCGGCGCAATGGGGATATTGAGCGCACCTATTTCTTCGATGGCGGCATCCCCAACCTGGTGCGCAACGATAACCGCAACCGGCGGGTGTTGCAGTCCTTGCCCTTCTACTACGAGAAGACCATGGACGATACCGCTGTGGAAGTGGCGGTGCAATACAATGACGGCTACTCGGAATCGGTGCATTCCTATGCCAACTGCATCAAGACTCCCGATGGTGGAACACACCTGACGGGTTTTCGCTCCGCCCTGACCCGGGTCATCAACGACTTTGCCCGCAAGCAAGGTCAGATCAAGGACGACCAGGCCAACCTTCTCGGCGAGGACGTGCGCGAGGGGCTGGCCGCGGTCATCAGCGTCAAACTGACCTCTCCGCAGTTCGAAGGCCAGACCAAGCACAAGCTGGGCAACCCTGAAGTCGCGGGCATCGTCCAGTCGGTAGTGAACGAGGGACTGAGCCGCTATCTTGAGGAGAATCCCACCGAAGGCAAGAAAGTAGTCGAGAAGTGCCTTACCTCGCAGAAGGCGCGGGAGGCGGCCAAGCGCGCCCGCGACCTGGTTATCCGCAAGAACGCGCTGGACGGCTCATCCCTGCCCGGCAAGCTGGCGGACTGCGCCGAGCGGGACCCGGCGAAGTCTGAGCTGTATATCGTTGAGGGCGAGTCAGCCGGCGGTTCGGCCAAGATGGGACGCGACCGCCACTTCCAGGCTATCCTGCCCCTCAAGGGCAAGATTCTCAACGTGGAGCGGGTGCTGCAACAGCCCGACAAGATCCTGGGCCACGAGGAAATCCGCGCGATGGTGGCCGCCGTGGGTGCCGGTGAGGGCGAGGACTTCGACCCGTCCAAGGTGCGCTATCACAAAGTCATCATCATGACCGACGCAGACGTGGACGGCTCGCATATCCGCACCCTCATACTGACCTTCATCTACCGGCGGATGCGAGGCCTGATTGACAGTGGATACCTCTACATCGCTCAGCCGCCGCTTTACAGGATTCAGAATGGGCGGCGCGTCGAATACGCCTACACCGAGGAGCAGAAAGACGAAATACTCGCCAGGCATTCGGGGCAGCGCAACCCCAGCGTGTCCCGTTACAAGGGTCTGGGCGAAATGAACCCGGAGCAGTTGTGGGAAACCACGATGAACCCGGAGACCCGCCATATGCTGGAAGTGAGAATCGAAAGCGAAGTGGAAGCAGACGACGTGTTCACCACCTTCATGGGTGAAGTGGTGGCTCCTCGCAAGAGCTACATCCAGGCCCATGCGCGGAGTGTCAAGAACTTGGACGTGTAGCGTGCTTTCCGCTCAAGTTTGGCTTTGCCTATCTCATCGTTTATAATATGCGGCGCTCTCAGTAATGGAAAAACGTAGTTGATCAGGAGTAGACCCATTGCCCGCAAAGAAAGCAGGCCGTCAGGCAGTGAAGCGCGCCCAGCGCAACCGTAGCGCCAGAACCGAAACCCGCACCATCGTTGGCCGCGCCAACCGTTCGCTGGCCGCCGGAGACGCGGACACCGCCCGCCCGGCGGTGATGAGCGCGGTCCGTATACTGGACCGTGCAGTCCGTAAGGGCCTTCTGCACAAGAACAACGTCGCCCGGCGCAAGTCGCGGATGATGGCCAAGCTGGTGCGGTTGGAACAGTCCATCGCCGAAGCCTGATTCGTTCAAGTTTTTCGGAATGCCTATACCGCCCCGTGACAGGGGCGGTATTCTTATGGCCTGCGGATTTTCCCTGTACTGACCAGGCGATTGCAAAACTCCCGTCATTTCTGGGAAGTCAGGAATCCAGAGGAAGTAACCACCGACAGACAGCTTTGCATTCCGGCGATTTCACCCTCACCCCAACCCTCTCCCTCAAGGGAGAGGGAGTTTTGCGATCGTCTCTACTGACAACGCGGCATTGACACCCCCAATGACCTTTGATAGCCTTTGCACTAGAACAAAGGTTTGTGCCCATAAAGGGGGAATATGGTCAGCAGAAGAAAGATGCCGGCGCGCCGCCGCCGTATTCTCGAGTTTCTCCAGGAGTTCTACCTGGAAAACGGCATCCCGCCCACAGTGCGGGACATACAGCAGGCTTGCGACATAAGTTCCACGTCGGTAGTGGACTACAACCTCAAACAACTGGAAGAAGCCGGCTACATTAACCGGCGCAAGGAAGTGGCCCGGGGCATAGAGTTGCTGGACAATGAAGGCCAGCCCGTTTCCAACGCGCCCAGGGTGCAGATAGTCGGCTCCATCGCCGCCGGGCAGCCCATTCCAGTCTTTTCAACCGAGGACTCCGCTGCCAGCGAAGAATTTGACACCGTCGAGATTTCGCCCGACCTGCCGCGCCGCCACGGCAAGCTGTTTGCCCTCACCGTCAACGGCACCTCGATGATAGACGCGCTGATTGACGACGGCGACGTGGTGGTGATCAAGCCAGGGCAGGAAGCGACCAACGGCGAGATGGTAGTGGCCTGGCTCAAGGATGAGGAAGAAGCAACGCTCAAGAAGTTCTACCGGGAAGGCGACCGGGTGCGTCTTCAGCCAGCCAACAGCACCATGACGCCAATTTACTGTCCGGCGGAGAACGTGGAAGTTCGCGGCAAGGTAGTAACGGTGCTGCGGAAGTATGGCTAACGCACCGGAATCAGGTTGTCTTAAGCTTGTCGGAGGACGTTTAGCGCCTTGCGGCGGTTAGGGCGCCGTAGGTTGCCACCAGGAAGGGGACGCAGTAGGTAAGCGGTATCTTCCAGTAGAGGGCGTTGTTCCAGTTGCCAGCGAACAGGCCGTCCCCCTGATTCAGCAACGTCAGGATGGTGCCGACGACCACTGCCACGATGGCCGACCGCCGCAGCATTGGCCGGTGGCGCGGACCGCACAGGGCGCACTTAATGGTTCCCGCCACTGCCGGATCCGCTCCCGGCGGGCGAAATACGAAGGTTCGCCCGCTTCGGGCCGCGCGCCCGCAGTTCTGACAGGCGTTTGCTTCAGAACTGCTGGTCTGGCCCTGTTCTTCACTCTGCCTCAAACTTGCTCTCCGAATGGGAAAGTGCGGGCATTCTAGGCATTGCCGACAGCGTAAGTCAACGCGGCGGAGATCTGGATAGTGTTCCAATATAGGTGGTATGACCGCCGACACCCGTCATTCCCGCGAAAGCAGGAATCCAGGGCCCCGTCGCCATTCAATTGGGCCACCCTGAAACTGAATGCTGCCGACGAGCCGCTTTTGCTTGTGCGAGGTTGAGCGTCATTCTATACTTGTTTGTGGAATTCGAGGCGCGGGCCGTAACGAGGGAACGATGTACGATTTTCACACCCACACCTTCCTGAGCGACGGAGTGCTGTCGCCCATTGAGTTGATTCGCCGGGCACAGGTGCGGGGCTACAAGGCGATGGCGATCACTGACCATGTGGGTCAGGGCAATGTGGAGTACGTGGTCAAGACGCTGGCGGTGGACTGCGAAATGGCCAGCAGGCGATGGGACATTCTGGCGCTGCCTGGCGTGGAAATTACGCATGTGCCCAAGGATGACATAGACCTGGTGGCCCGCACAGCCAAGGAGATGGGCGCGAAACTGGTGGCAGTGCACGGCGAAACCCCGGTTGAGCCGGTGGAGCCTGGAACCAACGAGGCGGCGATCCGCTCTCCCTGGGTGGACGTGCTGGCCCACCCTGGGCTGCTCACGGCCGACGAGGCAAGGTTGGCGGCAGAGCGGGGCGTGCGTCTGGAGGTGTCGGCCAGGCGAGGGCACAGTTTCGCCAATGGCCATGTGGTGAAGGTGGCCCGGGAAGCTGGGGCCATATTGGTGCTGGACTCCGACGCCCACGCACCGGAGGACCTGCTTACTCCGGAACTGTGCCAGAAAGTAGCAAAGGGCGCTGGCCTCGATGATGACGAAGTTCACGCCCTGTTGCAGGATAACCCACGAGAATTGCTGGCGAAGCTGGGGTTTGCTTCCGTAACGCCGGACTGACGCTCAGACAGGCAGTTTGCTTGACGCGAAGTTAAGACGGTTACGACTTGCCTATGCGGAACATCTTGGTGCCGCACAGTGGGCAATCCCCCTTGGTGGCTGGCCGTCCGTTCTTTAAGGTCACCTGCTCAGGGTTGGTAATCTCCCTTTTCTCCCGGCACTTCAGGCAATAAGCCTCCATGATAAACCCCCTTAGTCAAATGGCCCTGAATGTAGCATGAATTCGCAGTATTCCCCTGCTTCGCCGCAATCTAACCCGGGCTTTGCTGGATGTTATTGTAAACCCGCAACAAACTACACAGCCGGGGAAGGATTGTCAAGGAATATGGGGATCAGGTTGAAAGGATTCATGCTTTGAGTACACTGGCCCGGTTACTGAGCAGCCGGAGCCAGCGGGGAGCGAGTGTTTGAATTAAACACCTTGAGGGGTTTCCATGAGTTGCCGGCGCGGTCGAAACGCACCAGCGCCAGGAACTGCCCCGCTGTGTTGTATGCCCGGAACTGCTCCAGGTATCCGGCGTTGGGGTCGGGGCGTCCCAGGCTGACGGACTGGCCGTTGCGCAGAAACTTCTCGGCGGCGGCTCCAACCGTCACAGTTTTCATGTCGCGCACTACCCAGTCCACCGGATGCAGAAGGCGGCGCCAGCCATCAGGCTCCCTCTGCGCTTCGGCTTCCAGATCCTCCAAAGTAACACCGTCCTCGGACGAGAAGCCGCCGCAGTAGCGTCGTTCCAGATCGGTGACGTGGCCTCCGCAACCCAGGGCTTCGCCCAAGTCGTGGGCCAGCGAACGCATATAGACCCCGCGCCCGCATTCGACATCCAGGGTCAGGGTGGGCAGGTCCAGCTTTGTCAGACGGATGCCGTGGATTTCCACGCTTCTTGCTTCCCGCTCCACTTCGATCCCGGCGCGGGCCAGCTTGTAGAGCCGTTGGCCGCCCATCTTCACGGCGCTGTACATCGGCGGCACCTGCTCCACGACGCCGATAAATGGTTCTAGGGCCGATTCTATGTCGGCCTGAGTAATGCCGGCGACGTTTTGGGTGGCTGTGATTTCGCCTTCCGAGTCGTAGGTAGTGGTGGACTCGCCCAGCTTCACGTCCATCACGTACCGCTTGGTTCCCCCTACCACATAGTCCATCAGGCGGGTAGCTTGTCCGAAACAGACCGGCAAAACCCCTCGGGCGAGCGGGTCCATGGTCCCGCCGTGGCCCACTTTCTGCCTCTGGCCTGTGATGCGCTTCACGCGGCGCAGAGCGTCCATGGACGTGATGCCCACGGGTTTGTAGAGGTTTATGAACCCATTGACCGTCGGCGGCCCGCTGTTCTTTCCTGACTTTGCCAAGATCACTGGCTCCCGTAGGTTCGGGGCGCACGGATTCGTCGCCGGGGCTCGGTGCGCTCCAGGTATTCGGTGGCAAACTGTTCGGGGGACAGTCCGTCCATCAGTTGCAGCACGCGGTTGCCTTCCTCTATTGAATCATCAAGCTGGAAGGTTAGGTGGGGAGTGTGACGCAGGTTGACCCTATCCCTAAGTTCCCGCCGCAGGAAGGACGCCGCCGAGCGTATGCCTTCCAAAGCAGCCTGGCGGTCATCCTCATTACCCATGACACTGACATACACCCTGGCGCTGCGGAGATCGCTGGAAGCGATAATCTCGGTAATGCTGATGACACCGGCCACGCGAGGGTCCTTGATCTGGCGCGCAATCAGGTGGCTGATTTCGGAGCGCAACAATTCGTTAACACGGTCGATGCGCCGGGGCATTGCGCACCTCCAACAGGGGATACGGACGCAGTCTTTGGGTCTGCGGTGGCTTGGCCGGAGAGGATGGGCGGGCGGATTAACGCCGCGCCCGCTCCTGACGGAAGACTTCCAGCATATCGCCGGTCTGGAAGTCATTAAACCCTTGTAGGATGATTCCGCACTCGGTGCCGGCGTTCATTTCATTCACTTCATCTCGGAAGTGCCGCAGGCTGGAGATGGTGGTTTGCGTGATGTTCTCGCCTTCGCGGGTAACGCGCACGTTGCCGTTGCGGACCATTCTGCCGTCGGTGACGCGGCAGCCGGCAATCTGGGTTCCGCGCCGCCCGCCGAAGATTTCCCGAATCTCGGCTCGGCCGACTACTACTTCAGTGAACACCGGCTCCAGCATTCCGTGGAGGGCCAGTTCGATGTCGTCAATTAACTGGTAGATGATGTTGTAGGGACGGATTTCTACGCCCATGCGGTCGGCCAGTCGGTCGGCGCTGGGTTCCGTGCCGATGGAGAAGCTGATGATGACGCCGTCGGAGGCACTGGCCAGCAGTACATCTGACTCGGTGACTGCGCCGACGCCAGTATGCAGAACCCGCACCTTTGCATCTTCGTCCACGAGACGCTCCAGCGACTGACGGATTGCCTCCAGACTACCCTGGACATCGGCCTTGAGCACCAAGTTCAGTTCTTTCACATCTCCGAGTTCCACCCGGTTGACCACTTCCTCAAGGCTGAGGGCACGGCTTTGCGACAGCGTGGACCTGTTGGAGCGTTCCCGACGGCCGATTATGGCTTTGGCTTCACGGTCGCTGGCGGCTACGATGAGACGGTCGCCAGCTTCGGGAAGGGAGCCGAAACCCAGGATTTCCGCTGGAGCGCCAGGGGCGGCGCTTTCTATGTTCTTACCCTTGTCGTTAATCAGGGCGCGGGCACGACCAGAGGCGTTGCCGGCCACGAGGTAGTCCCCCACGGACAACGTGCCATCGGTGACCAGAACGGTAGCGATGGGGCCGCGCTTGCGGTCCAGCTTGGCTTCGATGATGACGCCCGATGCCTGTTTCTCGGGGTTGGCTTTTAACTCGGAGATCTCGGCGACCAGTTGCAGGTTTTCCAGCAGGTCGTCTATCCCCTCTCCGGTGCGGGCGGAGACGTTGACGGAGATGATGTCTCCGCCCCAGTCCTCCACCAGAAGTTCGTTTTCGCTGAGCTGGCGCTTGACTCGCTCAGGGTCTGCGCCGGGCAGGTCCATCTTGTTGATGGCGACCACGATGGGGACCTCTGCGGCCTTTGCGTGGTTGATGGCTTCAATAGTCTGAGGCATTATGCCGTCGTCTGCCGCCACTACCAGCACGGCTATGTCGGTGACACGAGCCCCGCGGGCGCGAATGGCGGTAAAAGCAGCATGGCCGGGAGTGTCTATGAAGGTAATCGGACTTCCTCCCGCCTCCACCTGGTAGGCCCCCATGTGCTGGGTGATGCCGCCTACCTCGCGGTCGGCCACATGGGAGTTCTTGATGTAGTCCAGAAGCGAAGTCTTGCCGTGGTCAACGTGTCCCATGACCACGACCACCGGCGGACGGGTCACCAGGTCTTCCTCGTTGTCTCCATCGGGAGAGTCGGCGCTCCTCACGGCGGCGGCATCGGGTTCGGGGGCCATGCTGGTGCGAATGCCGAAAGCCGTGGTTACCAGGGTGGCTACCTGGTAGTCGATAAGCTGGTTCACGTTGGCCATGATGCCATTGCGCATCAACTGTTTGATGACATCGATGTGGTGCTGATTCAGCACATCGGCAAGGTACTGGACTGTCATGGTGGAAGGCAAGACGAGAGGGCGGGTCTGCTGCCCGCTACGCCGCTCACCGCGCTCCCTCCGGGGCCGTTGGCCCCTGGCTTGTTCGTCAACCGCCACAGTTCCCGCATCGGTAGTCATCTATTCGCTCACCTGCCAAAAACCGGGTCAAACTCGCTGGGCTGAAATCATGAAACCGGCCGACTGTCAATGTGCCGGAGCGTTTCCGTGTTGCTGGCCCGTAGAGACTCCACATCGCTCTTGGAAAGGGTTTTACCCAAGCTGCGAGCCAGACGGCCCCGGTTCAAGGCGGTATCCCAGCAGTCAGCACCGCAGATATAGGCTCCGCGTCCCGGAGCCTTTCCGCTTCCATCCACGGAAACCTGTCCCTGCGGAGAACTGGCCACCCGCACCAACTCGTGCTTGGGTTTCTTGACGCCACAGGCAACGCAAGTGCGCTCCGGGATGTGTCGCTTTCTAGGCAATGTATTCCCCTCCCCGTCGCCTTGTTGCGGGGCTGGTGTCTAACGCCGCCGCGACCCGCCACCGCCTCCCCGGCGGGTGCGTCCGCCTCCTCGGCGACCACCCCCGCGTATGTCTTCGACAATATCCTCGGCGAACCGGATTTTGCCGGCATCAGGGGTCAACACTGGCATTTCGTTGAATTCCAGGGGATCATCATCCAGTTCGTCGTCTTCGTCGTCCACATCCAGGACCGTAATTTCGTCCAGAGTGAAGGCATCCAGATCCTCGACGCTGATCCCCACCGAGCCGTCAGGGGAGCCGGCGGCAACTTCCTCGCCCTGTTGCTGACCTTCTTCCTCACGTATGAGGGCCTCCAGGATGCTGTCTTCGTCTATATCTTCAATCGCCGGGTCGGGAATGACCTCCGCTTCGACCACTTCCGGCGTGTCTGAGGTTTCTGGAACCTCTACAACACTCACCTCGGCCACTGCTTCCTCGGCGGCAGCCTCTTCGATGATCTCCACGGCCTCAGCGACAGCGGCTTCCTTCTCCGCTTCTTGTTCCTCAACCTCCAGATCAGCGAGGGCGGCGGCTTCGGCCAGGGCGGCAGCTTCGGCGGCAGCCTTGGCAGCAGCTTCAGCGGCGGCCAGGGCGGCGGCCTGCAACCTGGCTTCGCGAATTTCCTCCCACTCGGTCATGCCCTTGATGTCCAGCCGCCAGCCGGTCAGCCGGGCGGCCAGGCGGGTGTTCTGGCCTTCCTTGCCGATGGCCAGAGACAACTGCCGGTCGGGGACCACTACTACGGCGGTCTGTTCCGCTTCCAGCAATTCCACCTGAACCGGCTCAGAGGGGCTCAGGGAGTTGGCGATGAAGGAGCGAGGGTCCGGGTCCCAGGAAACGATGTCTATCTTCTCGCCCTGGAGTTCGTTCACGATGCTCTGTATGCGGTTGCCTCGGATGCCGATGCAGGATCCCACGGGGTCAATGCCCGGCTGGTTGGCGGACACTGCCACCTTGCTGCGGAATCCGGCTTCACGAGCGATGGCTTTGATCTCGACCACGCCGTTGAAGACCTCGGGCACCTCGATCTCAAACAGGCGGCGCAGCATATTGCGATGGCTGCGGGATACCAGAATCTCCGGCCCTTTGGGCGCGCTGCGGACGCTGAGGACAAACACCTTGACCCGCTGTCCCTTACGATAACGCTCGGTGTTGACCTGCTCTTCCTGGGGTAGAATTGCCTGTGCACGCCCCAAGTCGAGGGTGATGGCGCGTCCCGGATCTGATGTTTCGACGACACCGGACATGATGTCGCCTTCGTGCTGAGCGAACTCTTGGAAAAGCAGTTCCCGCTCGGCTTCTCGCAGGCGTTGCAGGACAACCTGCTTCGCCGTCTGGGCAGCAATGCGACTGGCGTTGTGAGGCAATGGTTCTGCGGCGGCGATTTCGTCGCCGACTATGACGCCTTTCTTTATTTTCGAGGCATCGACCACCGTGATTTCCCGCTCTGGGTCTTCAACTAAGTCCACGACGGTCTTCAAGGCGTAGACGCTGACTTCCCCGCTATTGGGGTTCAGCGTAACGGTGATGTTCTGACCCGATGCCGGGTTGTCTTTCTTAAAAGCCGAAGCCAGCGCAACCTCAATGGCGCCGAGCACCTGCTCCATAGGCAGGTGACGCTCCGCCGCCAACTGTTTCAACGCAACTATAAAATCGCTTTTCATAGTTCAGCCCCTACTCCGATTCTGGACGCAGATGGCAGGTCTCCATCAACAAGAAAGCGGGGCGAACCCGCTTCCATAAAGGAGGAACCATGTTAGCGAAATTATAGCACTGCCTCAGGGCTGGGGCAACCGTTCCGGGCGGCGGCAATTTCCTTGTCTGTGAAGATTGGGTCAAGGGCAAGTGTTAGAACCTGCCGTAGAATCACTCGATTTCGGGCGGCTCCAAACCTGTGAGGCAGTATAGCAGTTCCATATTCAAGCTGTGTCGGACGGTTTCAGCCAGTTTGTCGTATTCGCCGTCACGGGATAGCTGACCGCCGGTGTCGGAAGGCGGCGGCAACTTCACGCCTTTCCACCCCGCCAGTTGTTCCAGCAATGCCCGGCGCAGGGCATAGCTGTTGAACAGTCCGTGGACGTAGGTTCCGAGGGTTTTTCCGTCGGCGGAAATGGCTCCATCATCCGCTGCGGGCTGTCCAGGACGGCTGATGCGGAAGGGACGAACCGCCTCGCCGGTGGGAGTTGAGGAGCCCATGTGAATCTCATAGCCCTCGACCGCCGCGCTTTCCGCGCGGGCGAGTAGCCCTGAGCCGGATGAGACGACGCCGCGTACGCGATGAGTTTCCTTGACTGGCGCGAAAACCGTGTCTACAGGCAGCAGGTCAAGGCCCTCGGCCTCTGGGTCGGGTGACTCCACCCCGTCGGGGTCGAATATGCGGCGCCCCATCATCTGGTAACCGCCACAGATGCCGATTATCGGGGTCCCGGCATCGGCCTGCCGCTTGATTTCGGCGGCGAAACCACGCTCGCGCAGCCACGACAGGTCGGCCATGGTCGTCTTGGTGCCTGGCAGGACTATCAGGTCGGGCTCGCCGAGGCTGTCGCGGCTCTCCACATAGCGCAACCGCACACCGGGTTCGCGCTTCAATGGGTCGAAGTCGTCGAAGTTGGAGATGTGAGGGAGTCCCATCACCGCTATGTCCAGCGCATAGCCGGTCTGGGACTTGAGCTGCTGCCTCTCCTCTAGCGACACCGAGTCTTCCTCGGCGATTTCTATGTCCCTGTAATATGGCACCACGCCCAGGACAGGCTTGCCGGTGCGTTCCTCCAGCCAGACCAGGCCCGGCTCCAGCAGCGAAACATCGCCCCGGAACTTGTTGATGATGTAGGCACCCACTGCATCCCGTTCCTGGGGTTCCAGGATTTCCATGGTGCCCAAGAGAGAAGCAAAGACGCCGCCCCGATCTATGTCGCCAGTCAGCAGTACAGGAGCGCCGGAGTGCAGGGCAACCCGCATATTGACGATTTCGTTCTGCTTGAGGTTGATTTCGGCCGGGCTGCCTGCGCCCTCGATGACTACCACGTCGTACTGAGACCGGAGGGTGTCCAGCGAGCTGGCGACGCTTTGCCAGAGCATGGGCTTGGCAGTGGCGAAGTAGCGCGCCGACGCCTTGGCTGCGGGCTTGCCCAGCAACACCACCTGGGAAGTGTGATCGGCTTCAGGCTTGAGCAGAATGGGGTTCATTTCCACCTGGGGTTCCACGCCGCAGGCTTCGGCCTGCACCGCCTGGGCCCGGCCCAGCTCGCCGCCGGTGGGAGTGACGAAGGAGTTGTTGGACATATTCTGCGCCTTGAACGGGGCCACGCGGTAGCCGTCCTGCCGGAAGATGCGGCACAGCGCGGTGACCAGCACACTCTTGCCAACGTGGGAGGCGGTGCCTTGCACCATAACTACACGGCCTTGAGGGGCGGAACTGGAATGACTTACCAAAACTGTCCCCCGATACTTCGTAAAATGGAACCAGCCGCCCAAACTGGGGCGACTGGTCTGGTTATTTACCCTCAGCCCGTGTAGCGGTGCAGGATTTCTTCCCTTCTTTGGGTATGTTCCAGTAGCCCGTTACCACCATATCTTGCCCTTGGATTCCTCGTTCAGTTGGTCGTAGTCACGGGTCCACAGGGCGGTGCTGAGGTACTTCCAGCCACCGTCGGCCAGCAGGCAGACGATGGAGCCGCGCTCCATGCGCTCGGCCTGCCGGATGGCGCCGTAGACCACCGAGCCGGAGGATACACCGGCGAAGATGCCTTCCTCGGTCAGCAGCCGCTTGGTGGTCTGGAAGGCTTCGAGGCTTCCCACCAGCATCCGCGAGTCCAGCAGGCTGATGTCCAGGATGGGCGGGATGAAGCCATGCTCCAAGCTACGCAGGCCGGAAATGAAATCGTCTGGGTCGGGGGCGACGGCGACTATCTTGATCGAGGAGTTGTACTCCTTGAGCCGCCGGGCCACGCCCATCAGGGTGCCGCCGGTGCCGAGGCCGGCGACGAACATATCCACATCGGGGATGGCCTCGATGATTTCCGGGCCGGTGGTCTCGTAGTGCGCCCCCGGGTTGCCGTCGTTGCCGTACTGGTACATCATCAGGTAGTCGTGGGGGCGCTTCTCGATTACGTCCTGAGCCACTTCAATGGAGCCGTTGGTGCCTTTCGACCCGTCCGACGATATGATTTCCGCGCCGTAGGCTTCCAGCAACTGCACCCGCTCGACGCTGACGTTCTCGGGCATCACCACGGCGACCTTGTAGCCTTTCATGCGGCCGATCATCGCCAGCGATATGCCGGTGTTGCCGCTGGTCGGCTCCAGGATGGTGCGGGCGCCGCTGAGCTCGCCGTCGGCCTCGGCCCGCTCGATCATCTTGAGGGCGATGCGGTCCTTCACGCTGCCGGTGGGGTTGGCCCCTTCCAGCTTGGCGAAGATTCGTACGTCTGGCTTGGGGCTGAGGTTTTGCAGTTCCACCGTCGGCGTGTTGCCGATGGTGTCCAGGATGCCCTTGTATGTCAGCTTCGCAACCATCTGTGACCTTTCCGGGAGAGGGCCGTAATTGAGTTCCCATTCCTCTTAGAGAGGGTTAAGGTGAGAGTGCCGTCCTTGGTTTAACGTACGTCCTCGATTTCCAAGGCGTCGGCAGCGCGGGTCAAGGCGGAAGAGGCCCGGACATTTAGGTTGACGGCGGCGTCGACCGAGGAACGTAGGGCTTCCATAGAGGCCGCTGCGGTGCGCAGGGTCTGGGTTGCCGCGTCGTTGGCCGAGATTGCCGACTGCAATAGCAGTGACGCAGTGCGCAATGACTGACTGGCGGCATCGTTGGCCGAAATGGACGATTCCAGCAACATAGACATGGTTCGCAGCGACTGCGCACTTTCGGCGTGGGCATCTGCTGCGTCTCGCAAGGCTTGGCGAGCGTCCGGTGTCAGGCTGGTGGTCATTGGTTGTTTCTCTCAGGCAGTCTGACCATGTCGTATTCTGCGACTGTCGACCGCCAATTGGGAATACCCGTCTAGTCGTCCGATGCGCCGACGGTGGCCGGTTCCTCGTGGGGCGCGGCCACTCCGCAGAAGACCTCATAGTCTATCAGCTCGCTGACCGTGGGGTTGTCGCCGCACAGCGGGCACTTGGGGTTCCGCTTGAGGCGCACCTCACGGAAGCTCATGTCCAGCGCGTCCACGATGAGCAGGCGGGAGGACAGCGACTGCCCGATGCCCAGGAAGTGCTTGAGGGCCTCGGTGGCCTGGATGCTGCCCACCAGTCCAGTCATGGAGCCCAGCACGCCGGCCTCGGCGCAGTTAGGGACCATTCCGGGAGGCGGAGGCGACGGGAACAGGCAGCGGTAGCAGCCCTCGCCGGGGATGAACACCGTGGCCTGGCCGTCGAAGGTCAGGATGCTGCCGTCCACCAGGGGCTTGCCCAGCAGGTAACAGGCGTCGTTGACCAGGTAGCGGGTGGCGAAGTTGTCGGCCCCGTTCACCACCAGGTCGTACTGCTCAATGATTTCCATGGCGTTCTCGGAGTTCAGCCAGGTCTCGTGCAGGACGACGTTCACGTCGGGGTTGTAGGACTTGATGTTGTCCAGTGCTGACTGCACCTTGGGGCGTCCCACGTCTGCGGTGTGGTGCAGCACCTGGCGCTGGAGGTTGGAGAGGTCCACCACGTCCAGGTCCACGATGCCGAGGGTGCCGACGCCGGCTAAGGCGAGGTAGATGGCGCTGGGCGAGCCGAGGCCGCCGGCGCCGATGATGAGGGCCTTGGACTGCATCAGGGCGCGCTGGCCCTTGGAGCCGACGTCGCCCATGATGATGTGGCGGCTGTAGCGTTTGACCTGTTCGGGAGTCAGGGCAATGGGCTGAGTAGCCATAGCGATGGTTCCTCCTGTTCATCCTGAGCTTGTCGAGGGGCGCTGAAAGGTGGTGATTCCCGCTTTCTCGGGACAGGACCGGGCCGGAATGACCGGCTACGGCCAAACAAAAAACCTGCTCCTGTCCTCTAGGGGCAGCCCCAAGCGGGGCGGGCGCAGGTTTCGGGCGAAAGCCGCAACTACCTGCCGCCCTATGTAGGCGGACAGGCGCAATCGCAACGGCTGTTCGGCAGGTTCATCTGACGGTAGCGAGTGTAGCGCAGGGGTGGGCGGGTGTCAAGGTTAGCAAGGCACTTGCCTGGGTTGGCAGGAAACTACCGAAGGCAGTTTAGCAAGGAATCGCCACTGGACGAGAGTGCTTTGCCTAGTTCTCAAAGATATGTTCTCTGTGATAGGAGAGAAATTCCCTGCCGGGAGAGAATTTTTCAGGGAGAGAGATGGATTTACCGTCGTAATACACGATTGATTCCGAAAAGAACTGGTCGTTAATCACGTTTTGTTTGCGAGATACTTGCACAGTCATATCGTCGCGTATGGTGATGAACCCTGAATCGAAAGCTTTGTCATGTAGGGCGGACAACAGTAAGCTGTTCCTTGGATTGACCCTATTGGCGCTATCATGTCTCCATGGGACGATGTGACTCGCCACCAGCAAGGCGGGCAACGATAGTCCTGTAATGCAGCACCTTCCGTTGTAGGCACTTAGAACTGTGCTGCGGAAGAAATTTTGACCGATGCGCGTCGAGGTCTGGGTGATGCGATCTTCTCCAACACGGTCGGATATATCATCCTGACTTGTTTCTTTATCCAGTCTTGCCCTTACTTGAGCCTCTGACAGAGCTTGTTCGGACTCGATGGCAAAACGTTCCCAATCACCTTGCATTTCGTCCCACATTGCACGGTCGTTAGCGGATGCAGACCGCAACCCGGCCCGGCCAGTGGAAGTAATCGCCGGGTCAAGGCTGGCGATGTTAGTGAGTTTCATTGCCAACGCAGATGGAGACCGCCCAATGGCCTCCGAGAATCTGATGATTTCGGGATTCCTGTGATGTAGCCTACCGAATGGTAACCGGCAATATAGCGAGAAAGCAACGAGCAGTTCTTGCCTGGTCCAACCGAGTCGGGTAGCCATAGCTCTTGCTCACATGAAACTGCTATATTCGGAAAACCACCAGCGTTGAGTATAACCGCAGCTTGTTAGTAATCTGAGCAGGTAGCCCAATAGGGCGCCTCTGGAATCCAAGTGGCTTGGCTGATTTCCCAGTGGCACAAATATCGCTCATCCAGTTCCGCGTATATGTCAGGCTGTTCTGAGAGAGGCAGTCCCCAGCCACCTTCATTAGTGATTATTATTGAACCGTCTGGTCCTGTATGTATCAAGGAATTGCTACTACGGCGACTGACAAGGTTTTCTCGACTGTCTTCCAGAATTCTTTGCAGTCGATCGTTGGAGCCTGGAACAGGGGGTTGCCCAAGCATTTTCGATGAGTCTGTTGTCGGTACACCAGTCCAAGTGTACTCATATTTCGCCCGGTAGTAAGTCTGCTCTGCCCAAGTGAAGTTGCTCCATTCAGAAGAGCCGTTGGGTTGTACTTCCTCTGGCATATCTCGTTCCTTCCTCTGATAATACACGGTGCGTTGTCATGCTGGCAGTAGTAGGGACAGGCCCCGGACTGTTCCGGGGTCTGTGCGTTCAGGCCGGAGCCTGCTGGCTGAACGTGCCGCCTCCGGTGTATTCCTCGGGCAGGAATCCCCACAGGACTTCCAGGAGGGGTACGACGTCTTCCAAGGCTAGCTCCACGGTCCGGAGGGTCATATAGACCTCATAGAATTGCCCGTGCAGGTGCTCCGCGGCTCTCATTCCCCGGATTATCTCCGGTCCCTGACTGGGATTCTCCTCAGCTAATTCGTAGACACAGTCCCGGATGGCCACGTGGTCGTAATGGTTCCATCCCTTCAGGGTTGCTACAGCTTTCGTTATCTGGGCTACAGTTCCCCACCCTTTTTCCGCGGCTTGGCACGTGTCCTCTTCGCGAAGATGCTCGGCGCCTTTGGCCCAGTACTCTTTAGCTTGGGCCACGTGCTTTCGGATGCGCTGGTCTTGGCGTTCCGGGCTTTCGCGGAAGGGTCTGGGGGGCATCCTGTTGCTCTCTGATGTTTAGGGTAGAATTTAGTTTACCACGGATGTACTGCTGACAGAGGATGAGCAGAGGCCCCGGAATGCTCCGGGGCCTCTGTGGTTCCCGTCCTTCGACAAGCTCAGGACAAACGGATGGCGTTGGGCCTAGCCGCGGCCGTTGCGTAGCAGGCGGCCGGGGTAGGCGCCGGTGGGTTCGCCGTCCTCGAAGGTGACCTCGCCGTTGACCATGGTGTAGCGGTAGCCCTTGGCCTTCTGGATGCGGCGCCACTCACCGCCGGGCAGGTCTTCGGCTACTTCGCTGGGCAGGACTTCCAGCCTCTGGAGGTCGTAGATGACCACGTCGGCCGGGGAGCCTTCGCGCAGGGCGCCGCGGTCCTGGAAGCCGCCGAAGTGGGCGGGCAGGAAGGACAGCTTGTAGTGGGCGTCCTCGAGGGTGATGACCTTCTCGTCGCGCACCAGCCAGGTGAGCATATCCGTCGGGTAGATGCCCGCGGTCAGGAACTTGACGTGGGCGCCGCCGTCGGACACGCCGGCCACGATGTGGTTGGAGTCCAGCACCTCGGCGGTGTACTGGGCCTGGTCGCGGCCCTGGGTGTCGGCGTAGAACTCGGTGGCCATGTCGTCTTCGACCACCATGTCCAGCAGGGCGTCAATGACGTGCTTACCCTGATCGTCGGCAATCTGCTGCACCGTCAGGCCGGCCTGCGGGCTGGAGGCCTCGGTTTCGTCGGGGGCCAGCGCAATCATGCGCCCGTCAACGACGTTGACCACGAAGGACTTCATCCGCAGTTCAGGGTTGGTGATGCAGCTGCCGTCGCCTTCGTACTCGTAGGCGTGGGTGTCGCAGACGAAGGCGTCGCCCTCGTCGCCGATGGTGCCGCCCTGGTGCGGGCAGACGACAGAGAGCAGCTTGTAGCCGTCGCGGGTGTTGACCAGGAAGTAGTCGGAGCCAGCGACGTTGACCTTGGCGGGCATCCGGGTGAAGTCGGACTCGGCGCCGATGTCAATCCTGACCTTGCGGGTCATCACCTGGAGGCTGCCCACCGAACCCTGAACCACCAGGGTGGGGCGGGTGCCGGAGTCCCACTCGTCCTTGAGGGCCTGGCGCATGGCCGGGTCGGACATCTTGGCCTTGCGGGTGGCCTTGTCGCCCAGGGTCACATCGCGCCAAGCTGGGGTGTCGTCGAACAGGTTCCAGTCCTCGAAGGTCAGCTCGAAGCCGCCGCGGCGGGTAGCGCCCTGGCCGTAGACGCGCAGGCCGCGCTCGGCGCAGCTCTCCAGCCAGCGGATGCGCTCGCGGTGCTGCTCGGGGTGGACGGCGTTGGGGGCGACTGCCTGGTAGAGCACCGGGCGTCCCGAAACCTCGGCAACCTGCTCGAAGAAGTTGCGGGTCTCTTCGCCAAGGGGGCGGCCATCTTCGCCGGTTTCCTGGTAGGCCAGCTCGATGAAGCCCTCGTCGCGGTCGCGGAGGACCTGGGCGAAGGTGAGAACCTCATGCTCGGAGAGCAGGTCGGTAATCATCGGGGTGCCGTCGTAGTCGCGCTGTACCGAGGTCTCGCCGAGGACCTGGGCCGACCAGCCGCAGGCGCCGTGGTCCATGGCCTCGTGGATCAGCCGGACCATTTCCTGCAACTCAGCCTCGGTCGGGCGGCGGGTCTTGGCCTCGTCCCAGCCCATGACCCAGGCGTAAAGCGGGGTCAGCGGTACGTAGGTCAGGCAGTTGATGCCCTTGGGAGTGTTCTCCAGGCTGTCGATGAAGTCGGGGAAGGTTATCCAGTTCCAGGGCATTCCCGCCTTCATGGCGTCGTAAGGGATGGCCTCGTTGCGGGTCATGCTCAGCATGGAGCGGTCCCGGTCTTCGACGCGGGAGGGCGCGAAGCCGAAGCCGCAATTGCCCAGGGCCACGGAGGTTACGCCGTGCCAGCCGGACAGGGTGCAGTAGGGGTCCCAGAAAATCTGGGCGTCGTAGTGGGTGTGCAGGTCAATGAAGCCGGGGGCCACGATGAGGCCCTTGGCGTCGATTTCCCGCTCAGCGTCGCCGCCGTTCAGCCCGCCAATCTTGGCGATGCGCCCGTCCTTGATGGCGATGTCGCTGATGTAGCGGGGCGCGCGCGTCCCGTCTACGATGGTGCCGCCTCTGATAATGATGTCGTAGGTTGCCATTGGCCCTTCTCCTCCGGTCGAATAGGGGAAGAATGAAGATGGGATACTGAGATGCTGCCACGAATTTTAGTGATTGCTATTCGGGCTGTCAATCGAGGAAGGCTTGATAGTTGCGTCGCAATTGCCATAAGTCAGTGACGTAAATCGTAACCAAAACAACGCGGCAACTAAAAATGACGCCCATTCCATGAGCGCCATCAGAAACGTCGGAAGAAGACTTGGAAGGGAGTCAGGAAGTGGCGGCGAGGCTGAGCTGGCGTTCTGCGAGGTCGGCCAGCGTGATGTTGCTCAACACTTCGCTGATGGCGTCTTCGACGGATTTCCAGACTTCCTGCTGGGCGCAGGAGTCAGACAGTACGCAGTCGAGGGGGTTGATGAGGCAGTCGAGGGGAGAGCTGTTGGGGTCGAGACTGGACATCACCATACTGAGGTTGATGTCATCTGGACGCATCGCAAGAGCGTGTCCGCCGCGCGGTCCGCGGCGGCTGGCCACGAAGCCGAACTTGTTCAGCGAGGCCATCAACTGGTCGAGGTAGGCAACGGGAATGCCCTGCTTCGCCGCGATTTCGGCAGTTTGAACTGGCCCGTCTCCGTAGTGGAGGGCCAGTTCTACCAGGGCCCGCACCCCATAATCAACGCGCATGGGGATCTTCATCTCGCCGCTCCTTTGGGGCCTGAGCGGTCTCGATTATACACCACAGCGGCGACAGTTCCAAACAGTCACCGGGCAGCGTTATCTGAGCTAACTTGAGCCTGAGGACCGCAAGTGTTCCGGGTTCAATCCCCGCCGCTGCCTATAATCAGGAATGTTCCCAGGCCCTGAGCGACAAGGCGGCCATCGTCGGAAGTGACCTCGACGTCGGCCACAGTCAAGCGGTCTCTGTTGCTGATTATCCTTGCGGTGGCGGTTAGACGACCGGAATTCGCGCTTTCGAGGAAGTTCACCTTCAGTTCGATGGTCGTGGTGCGCTGCTCAGCCGACATTATGGAGCGCACGGCACGGAAAAATGCGGTGTCCACCAGCACCGCCATCAGCCCGCCATGCACCTGTCCGGCGGCTTGCAGGTGGTGCGGCCGAATCTCCAGCGATACACTGCCGACCCCGTTCTCCGACAGACCTTCTTCAATGCCGATGAAATTCAGGAAGGGGGAATAATGCTCGTCAGGCAAATCAGCCCTCCTCAATGCCCGAATCTATGCTGCTTCGCTCCGGGAAATACATCTGTTTTCAGATATAATAGCGGCGCTGTTTATCCTTCGCACGGTTGAATCGAGGTAATGGTCAAGGGTGTTTTCATCGGCCTGGGAGTGGTTATTATTCTGGCAATCATTCCCGTGGTCCACTTTGTAGGTGTTCCCGCTGGGCCGTTCATCGCCGGGTACTTCGGCATTAACGCTGCCAGTGACTATTCAGGCACGCCGGTCCGCAAGGCCCTCGTGTTCGGGTTGTGGCTGGGCGGGATTGTCGGAGCAGTCACGGTAGCAGCCGCAACTATCGTTACCGTTGTCGGCGATTTCGCATACCCGTTCCTGCTATGGGGAGGGGTGGTGATTGCGACCTTCTACTACAGCAGTATGTCGTTTCTGGGGGCGTGGTATAGCGAACTGCGGGCTATCGAGCGGGCCGCCGCCGCGGACAGAGCAGATCCGGCCGCGGGCGCGCCGCGCCGGTAGACCGACGGCTCATTCCGTCAGGCCGAAAGATGGTTGACGCACTGCGCCTGATGCGCCCCCTACAGTGGGCCAAGAACGGTCTGGTATTCCTGCCCTTCCTGTTTGCCGTGGACATCGCCTGGTCGGTGGACTCCGCGGGTAACGTCCCTGACTTGCTGTTTCGGCTGGTGCTGGTGTTTCTAGGTTTCTGCGGAATGGCCAGCGGGGTATATGTGCTGAACGACCTGATGGACCGGAAAGCCGACCGCCGCCATCCCACGAAGCGCAACCGGCCCATCGCTTCTGGCCGGGTCAGCGTTCCCGTCGCCGTCGCGCTGATGGTCGCGCTCATCGGGGCCGGGCTGGCTGTCATCTGGTACGTCGCCCAACAGCTGGGGCTGGTAGGGCTGATATACATAGCAATCAACGTCGGGTATTCGCTGGGAGGGAAGAATCTTCC
The DNA here is from genome assembly GCA_009840175.1 of Chloroflexota bacterium. GTDB lineage: Bacteria > Chloroflexota > Dehalococcoidia > Lucifugimonadales > UBA3495 > VXOI01. The sequence goes on along the minus strand of VXOI01000219.1, from coordinate 2,255 downwards.
GTTGCTGGACGTCTTTGCCGTCGCCAGCGGCTACGTCATACGCGCCGTGGTCGGGGCTTTGGCAATCGAAGTCGAGCCCTCGCCGTGGCTGTACACTACCACCGGGGCCGGAGCCCTGTTTATCGTGCTTGGCCGACGCTACGCCGAGGTGCGGCTGGCAGGTGAAGACGCTGGCGAGCAGCGCTCTGCCCTGAATCACTATGCCGGACCCTTCATCTCGCAACTGCTGAACATATCGGCAACGGCGGCGCTGCTCAGCTATACTCTTTATACAATAGAAGCGGACAACCTGCCTGACAACAACGCCATGCTGTTCACCCTGCCGCTGGTGGCGCTGGGGCTGTTCCGGTATCTGTACCTGCTGAACACCAGCGAGCGGGCGGAAGCGCCGGAACAGTTGATGGTGCGCGACCTGCCCCTGCTGGCCTGCATCGTCGCATGGCTGGCGGTATCGGCGGTGGTGCTGCTGAACGGGTAGCCCTGAATGGGTTATTATATGGATATAGGGGCGCACAGTAGTGCGCCCTTATTCAGGGCCGTTGACGCCCTACCGGGGAATCCTTCGACGAGCTCAGCCCTTCGACAAGCTCAGGATGAACGTATGCAGACACAGATAGCCCCGGCGCACCCCTCGGCCCGAACCGCTACGGCCCCGGTGGTTGCCGTGGTCGCCACTACGCCGGAAACGGTTCAGGACGACATCGCCCGCGCCATGGATCTGGCGGGCGCAGCGCAGTTCCTGCCGACGGGAAACCGCACGCTGCTGAAGGTCAACATATCCTGGCAGCACTGGTATCCCGGCTGTTCCTCCACGCCGTGGCAGATTGAGGGCGTCGCCAACGCGCTGAAGGCGATGGGGCATACGGACCTGATAGCCGCCCACAACGGCACGGTAGTCGTAGACTCCTACGAGGGCGAGGAGAACAACAAGCACAAGGCGGCCCAGGACAAGGTCGGGCTGCCTGCCATCCACCTGGACAGTCCGCCCAACCGCTGGATTGACTACCAGCCCCAGGCCGACATGCTGGCGCTGGGAGACATTTTCCCGGAAGGCATCCAGATACCGGAATGCTTCCACGGCACCAACATCGTACAACTGCCCACGATGAAGACCCACGTCTTCACCACCATGACCGGGGCTATGAAGAACGCTTTCGGAGGGCTGCTGCACCGCAAGCGTCACTGGACGCACTCGGTGATTCACGAAACGCTGGTTGACCTGCTGGCCATCCAGCAGGAAATCCACCCCGGCCTGTTCGCGGTGATGGACGGCACCTTCGCCGGGGACGGTCCCGGCCCCCGGGCCATGCGTTGGCACATCAAGAACCGCATCCTGGCCAGCGCCGACCAAGTGGCCATTGACGCCGTGGCCGCCAGGATGATGGGCTTCGACCCAATGAGCATCCCGTTCATCCGGCTGGCCCACGAGCGCGGGCTGGGCTGCGGCGAAGTTGCAGACATTGACGTGCGCGGCGAGGACATCAGCGGCGTCAATTGGGAGTTCTCAGGGGTTGAGAACACCTTCGCCAGCAGGGGCCAGAAGCTAATCTACTGGGGGCCGCTCAAGCCGCTGGAGAATATGCTGCTGCGCAGTCCCATAGTCGGATGGGCCTTCTTCGCCTCCAACCTGTACCACAACGGCTACTGGCTCAAGACCAAGGGCCGCCGCCGCATTGAGGCCGCCCTCAAGACCGAGTGGGGACGGCTGTTCCAGTCGTATTAGGGGCTGAACGGAGAGGGTGAAATGCCCATAAAGACATTCCGAATCACCAACGCCGGGCCGTTCGACGACATTACCTTTGAGTTCGACGAGCGGGTGAATGTTCTTGTCGGGCCGAATAACTCCGGGAAGTCTACGGCGCTGCTAGGTCTGGCAGCTGCAACGGTGCATCCCTTTCAGTTTCCTCAAAAACTGCTAAAAGGACTACCAAGAGAGTGTATCTGGAACATTTCGTTAGCAGACAGTGTATCTCAGGCCGATAATGAAGGTTCTCTGAGAGCTTCCGTTAGCGTTTCCTTGAGAAAGGTTAACCATTTACAATTGTTGGGCTACACGAGTTTCATTCCATCTATACGCAAAGGTACCGAGTTTCGTGCGGAAGCTACTGAGATTTGGTCTGTTGAAGGTATTCCGATTCGGAATGTTCCAGATCTTGAGTCCAATTTAGTCACGGAACTAACAAGACGAGAAGAACTTGCTGCTACCGATGCAGACTTGGTAAGCGATGAAGCTGTCATTCGCAGAATGGTTGATC